>CAYVDY010001002.1:0-1501 GCA_964450255.1 uncultured Candidatus Solibacter sp. | reverse complement strand
CGGCCGGCGCGGAAAGCCCCTCAGTATCGGCACGCTGTCTTCCACGGTCTGGCGCAAACGCGTTGACGTTCCGGAATCAAGAGACCACCCCAGCCTTCCAACACGACCCGACCCGCCGCAGCCTGTCAGTTCGCATCGGAAGTCGCCGAAGGGGCCGAGAAGCCTTTCGGCTGGGCAACCACCGCGAAACAGAAGCACGACGTCTCGGCTAAGTGCCGACGATGCAGAATCCCGGGCGCTCTCAATGCCATCGAAGCGCTCGACCGCCGGCCCGCGCGCCCAGGCAAACAAGGACGTGCTCGCGTTTATGGACCGGGCCCGCCAGGTCCGCCGAAGAACCGAGGATTAGCCGCTCGGCCCATCTGTTGCCGACCTCCCGTATGCCAGCCGGTGTGGCACCAGACTGGAAGCAGAAGCTATCTTTCGGAGGGGTCAGGAAGGATCGAATGGGCGAACGAACCGATGGGACGTGGAAGAGTTGCGAGATCGCCTTCGGCATCGGCAATGCCGGCAGCCCGAGCCCGGGCTACTTCCGACCCTGAGTTCAATCTCCATGCGCGAGGAAATGCGTCCCCTTTTTGAAAGGGGGCCCTCTCAATTCCATGCGCGACCGTTGACCGGGCGAGGTTTGGCAACCGAGCGCGGTCAAAACGGGATTGGTCCCCCGACATTCTGTCAGGCTTTCTCGACTGGTTCATAACCGATATTGTCGCGCGGGCCCCATGCGGTCGTTGCGGCCGGGCATGGCTCGGCTTACGCGTTCCATGAGGCGGTCCGCTGGCCAGGCGGGAACGATCGGCAGGATTGCGTTGGCATTGGGGGTTTCCGGGGCTACGGTCGCATCGTCCGCATCGGCTTTCTGCGGCGGATTGCCCGACGCCCAACGGAGCTCCTTCGCGCAATGGACGGACGTTTGCCGCCAACAGTTTCGCATGGTGAGGCGCGGGCGTGGGAAGGACGGCGGTGCTATGCCGTTATCGCACGTTTCGATCCATCTTGGGACGTAAGCATATCGGCTACGTCCACGTCGAGAGCGGCGGCGATCTTGTCCAGCGATTCCAGCGTGGGATTGGCCTTCGCGATCTCCAGTGCACTGACAAGGGCCTGCCGTACCTTCGCTTCGTGGGCGAGGTCATGCTGCGACCATGATTTCTCGTGTCGCAAGCGGCGGAGATTGCGTGCAAGCAGCCGCTTCGTATGTGCAGGATTTCGCCGCTTCATCCAACAGGATGATGCATTTACAGTGGAATTGAGCTACACGCTTTAACGTATAATACACGTCTGAGCGTATAACGTTGCGCTGTAAACTTTGGCGAGCAAAATCATGGATCTGTTTTCAATTTCCGGGACGGTCACGGCAATCGGTCAGAGTTGGTTCAACAACGATCTGGCAATCTACGCCTTCATCGAGATCACGGAGGCCTCGGGCCGACGCGTGAATGTCGAGAAGGTCGCGGTTTGCAACGACGCAGCCTCGCAACTCCAGCTTGGAAGGCTAGCA
>CAYVDY010001001.1:0-1510 GCA_964450255.1 uncultured Candidatus Solibacter sp. | reverse complement strand
CGCCTGGTCGACCAGTTGCAGATTGCGGTTGTCGATTACGTCGCTCATTGCCGCGAAACGATCGTTCTGCGCCGTGGCGACATCCAACAGCGAACGTTTGCCGGCGTCGAACTGCAGGAGATAGGCCCTGTAAACGCGACTGGTGGTTTCCACCCGCTCGATGAGTTCCGGCTGGATCGCTCGCGCTTCGGCCAGTTCCTGATAAAGCGCACCGAGATCGCTGGAGAGGTTGAGTTGCAGGGAATCGACTGCGGCCCGAGCCGCTTTCTCGCGCTCCACGCCCTCGTCCACGCGCGCGAAGGTCTTGCCGCCGAGGGGAACCTCGAGGTTCAGGGAAATCTGGGAGGAGTGCTCGGTATCGGTGATGGGGGGAGGCGAGATGTCAGCGCGCAGACGGTAGTTCAGTTCCAGATCCAGAGTCGGCCAGTACGCGCCACGCGCCGCGGAAACCTCGGCGCCGCGTGCCGCCACCCGTTGCATGCCGGCGCGCAGGCGCGGGTTTTCGCTTGGCAGGAGATTCTGCAACTGCTCCAGGCCACGCGCGTTTTCGGGGGCTTCCAGCCAGGGCGACGAGAGGTTCGCCGGTGGCTGTCCGGTGAGTTGCCGGAAGCGATATTCGCTGCCGCCCAACTGGCCGCGCAACTGGCTGTGCTGGCTGCGGACGCGGCTCAGGTCGGACTGGATCTGGTCGAGATCGGCGGGCGACACGCGGCCTGCTTCCACGCGCTTCTTCACCGTTTCGCGCAGGGCCTCGAATTCCTTGATCTCGACGTCGGCCAACTCCACTCGCTGGCGCAGGCGTACCACTTCGGCATAGTTCTCGGTGACTTCCAGAGCGATGCGCTCATGCGCGTCGTCGAGGTCGGCAACCGCGGCGTCGCGGTTGAATCCGGCGGAACGCAGGCGATAGGTGTCGCCGAGGCCGCTGAACAGATTCCAGCGCATCATGGCGTTGCCGCGTTGCGTGGTGCGATCGACGGAAACCCCGCTTTGCGAGTCAGTGGCGTCGGCGCGTCGGAAGTTCAAACCGGCAGTCGGAAAGAAATCCGAGCGGGACTGGCGAATCTGCGCTTCCGTGGCGTCCAGCAGGGCCTGCGAGGAACGGATGTCGGGATGACTCTGGAGAACCTGGGTGACCACGGCGGGCAGGGGCGCGGCCAGCGCCTGACCTACGCAACAAGCAGCCGCGAAAAGGCGCAGAGGTTGCCACAGGCTGTTCACTCACCGCTCCCGCAAAGACTTGTCCAGCGTCTTGATCACCGGCTTGAGCAGGTATGCCATCGGAGTGCGTTTACCGGTGAGGATGCTGGCGTCGGCGGCCATGCCGGCGGAGATGGTGAGGCGTTCGGCAGCGTCGCCCAGGTAATTGCGCTCGGTTTCCAGAATCGCTTCGAAGTAGGACTCCTGGCGTTCCTTGTCGACCAGGGCGTCGGCACCCACGCGCTTCACCTTGCCTTCGAGCGTGCCGAAGATCGAAGAGTCGTAGGCGCTGATGCGGATCTTCGCGTTC
>CAYVDY010001000.1:0-1513 GCA_964450255.1 uncultured Candidatus Solibacter sp. | reverse complement strand
TGCCCTCATCGGCCAGACCCAGCGCATGGCACGCCGCACATTTCTCCGCCTGATAATATCCGACTCCGGCCAGTTCCTCGGGCGATAATTCGCGCCATTCGCTGGGGCCGGCGTTGTCGGCTGCAGCGGCTTCCGGCGGCGTTGACCGCATGGCGGCCATTGTCAATCCACCCCAGATCACTCCGGCGAGCACCACCGTCACAAACGCCATCGTGCGCTTCGTGACGCGCACCAACGGACTCCTGTCCAGGAAAGGCAGGGCGAACAACAGGCCGATGCCGATGGTTGGCAGGACGATGCTGGCGAGAATCTCCAGCGGACCTTCGAAGTATTTCAGCAACTGGAACAGGAACAGGAAATACCACTCAGGCCGCGGGATGTAGCTCAAGTCGGTCGGATCCGCCAGGCGGCCCAGCGGCGCTCTGGCCACCACGGCCAGGGTGAACAGGATCGCAAACGCGGCGAAGATCGCCATCGTATCCCTGGCGACCTGCCGCGGATAGAACTTCTGCTTCGGCTTGAGCTCGTCGCCCGGCGCCGGCGCCACGCCGTGCCGCCGCACGAGATAGACGTGCAGGAAGATCAGCAGCATGGTCAGCGGAGGCAATACCAAAACATGCACGGCGTAGAAGCGCGCGAACGTCACCACGCCAACTCCGTTCTCAGCGCCCATTAGCCTCAGAACGTACTGGCCCGCGCCCGGGGCGCTGGCTGCAATCTGCGTGGTGACCACAGTGCCCCAGTACGCCCGGTTGTCCCAGGGCAGCAGATAGCCGGTGAGCGCATACGCCAGCGTCAACAGCAGAAGCACCACACCCACCATCCACGTGGCCTCGCGCGGTTTCTTGTACGCGCCCCAGAGAAACACCTGCACCATGTGGAGCACCACGACGATCACCATCATCGACGCGCCCCAGTGATGCAGTCCGCGGATCAACGCTCCGCCGGTCAACTCGTTCATGATGTAGCGCAGGCTGTTGTACGCCTCGCCCGGAGTGGCGGCGTAGTTCAGGGCCAGCATGATGCCGGTGAACGCCTGCGTCATGAACAGGAACATGGCGATGGAGCCAAATACCTGGTGCCAACCCGATGAGGCCGGAATCTCTTCATTCAGAAAATGCTGGATCGCGGAAGGAGCCCCGGTGCGATCTTCCAGCCACTCCACAGTGTTGTCGATAATACGGCGCATGGATCAGGCTCCCTTCTGCGGCGGCTGTTGCGGCCCGATCATCACGCGCGTACCCTGCAGCTTTACCTGATAGCGATCCAGCGGTCTCGGCGCCGGGCCGTTCAGGACCTTGCCATCCAGAGAGAAATTCGATGTGTGGCAGGGGCAGAGGAACTCGCCCTTGCCTTCCTCCCAGTGGTAGGCGCAGCCGAGGTGCGTGCACTGCGGCGTGTAGGCCACCACCTCGTTCTCGTTCATCTTCACAACCCAGGCAGTCGATTTTTCTGTGATGATCTTCCAGCCGTCCATGCGAAACGCTCTCGCGAGACGCAAGCTCGGCCTGCT
>CAYVDY010000999.1:0-1516 GCA_964450255.1 uncultured Candidatus Solibacter sp. | reverse complement strand
GGGATGGATGGAGTTGGCTTCGACGCTCATGCCGTCGCGGAGGCGGTAGGAGGGCATCTCGGTGTGGCGGCCGAGAAGCTCGCTCATCAACGATTTGAAGTCCGGGGACAGGTGCTGGACGACGATAAAGGCGAGGCCGGAATCGGGGGGCAGGCGGCTGAAGAAGATTTCAAGGGCTTCGAGCCCGCCGGCGGAAGCGCCGACGCCGACGATGAAAGAAGGCGGGGTCTTGCCGGTTTCGGCGAGCGGCAGGTCCTCGGCTGAGAGAGGGGTCAGCGGATCGGGTTCGAGCGAGTCCAAGCGAGGTACTCCCTTGCGGCCGGTGCGAAAGTGCCCTAAAGAACCTTAATTCTATCATTTGGGGTAAAGGTTGGAGTGGGCGGGTTGCCTGGTTGGCGGTACTGTTAGGGGGTGGGTTCGACTTTTTGGGGATGGCGTGCGTCTGAAGAGAAGACACGAAAAGGATCCGGATTGATATTCCGAGAAGTTGACGATCGCGATTTGGTGTTACGGGCCCGGAAGGGCCAGGTGGATGCCTACAACGCACTTGTGTCCCGTTGGGAGACGAGGATCTACAACTATCTCTACCGGTTCACGTCGAACCCGGAAGACGCCATGGACGTGAGTCAGGACACGTTTCTGAAGGCCTACCAGAATCTGGCGCGGCTGGATGATGCCGGAAGGTTCGGGCCGTGGCTGTACCGGATCGCGCACAACGAAGCGATCAGCCATCTGCGGCGGCGGAAGCCGGAAGCGGAGTTGGTGGATCGGGCCGTGGGCGGCTCGCAGGGTGGGCGGATGGCGCCGGTGGAGGTGACGCTGGCGGTGGAGTCGGCGTTGAACCGGTTATCGGAAGAGCAGCGGGAAGCGGTGATTTTGAAAGTGTATGAAGGGTTCAAGTTCGACGAGATCGCGGAGATTCTGGAGTGTCCGGCGTCGACGATCAAGTCGCGGGTGTATACGGGGTTGGAGTTGTTGAAAGAGATTCTGGCGCCGGTGGTGCGAGGCGCGGAGGGCAGTATATGACGTGTCAGGAATTCGATTGGAAGGGTTTTGCACTGGGCGAGATCACGGCTCCCGACCGGCGGCGCATGGAAGAGCATTTGCTGACCTGCGCCGCGTGTGGCGAGGAGTTGGAGTCGATCCGTCTGACGATGACGGCGATGAAGCGGCTGCCGGTGATGGCCGTGCCGCGGCGGATTTCGTTTGTTTCGGATCCGGTATTTGAGCCGTCGTGGTGGCAGCGGTTTTTGAGCTCCGGGCCGAAGCTGGGGTTTGCGTCGGCGGCGATGCTCTCGATGGCGATTCTGGCGCACGGCGTGGTGACGCGGCCGCAGGTGGTGAATGTGCCGGCCCCGGTGCAGCAGGTAGCGCAGCAGGCGGCGCCCCCGGTGGTAGTCCAACCCGTGGCGCATCCGGTGTCGGCGGATGAGATCCGGGCGCAGGTGCTGGCGGAGGTTTCCGTGAAGCTGGCGCAGCAGGAAAAGAAGGCGGAGCGGCAGCGGCAGGCCGACCT
>CAYVDY010000998.1:0-1523 GCA_964450255.1 uncultured Candidatus Solibacter sp. | reverse complement strand
AAACGGGTACGCGGCCATACATCAGATATCGGAGCAGCCATGAAGCTATTTATTTCGGTCGACATGGAGGGAATCCATGGCACCACATCCTGGAGCGACCTCGAGGGGCCGGCGAGGACGGCGAACTACGAGCGCGCCTGGAACGAAGTTTCCTGGATCCTTCGCGGTCTGGCCGCTTCTCCCCGGAACGGCGAAATCGATGAAATCTGCGTCTGCGATTCCCATGCCCGGGGCGAGGGAATACCCTTCAAAGGCTTCGGCGACCCGCGCGTGACCATGGTTCGGGGTTACCCCCGCATGTATTACATGCTCGAAGGTCTGGACGAAAGCTACGCGGGGCTTTTCCTTGTCGGCTACCACGCATCGATAGGGACGGAGAAGGGCATGATGGACCACTCCTACTCCGCTTCCTGCATTTACAGGATCAAGCTGAACGGAGCGGAAGCTGGAGAAACGGAAATCAACGCCAGACTTGCCGGCTTCTACGGCGTACCGGTCTGTTTTATCTCGGGGGACAACGTCCTCGAAAAGCAGCTGAAGGGCCGCTTCTCGCCGATGCCCCTCTACGTCCGCACGAAGGAAGGAATCGGCCGCTTCGCGGGCAAAATGTACGCGCCCGAAAGGCTCGAGCCGGAGTTTGTCGCGGTGGCTGCGGCCGCACTCGACCGGATCGCCGATTTCATGCCCAAGGCGCCCTCCTGTTCCACCGAACTCCAGATAGAAATGGTTTCCACCGTCATCGCCGATGCCGTGGCCGTCATTCCCGGTCTGAAGCGTGTATCGGGCAGGACAGTCACCTATGAGAGCGGCGATTTCAGGGATATCTATCGCATGATCCACGCCGTGGCCATGCTCGGCGGAAAGTTCGCCGCGTTTACCTGATTGCACACGACAGGCTGCGTAGCGGCCTTGAAGATTCACTGTTTTTATGGAGGAGACGGACATGAAGAAGTTGATGGCTATTCTTTTCATTGCGCTTTTCCTTTGCCCCGGCGTATTCGCCCAGGGCGCAAAGGGACCGGCGCTGAGGAACAGGGACGCGGACACCCTCGTATTCGTCCTCGCGGCCGCACCCCAGCCTCTTGACCCGAACATCTACACGACCCTGAACGAAGCCCAGGTCATGCGCGAGATCAACGAAACCTTGATCAACATGACACCCGATTTTAAGTTCTATGCTGGCCTCGCGGAAACAATCCCGACGGTCGAGAACGGTCTCGTGTCCAAGGACGGGACGACCTACACCATCAAGCTGCGCAAGGGCGTCAAATTCCACAACGGGAACGCCTTCAACGCGGACGATGTCGTGTTCTCCTTCAACCGCATCCTTCATCATCCCAAATCGAGCTCAAAATCCATGTTCAGCACCATTCTCTCGGTGGAGAAGGTCGATGAATACACCGTGAAGATTGTCTGGGGCAAGCTCAAGGATCCCGAATTCGCGACCATTCCCCTCACTTCCTGGGCCGACAGGGCCAAGTACATGGCTCCCTCTTCCTACGGTCCCGCCCTCAACATCCTCG
>CAYVDY010000997.1:0-1525 GCA_964450255.1 uncultured Candidatus Solibacter sp. | reverse complement strand
CCAGGGCTTCGGGCAGTTCGCAACCGTCTTGCAGACGCCGCCGGCGCTGAAGGGCCTTCTGGGCCTCAGCCTGGTCTTTCCAGAAATCCGGCTCAGCGACCCGCGCCTCGAGCCTGGCGATCTCATCGTGCGGGTGGGCTGCCTCAAAGATAACTCCGCAGATCGAGGCAGCGCTTGCCGAGTTCGTCATGGCGGCGGATAAGAGCGTCCAGTTCGAGTGCCACTGTGTGCCTCCTTGGGATAGACGGAACGGACCGCCTTCCTGCAATTCTACCGCGAAGACGTTGCTGGCCGCGCGGCACTCCACGCGGCGAAGGCAACGAGCAGGGTCAGGGCCACGCACGCCCAGGCAAAGACGTCCCCGGTTCGGCCGTAGAGCGTGCGGTCCTGGATGAACCGCACGTCGCCGTCAATGACGGCAACGCGAGTTCCCCGGCGGAACCGTTTGGTCATACCGCTAGCAGTACCGGCAAGCCTCATGAGCGCATGATGCTCTCGCGCTACTGACAGTGAAGTAAGGACGGTGTGTCCCGCGAGGGGGCCGCGAGGTTTGGCTTTGTCCGAAACTCGTCACGCCGCCGACGCTCCTGTTCAACAGCCTTGCTTTGCCGCGATCAAGTGACCAAGGCGTAATCAAAAAGTGACGCGTCACGCGCTAGCGGCGCATGCCCGAGCCAACGAAAGCCCTCGCTGCGACCAAATGCCCGCCAGCCCGAAGCGGCCGATCGAGGAACTTTCTAGCTGCTCTTTGCAGACAGCAACTGGCGGACTGCCTCGGCAAGCTCAGTCGGTAGGAACGGTTTCCTGAGAAAAGGACCGAAATCGTCCGTGTAGGCTGTGCTGTCGCCCGAGAAGAGAACGGTCTTGATCCGAGGATGAAACTGACGAAGCCAGCGAGCCAGGCCGATCCCGTTCATCGTGCCGGGCATCTGAACATCGGAACAGACGATATCGACGGGCTGGCCGGCGAGCATTCGAATCGCATCATCCGCACTGGCCACCGACAACACATGGTAGCCGGCCTCCTCCAGCTCGCCAACCAGGAGCTCCCGGAAAAGTCCTTCGTCTTCAGCCACGAGAATAACCGGCGGCCGGGCCCTAGCAGGGGGCGCCGAACTTTGTGATGGCACAGACCATTCCCTCCCCCAACGGAATGTCATGTTCCTATATTGCATTATATAGGAATTTATCCTTCCCACAGGCACGATATCAGACAATTTTCAAGAGGAGGAAGAAAGGTCACTTGGAATCGGCCCAACTTGTGCAAAGGATGGTGCGGGTTTGTTGGGAAATGGGGTCAACATGGACAGCACGGCATCTGCCGAGATGCTCCGGGGGCGGAGCGTCTTGGTGGCCGAGGACAACGCGTTCTTGGCCGACTATCTTTGTGTCCTGCTTGCAGAAATTGGTTGTTTGCCCAGAGGACCGGCGAAACGGCTCTCGGAGGCCTTGAGGCTCTGCGACGGCTGTGATGTCGGCGGGTTCGATCTCGGTGTAGTCGGCGACGCGCTTGGTCAGCGTGGAG
>CAYVDY010000996.1:0-1530 GCA_964450255.1 uncultured Candidatus Solibacter sp. | reverse complement strand
ATCGGTTGCGCCAGAGAGTCCCCGTAACCTGAGTCGGTCAAGTTTGAGAATCCGCTTGAGGTGAGCAAAGAGCACCTCGACCTTCTTGCGCTCACGGCGTGGCCGTTGATATTCGGGGGTCGTGGCAACCTGGCGGGCCACATCGCGCGCCGCCTCATGGATGCTGCGGGCAATCTTGCGAAATGAAGTATTCGGACAGCAACGCATTTTCAAGGGGCATGCCGCGCACTCGGATTGCCGTGACTTGTACAGGATCGTGTCGGCCTTCGTGATGCGCGTGCGCGGGATCTTGAATTGGCGCCAGTCGCAGCGCAACGCTTTACCTGCCGGGCAGCAGTACTCGTTGGCGGCTTTATCCCACTGGAAGTCATCGCGTGGGAAGTTGCCGTCATGGCGCTCCGACTTGTCCCACAGCGGGATGTGGGGTTCGATGCCTTTCTCTTCGACCAGCCAGGACAACATCGGCGCGGCACCGTAAGCGGTATCGGCAATCAGACGATCCGGTATCAGGCTGAAGCGTGATTCGACACGGTCGATCATGAGCTTGGTGGATTCCACTTCTGCCGTTCGGTAGGCCGGCGTCGCTTCCACGTCGAGAATCACCCCGTGGGCGGTATCAATCAGATAGTTGGTCGAGTAGGCAAAATACGGCACGCCGCCTTCTGCGCCTGTCCAGCGGGATTGGGGATCGCTGAGGGAGATCTTGCGGGAGGCTGGCGTACCGGGCTGCTCGCTATCGAGGGCGTTCAGATACTCGCGTACCGCGTGACTCCTTGTTGCGGGATCGCCCCACTGCAGCGGTTCGCCCTTGGGGATGCCCTGCTGGCCGCAGGCATCGGCCGCCACAATGCTGGCATCCGCCGCAAATCCTTCGCCCTGGACAAGACCGGCGGCCATACAGCCACGCACCACCTCGTCAAATATCCAACGAAAGGTTCCGCTCTGACGGAATCGGCCAAGTCGATTCTTCGAGAATGTCGAGTGATTTGGAACGGCCTCTTCGAGACCCAGCCGGCAGAACCAGCGATAAGCCAAATTGAGTTGAACCTCCTCGCACAGGCGTCGTTCCGAACGAATGCCGTAGCAGTAGCCGACGATCAGCATCCGGATCATCAACTCAGGGTCGATCGAAGGACGCCCGGTATGACTGTAGTGACTGGCCAGGTGCTGGCGCAGTCCGCCCAGATCGAGGCACTGGTCGATGCCGCGCAAGAGATGGTTCTGAGGAACGTAGTCTTCGAGATTGAATGAGTAAAACAGCCGATCCTGATTCCCGCTCTGCTGACCCATCATCACGGCACCCATGGTGAAATATGCGTTATGCATATTCTACCTCGCGCCGTCCTCTATGAGGTGTTTTTCAACAGAATATGCCCATTGCTGCCGTTCATGCCTTCATCAAGGCGAGACTCAACTGCAACTTCTTGTCCATTGTTGTTCTGTTCTTGTCACCCCATACCGCTAGGGAAACTACTTGTACGAGTAAACGTAGAGCGTCTCGCTCAATCTCTCAAAGTGCTTTGCTATTTC
>CAYVDY010000995.1:0-1530 GCA_964450255.1 uncultured Candidatus Solibacter sp. | reverse complement strand
GTCTTCGATCATGGCGAGCGGGCAGGCCTGGGCAGTGATACATTGCCTGGCGCCAGTGCGTTGTATCTACCATTAGTTGGATCAAAAGGTCCTATCGGCGTGTTGGCGGTTCGTCCAACCCTCGCGACGCGTTTCCTGGATCCGGAGCAACTGCATCTCCTTGAAATCCTGGCTAACCAGATAGCTCTTGCATTGGAACGTGCCCGCTTGGCGGAAGAAGCGCAGCAGGCGCACGTCTCGGTGGAGACAGAACGGATGCGCAATGCCATCCTCAGTTCTGTGTCCCACGACCTCCGGACCCCCCTGGCGACGATTACCGGAGCTGCCAGTGGTCTCCTTGAAGAAAAAGACCAGTTTGACCCCGCAGCCCGTCATGAGTTGGCGAAGTCTATCTATAATGAGGCGCATCGGCTGGATCGGCTGGTGCGAAATTTATTGGACATGACGAGGTTAGAATCAGGCGCAGTCCAATTACAAAAAGAATGGCACCCGTTCGAAGAAATCGTCGGAGCGGCATTGACACGCTTGGAGAGTCGGTTGAACGGACATCATGTACGTACTGATTTCTCTCCAGACCTGCCGCTCGTGCTCTCGGATGGTGTATTGATGGAACAAGTCCTGGTCAATCTGCTTGAGAATGCCCTGAAGTTTTCCCCTCCTTCCGCGGCCATTGAGCTGTCTGCAACGGCCTCCGATCACGAACTGGTTTTTGGGATCGCCGATCGAGGGCCCGGGATTCCAGCCGGGGATGAGCAGCGCATCTTCGATAAGTTCTATCGGGCTGGTCCGGCCCGTGAGGGGGGTGTGGGGCTTGGCCTCACGATTTGCCGGGGCGTCATCGAAGCTCATGGCGGGCGCATCTGGGTTGAAAAACGCCCCGGTGGCGGCGCTCTGTTCCGGTTCACTCTTCCGATCGAGCAGGCTCAGCCGACTGTCGAACCTGAGCAGGCCGAACGCCATCCGGTCGTGTGAGGGGATAGAAGGACCCTGACTTATCATGGCCATTCACGAGGCGACCGTTCTGCTTATCGAAGATGAAGCGGAGATCCGCCGATTTCTTCGTACCTCCTTGCCCGCCCATGGCTACCGCCTCTATGAGGCGACCACTGGAGCAGACGGGCTTGCTCAGGCGAAGGCAAGAAATCCAGATATCATCTTGCTCGATCTGGGCCTTCCCGATGTTGATGGGACCGAGGTAATTCGGCAAGTTCGGGAGTGGTCCACCATCCCGATTCTCGTGCTGTCGGCGCGCGAGCAAGAACAGGCGAAGGTTGCCGCACTCGACTTGGGTGCTGACGATTATGTCACCAAGCCGTTCGGAGTCAACGAACTGCTCGCGCGGATGCGTGCCGCGCTTCGGCATATCGTAGGACCGCCTGGAGAGCCAGCCGAACCGGTGTTTACCCTCGGCGATCTGAAAGTGGATCTCGGACGGAGACAGGTGTTTGTCTCGGCGAAAGAAATTCACCTGACGCCGATCGAATACAAACTGCTTACGACGCTGATCCGGTATGCCGGTAGGGTGATGAC
>CAYVDY010000994.1:0-1542 GCA_964450255.1 uncultured Candidatus Solibacter sp. | reverse complement strand
GAAACGGAGTGAGTGTACCGGAGAAGATTGCCCGGATGGTTCAGCGCACGCGGCAGGTGCCCGGCTACACACCCAAGCCGATCCTGTTCAATGAGGACGATCACTTCGATTTCGACAAGCCGCAGAACAACTTCACGGCCGCGATTGGAGAGTACGCCGGGTGGGGATACTTTGACTTCCGCCAGGCCGACGAGTCTTTTCAGGACGGATACCAGAGCGTGCCTGTCGATTGGACGATCAGCTCGCCGCGCAAGCGAGGCTTTTTCCAGTTGCTGTCCGAGATCACCGGTGAATCGGATAAGTTCCGTCCAGGACAGGTATGGCTCGACACGGAGGGGCATCCGATTCAGGCTCATGGAGGCTGCGTGCTGTACCACGAGGGAACGTATTACTGGTATGGGGAAAACAAGGACGGGCCGACGCTCAATAACAACCGCGTCGACATTATCGGCATCTCCTGCTATTCCTCTCGTGATCTCTATCGATGGAAGTTCGAAGGACTGGCACTGAAGGCCGTGCCTGAGGACGCTCAACACGACCTGCATCCCAGCCGCGTTTGCGAGCGGCCCAAGGTCGTATTCAATGAGAAGACCGGCAAGTTCGTCATGTGGGTCCACATTGACGACGCGAAGTACCAATACGCCCGCACGGGTGTCTCGATTGCCGATCAGCCCGCAGGTCCGTTTCGATACATCGAGAGCTTTCGTCCAAATGGCGGAGAGAGCCGTGACATGACGGTGTTCAAGGACGACGATGGGAAGGCGTACGTGATCTTTGGATCCGGCTGGCACACGCATGTGCAGATTGCCGAACTGACAGATGACTACCTGAAGCCCTCTGGAAAATTCTCCAATCATTTCCAACGTCCTGGACCGCCGACGGGTCGTGAAGCGCCGGCCATCTTCAAGCATGCGGGGCGCTATTACATGATCACTTCCGGTACCACCGGCTGGGCCTGTAACGAAGCCCTCTATGCCGTGGCCGACTCCATGCACGGGCCTTGGACGGAGAAGGGGAATCCGTGTGTCGGGCCGGAATCGGACAAGACCTTTTCGCCGCAAAGCGCTGTTGTGCCTCCGGTCGCGGGGAAATGGGAATGATCACGGCCGCGGCGTGACCGTTTAGCGTATCCGGTTGCGTGCCGACGCACGCGCCGCGCACGCTGAGCGGGCGGCTGTAGGGCAGTTCGTTGACGATCAGCCGCACGCCGATGCCATTTTCCCCGCCAATCACCGTGAATTCCAGCAGTTTCGGATACCCCCGCGCGCCCTCCTGCAACGAATAGCTGGAGACGAATCGCATCGATTGCGGGTCGCCCTGAAACAGCACCGCCTTGCCGCCCTGCCCGCCGGGGCAATCGATGGTGACCGGCATCAGGCCCGCAATCTGCGCCGCCAGCGCCTTCTCCACGCCCAGCACGCGCCGGTTCTTCATAAACCGGTCGTTCGTCTTGCCCATCGCGTTGATGCCGACGCGCATCGAGTACAACACGCCCAGGCTCAACAGCGACATGAGCGATACCGCGATCAATAGTTCCAACAG
>CAYVDY010000993.1:0-1558 GCA_964450255.1 uncultured Candidatus Solibacter sp. | reverse complement strand
GGAGTGCCCAACGTAGTGTTGTCCCGCGGCAGGTTCACCACGAGGGGGTCATTGTGCCCGGCATGGGGGGTCACGTTTGTGCCCCCCCTGTCCGGTGCAGGCGGCGAATCAACAACGACAACAACCGGCGCAACCACCGCCACCACCGCCACCACCACCCCGGCCGTGGCCACTACCGCCACAACGCTGGGGTTGCGGACGGTCTGACCGTGAAGGCCATCAGGAACGAGCCGATGCGCGCATTCAAGTTTGCCGGACAGCCGCACATCCGTGACGTCCCATACTTCAACGCCGTAGAAGAGGGCTGGAAGAAGGCCGCAGCGGATCTCGGCGTTGAGATCGAGATCAACGGCCCCTCTGGCGAGGTCAACACCGCGGTTCAGGTCGCACAACTCGATGCTTGGACTCTCAAGAAGGTTGACTGCATCGTCGTGTCGGCCGGGGACGCAGAGGGTCTGACGCCCAGCATAGACAAGGCCGTGGACGCTGGCATCCTCGTGATTACGCTGGACTCGGACGCCCCGAACTCGAAGCGCCAAGTCTTCGATTTGCAGGCGAGCGCCGACGGACTGGCCGAGGCTCAGATCGATTCACTCGCTCGGCAGATGGGCGAGGAAGGTGAGTGGGCGTTCATCGTCGGAAACCTGACACAAGCGGAGAAGATGTACGAGTTCGACGCCATGAAGGCTCGCGCCGCAGAGATGTACCCGAAGATGAAGTTCACGTCCATCCAGGAGTGCAAGGACGACGTGCAGAAGGCTGCCGACATCGCTCAGCAGTTGATCGTCGCGAATCCGAACCTTCGCGGGATCATCTCCAACTCGGGAGCCGGGCTTCCCGGCACCTGTCAGGGCATCGAGGCGGCCGGGAAGTCAGGCATCGTCAAAGCCACCGGTCTCACGGCGCCTTCATCCGCCCAGAGTTTCATCGATTCCGGCACTCTCGAGGAGTACTTCCTGTGGGACCCGCGGTACCTCGGGTACCGATCCATCGTCATCGGGATCAACCTTCTGACCGGAAAGGACATTGTCAACGGGTCGACGCTCCCAGTATGGACCGACAAGGACGACACGGTGGAGGTCGCCCAGAATGTGGTCAACCCCAGCCTCCTCGATATCGTCCTTGGCGCACCGCTCAAGCTTGACAAGTCGAACAACGCAGAGTACGCGGCGTTTATCTAAGGCGTGATACCCGCGTTGACGATCGACGGCTGCGTTCGGCGAGGGCCAATTGTGCGAGCCCTCGCCGGGTCCGGCCGGGTGTAGTGCGACTACTGAACGATTGAGAGAGGTGAGCGATGCAAGGCACCGATGAGAACCTCGAAACCAAGCGGGAGCTCCTGCGGCGGATGATGCTCATCCGGGAGTTCGAGAACATCGTGAGCACCAACTTCGCCAAGGGCGAGATTCCGGGGTTCACCCACATGTGTCTTGGTCAGGAGGCGGTGCCGGCAGGCATCTGTGCCGCTCTCGAGCCGCACGACATGCTGACTTCGACTCACCGGGGCCACGGCCACTGTATCGCCAAAGGCGGGGAGTTGAAGCGGATGATGGCCGAG
>CAYVDY010000992.1:0-1568 GCA_964450255.1 uncultured Candidatus Solibacter sp. | reverse complement strand
TCAACGCCCCACTTGTCGTGGATGACCTTGACGAACGGAGCGAGACAGTTGGTGGTGCAGCTGGCGTTGGAGACGATGTGGTGAGCGGCGGCGTCGTACTTGCTGCAGTTCACGCCGAGGACGAGCGTGATGTCTTCATTCTTCGCGGGCGCGGAGATGATGACCTTCTTGACGGTGCCCTGCAGGTGGGCCTTCGCCTTGGTGGCGTCGGTGAAGTGGCCGGTGGACTCGATCACGATCTGTGCGCCGAGGCTGGACCAGTCGATGGTAGCGGGGTCCTTGCTGGAGAAGACCTTGATGGTCTTGCCGTTGACGGTGATGGAATCAGCGCCGCAGGTGACTTCGGCTTCGAGCGGGCCGAGGACGGAGTCGTACTTGAGCAAGTGCGCCAGTGTCTTAGTGTCGGTCAGATCGTTGGTGGCAACGAACTCGATGCCAGGATTGTTCATACCAGCGCGCAGAACGTTGCGTCCAATGCGGCCGAACCCGTTGATTGCTACTTTAACTGCCATTGTGAAGGAGTATCCTCTCTCTTAGTAAGAATGAAACGCTCATCTCAAGCATACCAGACACTCGGGTCCGCTAGCCTTCGCCGGAGGACATTCCTCGGTTCGGCCGTCTGCGGCGCAATGGCCGTGAATGGCGCTGAAACGGACTCGTCCGCAGCTCTGCGCTTGTGGTACCGGCAGCCGGCGCGCGTCTGGGTGGAAGCCCTGCCGCTAGGAAATGGGCGGCTCGGCGCCATGGTCTTCGGCGGCATTGAGAAGGAGCGGATCCAGCTCAACGAAGAAACCATCTGGGTCGGATTTGAGCGCGATGTGAATAACCCCATTGCACTGAAGAACCTGCCCGACGTGCGGCGGCTCCTTTTTGAAGGCAAGGAACTGGAGGCCACCGCGCTCGGCTCCAAGACCCTGATGGGCGTGCCGGACAAGGTGCAGAGCTACCAGCCGCTGGGCGATCTGCTCCTCGAAATGCCCTCGGCCGCCGGCGCCACGGAGTACCGCCGCGAGTTGGATCTCGATAGCGCCGTTGCCACCACCACGTTTCTAGTCGGCGGCGTGCGGTTCACCCGTGAGGTCTTCGTCTCCGCGCCGGATCAGGTCATCGTGGTGCGCATCGCAGGCAGCAAGCCGGGCTCCGTCAGCCTGCGCGTCCGGTTCGAGCGCTCCCAGGAGGCGCTCACCAATGCCGATCCGTCCAGCTCCGGCACGCTGGTGTTGCGCGGACAGCTCTCGGCCATCGATCCGAAATCGCAGCAGAACAGAGGGATGCGCTTCGAAGGCAAGTTGAACACCGAAATCAAAGGCGGTTCTCAGGAGTTCGACGGCAACTCCGTGGTCGTGGAAAGCGCCGATGAGGTGGTGATCCGCGTGGCTGCGGCCACCAGTTATCGGGCTCAGTCGCCGGAGGGCGCCGTATCGAAAACTCTCGTCGCCGCGCGCAAGCCCTACGCCGAATTGAAGCGGCGCCACACGGCCGATCATCAGGTCTATTTCCGGCGCGTCTCTCTCGAACTGCCCGTCAATGCGGCGCTCGCCGCGCTGCCTACCGAAGAACGGTTGGCC
>CAYVDY010000991.1:0-1569 GCA_964450255.1 uncultured Candidatus Solibacter sp. | reverse complement strand
GGCATGACGCTTTTGCGGAATAAAGTGAGACGGACGCGCCAACGGCCTGCGCAGCTGGTACAGTAGCGGGGGATGGTCTGGGCGTATCCGTGGTGGATGCATCCGCCGAGCGAGAGTTCCGCGGCTGTGCGCTGGAGCAGGCGGGCGGCCGGCTGGGCAAGGAGCCGTTCTCCGGCGCGGTTGACGAGCTTCAACTGTTCCATGCCATCGAACGTAAAGACGGCGACATTAATCTCTTCCATCACCTTGGTGAGCAGGGCGGTGGCCTCGACGGCGCCGAGGCGCTGATCCCGCAGTGTGGCGCCGATGGCGTTGAGCTGAGTCATCACTTCGCCCAGCGCGTCGTCCTGGTTGGCGCCGCGGCCGCGAATGGAGTAGTCGCCCTCGCGCATGGCCTCCAGCAGATTGGCGAGAGTGCGCAGCGGGTTGACAACACGCTCACGCGCAGAAAAGGCGAAGCCGAACCAGAAGCCGAGGATGAGGACGGTCATGGTCCAGCGGACCTTGGTGGAATTGGGTTCAAACCAGAGTACGCCGAGCGAGAAGAGCACCCCCACCGAGCCGGCCATGAGGGACGCAAACAGGACTCGGTTCTCGTGGGCGGCGAACCAGCGGGACATGCGGCGGAAGGGACTCATACCCCGTAACGCTGGATCCGGCGGTAGAGAGCGCTGCGGCTGAGGCCGAGCGCTCCGGCGGCCTGACTGACATTGCCGTTGTAGCGCGACAGGGTCTTCCTGATGAGGAAGCCCTCCACCTCTTCCAGGCTCATCTCTTCCAGCTTGCCGGCGGCGGCATCGCGCGGAGGGCGCAGGGCGAGGTCCGACAGACGGATGACGGTGCCGGGCGCCATCAGCACGGCGCGTTCGATCACGTGATTAAGCTCGCGGACGTTGCCGGGCCACAGATGATCGCGCATGGCCTGCACGGCCGGCGGATCAAATCCGGTGACGGGCTTGCGGTAGCGGCGGGCCATCAGCGAGAGGTGATGGGCGGCAAGGAGGGGGATGTCCTCCTTACGTTCGCGGAGCGGCGGGAGATGGATCTCGATGGTGTTGAGGCGGAAAAGGAGATCCTGGCGGAAGCGGTTCTCGGCGGCCTCCTGATGCAGGTTGGCATTGGTAGCGGAGATGACGCGCACATCGACGTGCTTGGTCTTTGACGAGCCCACTCGCTCCATCTCACCTGTCTCCAACACACGCAGGAGCTTGGCCTGCAGATTGAAGGGGAGGTTGGCGATCTCGTCGAGAAAGATGGTGCCCTGATCGGCAAGTTCGAAGCGGCCGACACGATCCGCCTTGGCGTCCGTGAACGCGCCCTTAACGTGGCCGAAGAGTTCGCTCTCGAAGATGCCTTCGGCGAGGCCGCCCATGTTGACGGTGACCATGGGCTGGGAGGCGCGATCGCTAATGGCGAAGAGCGTGCGGGCGACCACCTCCTTGCCGGTGCCAGGCTCGCCGGTGATCAGCACATTGGCGTCGGACGGGCCCACTCGCGCGATGAGTTGCAGCACAGGCTGCATGGAGGCGGCTTCCGCGATCATCGGCGGGCGGCCATCGGCCTGCAGCA
>CAYVDY010000990.1:0-1571 GCA_964450255.1 uncultured Candidatus Solibacter sp. | reverse complement strand
TGCTCATCCTTGCCGGCGTGTTCATCGGACTTCTCGGCTCGGGATTCGCTTTGCGTCGCTACCTGAAGGTGTAACGCACGGCTCATTCTCGGCCTCAACGAAAGCGGTACTGATTCATGAATACAACGATGAAGGCCGTCCTTGCGGTCGCATTGACTGTCATCATCGCGGCGACCGGTTTCATCGGCGGCTTCGTGACAGCCAAGGTGTCGCCAGCCTCGGTGTCGCTTGACGCCCTCACGTCGCCGTCAAGTGACAGCCGCGTGGGTTCGCGCGTCGACGAGGTCAAAGCGCTGCTCGATGAGCAGGCGCTCGTTCCACCCAAGGAGACATCGGCGACCGCCGGCGCGATTCAGGGGCTGCTCGATTCCAGCGGCGACAAGTACGCTCTGTACTTCGATCAGAAGCACTATCAGTACTTCAACGAGGAGACCGCCGGTTCGTTTGGCGGCATCGGCGTGGTACTCGGTGAGAAGGAAGGCCAGGCCTACATAATCGAGGTCTACGATGGCACGCCGGCCAAGAGGGCGGGCATCAAAGCCGGGGACGTCTTTCGCACAATCGGCGGAGTCACTCGTGAGAAGTGGACGAGTGATGAGGTCGTCAAACGCGTCCGCGGCGAAGAGGGAACCAAGGTCACGGTGATCATGGAGCGTCCGGCCAAGGATCCCAAGGCCGAACCCACCTCTGAGAAGTTCACGCTGACGCGTGCCAAGATCGTCTACCCCAACATCAAGTCCGAGATGATAGGTAAGGTCGGCTACATCCGGCTCGGGCAGTTCAACGCCAAGGCGGTCGATGACGTCCGCGATGCGATCAAGTCGCTCAAGAAGAAGGGCGCTACCTCGTACGTCCTGGACCTTCGTGACAATCCCGGCGGCCTTCTCGACCAGGCGGTCAAGGTCTCATCGCTGTTTATCGACAGTGGCGTGATCGTTCGCGTCGACGAGCGTGGCAAACCCGAGACCGAAATGAGCACCTCCGGGCGGATCGCCACCGATGCGCCACTCGTCGTGCTCATCAACGGCAACTCGGCCTCAGCCAGCGAGATCACCGGCGGAGCGCTGCAGGATTACGGCCGCGCGAAGCTCGTCGGCGAGCAGTCGTTTGGTAAGGGGAGCGTGCAGACGATCGAGGAGCTGGCATGGGGCGGCGCTGTGAAGTTCACGACGGCGCACTACCTCACGCCCAAGAGCCGCGTCATCAACGGCAAGGGCCTGAAGCCCGATGTCATCGTCAAGATGGATGCCGAGAAGCAGATCGAGCGCGCAACTGACACCCAGCTGACGCGCGCTCTTGCGATCGCTCGGGCCGAGGCCGCGAAGCGCTAGCTACTCGTCCTCGTCGTCCTCGTCCATCGCGATGAGGGACTCGAAATCAGGGATGGTCTCTTCCGACAACAGGTGGGGGCGCTTCGAAAGGAGCGCCTCCTCTTCTGTTTCCGGCACCGATATGAGTTCGAGCAGCCTGTCGTCCCCATGCAGCGAGAACATCCACGCATCGTCCTGGGCCCGTTCGAAGTCCATGTACCGAAACGATGCCACTTTGAGGAACAGACATCACTTGACGAC
>CAYVDY010000989.1:0-1580 GCA_964450255.1 uncultured Candidatus Solibacter sp. | reverse complement strand
AAGCCCGGCGCGCCGCGTCGTCGCTGGGAAACAGCGACCGCGAGAGTTGGTGAAGATGCTCACTGGCATGGTAGAAGTCCACGATGAGAATGGCTCCGGGGAACTGGTCGGCGGCCAGATTCCAGATCCAGACGGCGCCATCCCCGAGCACCACTTTGAGGCGCGCCCGCGACCAGCCCCGTTGGAAGGCCTCGCGATAGATGCGGCGCCCAAACTCCGCGGCGGTCTCGATGGCGCCGACGTAAGTGGTGGAAGCCTGGTCGCGGATCGGGCGGTTTTCCTTATCGACGCCGACCGAAGTGAATACGCAGCCGAGTTTGACTTCCCGCGTGTGGGCGGGCTGACCCTCCACTTTGCCGATTCGGCCTTGGGTTTCTTTCCTGACTACCGGGATGCCCGTGCCGTCGATCTCCACGTAGAGGACAGGGATCGGAAGACCCATTGGAATAGGCAATTGGAGTTGGACGCTACGCTGGATCTCGGCCTGTTCGAGCCGCATGATTTCGGCGCCGATTTGCTCGGCCTGGCGTTCGACCGACTTGGTAGACACCTGCAGGCCGGCCAGCAACTCCAACTGCTCACGGCCCAGAGCGAAGGGTGACCCGCTGCCCACCACCGCCATCATGCGCCGCACGCCCGGAGAGAACTCTTGCCGCTCGACTCCGAGAGCCGCGTCGGTGGGATTGGGTGCGTGGTGGCACTGGGCACAGACGTAGTAGGGACGTTGGAACTCGACTGGCCCCACTACGGTAAGGACGGGGTTGGAACGGAGTTCCTGGTAGTGTGCAGAATGGCCACACGAACAGGGAATCGCGCGTTGCTCGGGTGGGCCTTCCTTGAGCAGGTGGGATAGGGCCGCCGCGCCGGCACGATGAAGGCTCTGGCGAACGAACATCTCGACCGCTTCCAGATCGATGCGTCCCGCCTTGCGGCGGTCGGCGAAGATCTTCTCGGTGAGACGCTTCATCTCGCGAGCGGCTTCTTGTTGAATCGCTTCGAGCGTTTTTTTTCCTGTTCCGACAGCGTGTCTGGTTGCGGGGGCCGCATCTGACAGATCTGCGCGTTGACCTGCAAGAACTCTTTGTGCAGGGCTTGATACTTGCGGAATTCGCCGATTTCCCGCTCGGCCTTGCGCATGGAGGCCAAGTCGGGTAGCGACTCGGTGATGGTCTTGCCCTGAGCTTTGTAGGTGAGACGGGGGTTGGGACCGTGGCCTGCTTGGTTGGGTTGATGGCAATGACAGTTTGGCTTACCGCAACGGCCGGTGGTGGAAGTGATGGAACCACAGCGCAGGTCGCCGAGGGCGGCGATCCGATCGGTGATCTGGACGCGCCGCTGGGCGAGCGATTCCAGAGACTTGGGCATCATCATTGAAGGTGGCCTCCTGTCCTAGCGTAGCATCTACGCACGGACCACGGCCGCAAAAAAAGAAACCCGGCCGGTAGTCACTTTTGAGACGCGCACCCGATAATGTTTCCCGAAGGGGCTGGTGGACCCGGACCGCAACAACCTGGCACCGCGCATTGGCATCGCCTGGAAGCCGTACCCGAAACGCCCGTTCCAGGTGCGCGCCGGCTGGG
>CAYVDY010000988.1:0-1586 GCA_964450255.1 uncultured Candidatus Solibacter sp. | reverse complement strand
CGTTGTCCCAACCGTCGTAGGAGCTGTTCTGCTCCTTCTCGCTCATCACGCCGATTACGGTATACGGATAGTTGTTCAGATAGAACTGTTCGCCCAGCGGCATCGGCTTCTTCTCGAAAAGCTGCTTGCGCACGCTGGAGCCGAGCACCGCCACCCGCCGCCCTTCCCGCACGTCTTCCTGCGTCACCGCCCGCCCACGCTCCACCGGCAGATTCCGCAGCTTCAGGTAATCCGGTGTCACACCCAAAGAGAGAAACCGCCCGGAGTTCGTCGTACTCCGCGCCGGCACCTGGAAGTTCTTGTGCTCGGCCGCGGCCACCTGCACCGCCGGACAGTTGGCCCGGATGATCTCGAGGTCCCGCTCGGTCAGCCGGATCCGCCGCCCCGCCCGCTGCCCGCCCGCCTGCTCCTCCGTGACTCCGCCGTATACGAATACAATGTTGTCGCCAATCTGAGCCATGTTCTTTCGCTGGCCCTGCCGGAACCCGTCCCCCAGCGCCGACATCAGCACCAGCGACGCAATCCCCCAAGCGATTCCAAACAGCGTTAGAAAACTCCGCAGCTTGTTACGCCGCAAGTTCGCCAGCGTCTGCCGAGCCAAGTCCAGCACCATCTCGCCGCCGTGCATCCGGCGGCCATGGCGCCGCTTCGGCGGAACCGCTTCCAACGCCGCCATCACTTCCGGTTCGAGTATCGCGCTCACGGCAACAATCCTGCTTTCCAGTTGGTAGTACGCGCTCACAGCCGGCGATGTTCCCGCGGGTTGCGGACCGGCTTACCCGAATAGACGATGGGCGGCGACCCCACTTCCGATTTGCATCGGTAAATTTTCCGGGTCGCAGTCTGGGAGAATGATGACAATGTCGTTACTGGGCAAACCCCACGCCGGCCCCACAGGCCTCGTCTTTGACGCCGCCTTCGTCCGGCATGAGCCCGGCCCCACTCATCCCGAATCGCCAGACCGCTATCGCGCCCTGAAAAAGGCGTTCGATCGCGCCGGCCTCTTCGCCAAACTCACGAACATCCCCGCCCGCCTGGCCACCGACGACGATCTCCACCTCTGCCACACGCGCGCCTACCTTGCCTCTGTCCGCCACGACGCGGCCCGCAAAGCCGCCTCCCTCAGCACCGGCGATACCGCCATTGGCGAGCACACTCTGGAAGTCGCTGCCCTGGCCGCCGGCGCCGCCCTGGCCGGCTTGGACGCCATCATGACCGGCCGCGTGCGCAACGCCTTCGCCGCCGTCCGGCCCCCGGGCCATTACGCCACCGCCTCGCGCGGCATGGGATTCTGTGTCTTCAACAACGCCGCCATCGCCGCGCGCTATGCCCGCAAAGTGTATGGTGTCGAACGCGTGCTCATCGCCGACTGGGACGTGCACCACGGCAATGGCACGCAGGATATCTTCTACGAGGACCGTGGCGTCTTCTTCTTCAGCACTCATCAGTGGCCGTGGTATCCCGGCACCGGCGCCGCCGACGAGACGGGCGCCGGCAGCGCCAAGGGCACCACGATGAACTGCCCGTTCCCCGCCGGCTCAGGCCACGCCGAAGTCGGCGGCGCCTTCCGCGAGAAGCCCATGCCC
>CAYVDY010000987.1:0-1587 GCA_964450255.1 uncultured Candidatus Solibacter sp. | reverse complement strand
CGCGCGCGTAGGTGGCGGTGATGTAGTCCTCCGAGAGGACGTCTATCATGCCCGAACGCACCATGCGTGTGACGAGGGCGGCGAGGCCCGTCCCCAGCGTGATCGACGGTAGCATGAGGCTGTAGATGCTTCCGTATCCGAGCGCGGGGAGCAGTCGCAGTTTCACGGAGAACACCAGGATCAGGAGAATGCCGAGCCAGACAGGGGAAAAGGACTGTCCGATCAAGGCGAAAAGCATGGCCAGGAAATCCGCCATCCTGCCCTTCCTGACTCCCGCTATGACACCCAGGGGGATCGCGAGGACAAGGGACAACGCCACTGATGAAAACGCCAGCTGGATGGTGGCCGGGAAGCGCTCCGCGATGAGCTGCGCGTTCGGTTTGATGAAGAAGAGCGACATGCCCAGGTCGCCCTTGAGCACGTTCCCCATGTAGGTCAGGTACTGTATGTAGAGTGGCTTGTCCAAGCCAAGATGGATGTGCATCGCGTCCACTTGCTCCTGGGTCGCGTTCTCGGGCAACATCATCCTCGCCGGGTCGCCCGGAGCCAATTTCAAGAGAAGAAACGTGATGATGGTCACGCCGACGACCACAAACACGGCGTATCCCATGCGCCGCAGGATATATCTCAACACCGCCGATCCTCCTTGGTCCGGGAGGCGCCGGGCGCGCCGGCGCCTCCCTTTATCCGGGTCAGAAATCTTTCCTGTTTACTTTTTCACAACTCTTGAGTAATCGTTGGTGCCGTCCGAGTTCCAGACAATGCCGGAGATGTTATCCCGGGTCGCCGCATAGACTCTGAGCTGGTATAGCGAGAAGCCGGGAGCCGCGATGTCGTAATTCATCTGCATGATTTGGGAGAGGAGGTCGCCGCGCTTTTTGGCGTCCGGCTGGGCGAGTGCCTGGCTTATAAGTCCGAACATTTTTTCGTTCTTGAAGCCGGACTTGAAAATGTCGTTCAGCCAGCGCTGAGCGACCATGGGTGTCGGATCGCCCGCGTAAGTCGCTCCGGAAACGATGTAGCAATCGTAGTTGCCGGCGCTGCGTTGCGCGACGAGCGCGGCGGATTCCATGAACTGGACGGAGGAATTGAAGCCGACCTCGTTCAGCATGGCGGAGACGGTCTGCAGGACTTCGGTGGAGCGGGGAATCTGCCCGGTCACCGCGAGAATTTTGAACGGCTGTCCCTTATAGTTGCTCTGTGCGAGGAGTTGCTTGGCCTTGGTGGGGTCATAGACCGGCTCGACATCCTTGTACCCCATGTCGGCATTGGTGCACATCCAAGCCTGAGCGTGGCCTCCGCCGGCGATCGTGTCGACGATAAGCTGGCGATCGATCGCCAGGCTCGCGGCCTGCCTGAGCTTCTGATCGCTGAAGATGCTGTTCTCGAACTTGAACTGCATGTTGACCATGCCGTTGGAGTTGATGGGTATCGTTGTGATGCCCTTCATTCCGGTGAGTTGCTTGGCCTGATCGCTGTTCAACGCTTCGGTGGAATCGATGTCGCCCGTCTGGATGGTGGCGAAGGGTGTGGATGCCTCGAGAAGGGTGTCAAATACGAGCTTGTTGACGTTGGACTTCCTGGAAC
>CAYVDY010000986.1:0-1595 GCA_964450255.1 uncultured Candidatus Solibacter sp. | reverse complement strand
GTATACGGAAGCTCGTTTGTCGCCCGTGGCGGCGCTGCTGCTTGAAGACCTGAAGCTCGACACGGTGGATTTCGTCACCTCGTACGACGAAAGCCGTACCGAGCCGACCGTTCTGCCGTCCAAGTTTCCGAACCTGTTGGTCAACGGCGCCACCGGTATTGCGGTGGGGATGGCGACATCCATCCCGCCGCACAATCTGCGTGAGGTCTGCGATGCGCTGATCCGCGTGATTGACGAGCCCGGCGTGTCGATTGACGAACTGATGGACATCGTGGAAGGTCCCGATTTTCCTACGGGAGGAATCATTTGCGGCCGCAGCGGCATCCGCCGCGGGTATTACACGGGGCGGGGCGCCGTCGTCATTCGCGCGCGGGCCAGCATCGAAGAAACCGCCAAAGGGCGGGCCCGGATCATCGTCTCCGAAATCCCCTATCAGCAGTTTCGTGATCGGGTCATCGAGAGAATCGCCGCCCTGGTGAATGATGGCCGAATCAAGGGCATTTCGGACCTCCGCGATGAAAGCGATTTGAAGGAACCCGTCCGGCTGGTCATCGACATCAAACGCGATGCGGATCCGGAAGTGGTCCTCAACCAGCTGTATCAGTTCTCGCCCCTGCAGGATACTTTCTCGTTGATCTTCCTGGCTCTGGTCGACGGAAAACCTCGGGAATTGAACCTGAAGGAGCTGTTGGAAGAGTTCATCCGGCATCGAGTCACCGTCATTCGGCGACGGACGCAGTTCCTGCTGGCCAAAGCGAGACGCCGCAAGCACACCGTGGAGGGACTCTTGCTGGCGTTGGCGAATCTCGACGAAATCATCCGGATTATTCGTGCTTCGCGCACGCAGGCCGAGGCGAAGATCGGGCTGATGGGAGTGGAGTGTCCAGCCGCCTTGATGGAGCGCGCGCTCGGTGAGTTGGGATACCGGATCTTCCGCGAGGAACGCGGAACGGCGGAGAGTTACAGTCTGACCGCCGTGCAGGCGGATGCGATCCTGCGCATGACACTCGGCCAGTTGGTGAACCTGGAACAAGGGCGTCTGTCGGACGAACACCGGACTTTGCTCGAGGAAATCACGGCCCATTTGGCGCTCCTCGCGGACGAGAAAGGTGTGTTGGCCATTATCAAGGAGGACTTGCGCGATATCCGACGCAAGTACGGTCAGGACCGCCGCACCGAGATCAGCGGCGAAGAGATCGGGAATATCGACCTGGAAGATCTGATCAAGGAAGAGACGATGGTGGTGTCGATCAGCCACCGTGGATACATCAAACGCACGCCGGCCAGCGTCTATCGCGCTCAACGTCGCGGCGGAAAAGGACTCAAGGGAGCCACGACGGAAGACGAGGATCCGATCCAGCACCTGTTCATCGCCAGTACGCATGCGTACCTTCTCTTCTTTACGAATCAGGGAAAGGTCTACTGGCAGAAGGTCTACGAATTGACCGATCTACGTCGCGAAAGTCGTGGCCGGGCGATCGTGAATCTGCTGAATCTGGCACCCGAAGAGAAGATCGCTGACTGTCTCTCGGTACGCGACTTCAATTTGCCCGGTCACTTCCTGCTTAACGCCACCCGCAAAGGGCTGATCAAGA
>CAYVDY010000985.1:0-1596 GCA_964450255.1 uncultured Candidatus Solibacter sp. | reverse complement strand
ACGGTCGCCACTCGATCTTGCCGATCGCCGCTTCCAGCGGTGTACCGTCCATATCCTCCGGGAAGGGCATGAGCACCGGTTCTGCGCTGATCTTGCCTTCCATATCCGGTGCGGCCAGATCGATTGCATCGATCACGTCGTCCATATTCGCGACCGAGCCGCCCAGATTGAAACAGGGTGCTGCGTCGACCGGGGTGCGGGCGCCGCGGATTGCCACAATCGCCACATCTTCGGCGTGCTGATACACAGCGGTGCCGACGAAGGAGATGTGATACGGCCGTCCGGCAGCGGCCGAAGCCATTGCTTTGGTCGAGGGGCTGCTCCTGACCTGGTCACGCCCCGGGCCGCATACGAAGTACGGGCGGATACGGATCGAACGGAGACCGTAATCCTGCCAGTAGATCTTCGCCGTCCACTCGTCCGCCATCTTCTGCACCCCGTACAGGGTCGTGGGCAGGTGCGGGGCGTCGTGCTGAATGGCTCCCTTCGGATAGACATCAGGAGGACCGTACACGGCGACCGAACTGGCGTAGCAGACGCCCTGCACCTGGTCCGCGTGGCGCTTCGCGGTCTCGAGCACGATGGTGGAACCGACGACGTTGACACGCGCCCCGAGCACAGGATTGGCGCGCACCATCGGCACCTGTAGCGCGGCGAGGTGGAGGATGTGGGTGATGCCGTTATCGACCACCGATTGTTCGAAGAGTTCCTGGTTGGTGATATCGCCATCGATGAAGTTGATCTTCGCCATGGCCTCGTCGGTCATCAGCAGGCGGAGGCGATGTGGATCGCCGGGGAGATCGTAACTCCAGACGGGGACACCTTCGTGGATCAGGCGTTTGGTTGCCCATGCGCCGATACAGCCCAACGCTCCGGTAATCAAAAATCGCTCGTCAGCCATCATTTCCTCTTGCTAGCACGAACCGTGTCTTCCTCACCGATATCGCGCTCGATCGCACGATTCCGGCCTTCACTCGGGCGATTATCCCATAGCTTCAACAGCCGTTCGGGGTCCATCTCGGTCTCAAAGAACGAGACCTCAGTGCAATGGCGGGTCAAGTTCGGAACTCGTATTCTTGTGAATAGCATGGAATGACACCCCGAAGAATAATTGAGCTATTGCTCCTTTTCACCCAGCTGGAACTGGAACGGAGCTGACCAGAAAGCCACATCGAGCCGACGCCTAGCTCTATCCCAGCACTCCGGAGACATGGACATGGTATCGACAAAACTGGTAACCGCTGAAGACTTGCTTTCCATGGGGGAGGATACTCCGTTTGAACTCATCGACGGGGAGTTGATCGAGGTGAGCCCAACGTCGTTCGAATCGAGTCTGGTGACTTCTCAATTGGCTGGCTACATTATTCCGTTTGTTCGGGTCAACCGGCTTGGCTGGGTAATCTCTGCCGAGGGCGGCATAGTACTTCGGCGCAATCCCGATACCGTGGTTGCGCCCGATATCGGATTCATCCAAAAAGATCGCTTCCCGGTCGGACAGGATCCCCACAAGTTTCTCTCTGTGCCTCCAGACCTGGCCGTCGAGGTCATTTCACCCTCGAACTCGAACGCCCACACACGGAAGAAGCTGGCGCTTTA
>CAYVDY010000984.1:0-1596 GCA_964450255.1 uncultured Candidatus Solibacter sp. | reverse complement strand
GTTCGCGTTGAGAATCTCCGAACGGATCGAAGGAGGATTATCCGGGTCATAATCCCGGCGATGGGGATTCAACCTGGCCGCCGGCACGTAGTTAAACAGATGCCCATCCTGCAGGAAGAACACATCCAGACAGGTCCAATGGCTGCCGAGGACCGGGTCTCGCACTGCTGCCGCTGATTCAGAAATGAAGAACTCGATCTCCCGCCCGGACTCTCCGACACCGGCGGCCGACCAGAGACCTTCTCCCACTTCCCGCCCGGGGCCGATCCAAAGCATTGGCGTGGCGGTGAAAGCGCCGGTTGATGGATGCCGCCAGTTGAACACGGGATTGCTCAGAGAAGAGTGGTAATATAAGGTCTTCGCTCCGGGCTGGCGAGAAACGTTGCGGGTAAGGGCGGCAAGCGGATCGCTCACCAAGGTGCTTCCCCTGTAAAAGCGGTACGAGTAATCGCGGCTGGCTGGCAGGCTGACGGTGGCGCGCCAGATGGAATCAGCGCCCCGCACAAGTCTCACAACGTTACTGGCGTTGTTGTTCCCCAGCTCGGGCAAATCACCGAGCACGGAGATCGGCCCTGTTGGGGAGGCGAAGGAGAACGTGACCGACTCGCGCTCTTGCGTGTGCGTGAGGTTTGCGCCGGAGCTCAGCGCCCGCAGAACCGTATCCTGAAGAATCTTCACGGTCGCGGTGGCGGTTGTCCCCATCTGAGCCCATCCGGTGAGATTGCTCAACGTCACGCGGAAACTCTCTTCGTTCTCCTTCAACTCGTCGTTTAAAATCTCGATAGCGACCGTTTTATTCGTTTCACCGGCTGCAAAGCTCAACACACCCGACGCAGTCTGATAGTCCAACCCGGCCTTCGCCGTCAGATCACTCGTGGCGTAGGCCACTGTGAATGGTTCCTGGTCAACGCCGTTGCCGCGTTCGACCGTGAGCGAAACGGTGTTGTTGCCTTCCGTCGTCCAATAGAAAGCCTGGCCGAGCCGAACCGTGACCTTGGGCAGGGATTGACTGTAGCCCGTCAGGGCGAAAAGCGCGATGGAGGCGAAAAGGAGTGGAATGGAATTATTTTTCATCGTGTCAGTTTGTTTTATTTTCATGCACTCTTCGCCCATTGGGTTGCCGTTCGGTGGTGCTTTCCAGGACCGAATGCAATCCTGTCATTGTCTACTGCGTACAGATAACTCGTTTACGGCCGGCGGAGGCGGAAGAACTGCGGACTGTTCGTGGCCGGTATGACCACCGACTTGTTGATCCCGTCATCGGTGAGGGTGGCGGGAACGGTGCCCCAGCCTGACGGAGAGGCAAATGGGCTGGCTTGTTCCAACGCGAAACCGGCCGTGTCAACGGTAGGCCAGGAGACCAATACACCTTCACTGGAGCGAAGCACGGAAAGCCTGGGGAGCGCTGCCAGGTAGGCACGGGCGATGGAGGCGGACACTTTTCCGCCTGCCGTGGCGAAAGAGCCCCCCGCATACAGATCGCTGCCCGACACCGCCAAGGCCAACACGCGGGCGTAAATGTCCCCCGCCATTCCTGAACAAAGCGTCAACCAATTGCTTCCGTCCCATTTGGCGACGGCGTTAGCAGGGCCACCC
>CAYVDY010000983.1:0-1599 GCA_964450255.1 uncultured Candidatus Solibacter sp. | reverse complement strand
TGATGCGTTCCTGCAGCTCGCGCATGGCACCTTCGATATTTCCTGGCTCTTGAGCGCCGTCGCGCTCACGCAACCGGCGCATGTGTTCGTGGACTCCGTTTAGTTCACGTTTCAGCTCCTCGGCCTTGTCAGGGTGTCTATCGCCGAGTTCGCGCAGTTGGTTCTCGATTGCTGCGGCCCGTTCTTCCAGCTCCCGGAGGGCACGCTGCATGCGTTGGCGTGCTGGCCTCTCCCCCTCACCCTGTTCTTGCGGCGACTCTTGTGCGGCCGCAGGTGCGGGTGAAGTCTCCTTTGCGGGATCAGCGGATCTTGTGTCCTGCGACAGTGACACCAAGAATGGAACGACGACGGTAGCGGCCAGAGAACGCCGCCAGGACAACTTCAGCACATTCACGTTTGACTCTCCTCGATTAGGTACAGCCTGAGATCGGATCCAAGCAGTAGTAAGAAACGTCGTAAACACCAATACCATGACGAGCGCTATCTTGGTCAGCGTGTGCGGATAACTTCCGGTTCTGGGCGGAGAATGTCGTGGCAGACGCAGCAAGTGTTCCACACGTCGCCCCAGATGGGAGCGAAAAGCTGATCCTTCGATCGACAGCCAAGCCAACTTGTTCCTGTCAGCCAGGCGCCGGCCCATCACGACGAGACATTCCGCGAGTGTCTCAGGGCCGTCTGGGAAAATCAGACTTCCCTCATCGGCTGCACACTCAGATGCCTCCCGCAACTTGGCCCGAGACCACCACGACAGAACGTGCCACCATAACATGACGCAAACCGCGTCAGCGAAGCACATCCAGAGTGCATCCCCAGCAGCCAGATGCGCCACTTCGTGTGCCAGCACGGCCCGCTGTTGGCGCTGGTCGTATTGCGCAGAGAACGTAACTGGCAACACAATCGTTGGATGGAGGACGCCAAACGTTGCTGGCGTTGGAAACGAGTCGGATTCGATGACACGCAGTCGACGACGGACTCCCAATTGCGATGTCAACTGTGGCAGAGATTCAGGCCAGCGCGGTTTGCCAACCGGCTGCGACCTTCGCGTAAGCAGCCAGAGACGCAGCCGTCGGCAGCCCATTCGCCAAGTCATTACCACGCAACCTGTGCACCCCGCTGCGAGAAACCACACTTCCCATCGGAGGGCAATTGCGCTGCTCGCGGGACCGGTGGCCGCAGGTTCTGCTGTCCGAACTGCGACCGTGGAATCAACAACATCACCTGGAGGGGCTTCAGATACCGGAAGCTGAACTGCGACAGTACTGGAAGTGCCCTCGACTGCGGTCGTGCCGGGCTGAGCCTGAACAGCGGTCGGGCAAGTGGCTGACGTGCCGGAAGACGGCAGATCGCTGGCCTCACGCACGGCAAGTTGCCCGGGTCGCGAGAACACCGCGCGAACACTGTGGACAACTGCAACACCCAACCCCAACGTCTCGCCGACCACCAGCAACAGCATGGTGAGCGTCGACACCTGCCAGAGCGTGCGCCGCCGCGCAGCCGACGGGACACGAGTCGCCAGAGCTGCCATTAAGCACACGATCGCCAGCGTACCGGTCAACAGCACGAAAAGAGTCTCGATCACCACACTCGCTGTAAACTGCG
>CAYVDY010000982.1:0-1599 GCA_964450255.1 uncultured Candidatus Solibacter sp. | reverse complement strand
GGATTCGGCCACGGCCATGGCGACCGCGACGGTGCCTTTGTCGAAGGGCTTCTTTTCGAACACGCCCATTGGGCCATTCCAGATGATGGTTTTGGAGGAGCGGAGGACGTCGCCGAAGGCCTTGGCGGTGGCGGGTCCGATATCCATGCCCATCTTGCCCTCGGGGATTTCGATGACGACTTCGTTGGGAGCGTTTTCGGCGAACTCAGAGGCGACGATGTGATCGACGGGGAGCATCAGGCGGTCGCCGGATTCGGCGAGGAGCTGCTTGGCAAGCTCGACTTTGTCTTCTTCGACGAGGCTCTTGCCGGTGGGCTTGCCCTGGGCCTTGAGGAAGGTGTAGGCCATGGCGCCGCCGATGAGGAGGCGATCTGCGAACTTGAGGAGGTTGCGGATGACCTCGATCTTGTCGGAGACCTTGGCGCCGCCGAGGATGCCGACGCAGGGGTGCTCGGGGTTCTGAGTGCACTTGTCGAGGTATTCGAGTTCCTTCTCCATGAGGAGGCCGGCGGCGGCGGGCTTGAGGAACGCGATGATGCCCTCGGTGGAGGCGTGGGCGCGGTGTGCGGTGCCGAAGGCGTCATTGACGTAGACGTCGCCGAGCTTGGCAAGCTGCTGGGCAAAGGCGGGATCGTTCTTTTCTTCCTCGGCGTGATAGCGGAGGTTTTCGAGGAGGAGCACCTGGCCGGGGGCGGGGAGCATGGCTTCGACCTCGGGGCCGATGCAATCGGGGGCAAAGGCGACGGGGATGCCAAGGAGTTCGGCGAGGCGGGTGGCGACGGGCTTGAGGCTCATCTCCGGATTGACCTTACCCTTGGGGCGGCCGAGGTGGGAGGCGAGGACGAGGCCGGCGCCTTTTTCGAGAGCGTACTTGATGGTGGGCAGCGCGGCTTTGATGCGCTTGTCGGAGGTGATTTCCTGGCCGCCTGGGGCGAGCGGGACGTTAAAATCGACGCGCATGAAGATGCGCTTGCCGTTCAGATCGAGATCGCGGATAGATAGTTTTGCCATAGGGAGAATGAAGACCTCATTAGAGATCGTATCATCCTGAAAACGGCGAGTGTGGCGAGCGGGGGGCTGGGTTCGTTCCGGGTTCGCTTCAAAGGGCAAATGATGGTGTAAGTAATTGATTACAGTTGTCTTACGGAGGGACTCCTGGGCGGAGGGGGGCGGGTGTGGCAGCGAACTGAGTTCAGGCAATTGCCGGGACATTTCGGAATGGCGGAGAAACGCGCGAGGGACCCAGGCCCGAGAGTCCCTTCGCAGAGGCAGCCAGTTGAGGAGGTGCAGTTGTCAAAGACGGAGGCCGGTGCGGGTTTTGGGCCGCTGCCGGGGGGAGACGCGATGGACTGAAGCCCGGCTACAGCATAGCGCGAGGTGTCAAGGATTCCGGGTGCTGCAGGGCGGGGAATGGGCGCGCATCCAAGCGGCACTGGCGGGCGTGGTGGCGGAAGGCGCCATGCTGATCGCGCCATCGGCGGTGCTGGATTTTCTGGGTCATCCCGGCGCGGGCAAGCGGCTGGTGCTGGAAAGCGCGAGCGTGCCGGTGCCGGTGAAGAAGCAGCGCAAATACAATCTGGCGCGCTGGGCGGTGACGGG
>CAYVDY010000981.1:0-1606 GCA_964450255.1 uncultured Candidatus Solibacter sp. | reverse complement strand
CTTCGAGCTGACCGATTTCGACGGCGGCCGTCATCGGCTGAGCGACTATCGCGGCAAGGTGGTGTATGTGAACTTCTGGGCGACGTGGTGCGTGCCCTGCCAGGCGGAACTGCCCGAAATCTACCGCCTGCACAAGGAGTACGGCGACCGCCTGGTGGTGATCGAGATCAACAAGGCGCAGTCCGTGGGCAAGGCGCGCAAGTATTTCGAAAACCTCGGCAGGCTGGACGGCGGCAAGGGTGTGAGCTACACGGTCGATGGCATCGATCCGACGGCAGTGTTGTACGACCGCTACCTGACGCTGCCGGTGGACGCGCTGCCGATCAGCGTGTTCATCGACGAGCGCGGTGTGGTCTCGAAGCTGTTCAACGGACAGATGCGCTACGAGGACATGAAGGCGGCGGTGGAGGCGGCTCTGGCCGCCAACAACCAGGCAGGCGTCAGTCCCTGGGCATTAGCTCACGGCAAAGACTCAGTGTCACTAGAAAGGCTTCGCGACGGCGCCGAAGTCGAGCATGACAGCGGCCTGGTCACCGACTACCCAGCCGTCGTGTCCCGCCGGTATCGTAGCCACGTCCCCCGCCTTCAGGTCGAGTTCGCCTCCGTCCGAGAACACAATCTTTAGTTGCCCTTGCGCCAGGTACACGAAGTGGGGTACCTCACAGTAGTCGCCTCCACCCACCACCGGCTTCTCGTGATCCGACCACTTCCAGCCCGGATCGAACGTCGCCCTGCCCACCCCGGCGCCGGCGATCTCTATGATGTCTCTCTTTCCGTGTTCCATGTTTAGCACTTGATCCGGGGCATTGAGTGACTTCTTCTGGGGCTTAGTCATTTGCGTCTCCTTCTACCTTGTCGCTTGATGGCTTCAACGGAATCGTCCACAAGTCACCACTAGTGGACTCCAGAAGCATACTCCTCGGATCATCAAAGCCGGAAACTTGCCACGAAGCTAATTAGACTCTCGCGTTCCCGTGTTCCCATGCCTTCATGCTCTATACTTTACCCCGCGGGCTCCACCCGCAATCGCACTGTAGGAGGGAACATGAGGGACGTCGCTATAGTCGGCGCCGGGATGACCAACTTCGGGAAGTTCCTGGACCGCAGCATGAAGGATATCGCCGGCGAGGCCGTTAGGGCGCGCTGGCCTCCGCCGGGATCGACAAGTCGAAGCTGCAGGTCGCGGTCGTCGGCAACGCCACGGCGGGTCTGATCACTGGCCAGGAGATGATCCGAGGCCAGGTGGTCCTGCGTGAGATGGGCATCGGCGGCATCCCGATCATCAACACTGAGAACGCCTGCGCCAGCTCCTCGACGGCGTTCCACGTGGCGTGGATGTACGTGGCCTCCGGGATGTACGACGTCGCGCTGGCGGTGGGCATGGAGAAGCTGTACCACGAGGACAAGCGGCGCTCTTTCCAGGCGATCGGCGCGGCGGTGGACGTGGAGTGGATGCAGCAGATGGCCGCGCAGGCGAAGGCCGCGCAAGAGAAGCAGAAGGCCGATAACCCATCGGTGGCCGAAGGCGCGGGCGAGAAGCGCTCGATGTTCATGGACTTCTACGCAGCGTTCGCGCGCTCCCACATGGCGAAGTACGGCCCAACGA
>CAYVDY010000980.1:0-1608 GCA_964450255.1 uncultured Candidatus Solibacter sp. | reverse complement strand
GCAGCGTAACCCGTGAATCTGCGAACTTGGGTTGGTCGCTCCATAATGACTAACGAGCGACACCCTTAGCAGGGCCGCCCAAGCGTTATGCTCTTGGGTGGCCCTGCAATGACGACACCCTCCTCCCTTCGCCTCGCCGCAGCGGCAATCTCCCTTTCTTTCATCGGAGCCCAAGCCGCGCCTGCCGCCGACCTCGTCGTCTACGGAGGCACCGCCGCCGGAGTTGCCGCCGCCGTGCAGGCCGCCAGAATGGGCCACACGGTAATCATCGTCGCACCCGAACAACACATCGGCGGCATGGCCGTGGAAGGCCTGGGCGGCGGCGACGTCAACAACCACTGGTTCGCCAACGACGTCGCCATCGGCGGGATCTCCCGCGAGTTCTATCTCCGCCTTGGCCGCAAGTACGGCCAGTCCGGCCCCGTCTACCGCTATGAATCGCACGTCGCCGAAGCCGTCTTCGAAGACCTCCTCCGCGAAGCCGGGGTGTCCGTCATGCGCGGCCGCCGCCTCCGCGAACCGCTGCGCACCTCCGTGGAATGGGCGCCCGGCACGAAAGCCCTCCGCGCCATCCTCACCGAGTCCGCCGAACGGTTCCAGGGCAGGGCATTCCTCGACGCCACCCTCGAAGGCGACCTCCTCGCCGCCGCCGGCATCCAAACCACTCACGGCCGCGAAGCCAACGCCCAGTACAACGAGACGAAGAACGGCATCCGCGCCAACACCACCCACGCCCAGTTTCAGGTCCGCGTCGATCCCTACAGGATCCCCGGCGATCCCGGCAGCGGCCTCATCCCCACCATTCAGGACGAGCCGCTCGGCACCCCCGGCGCCGCCGACACCAACATCCAGGCCTTCTGCTTCCGCATCTGCCTCACCAGGGATCCGGCCAACCGCCTCCCCATCCAGAAGCCCGCCGCTTTCGATCGCTCCCAATACGAAATCTACTTCCGCTACGTCCGCGCCGGCGGCAAGCTCTGGACTCCCTCCGCCAACCTCCCCAACGGCAAGACCGACCTCGGCAGTTGGCACGACCTCTCCGCCAACCTCTACGGCATGAATCGCGATTGGCCCAACGGCAGCTATCAAACCCGCCGGCGCATCTACGAACAGCACCGCGACTTCACCCAGGGCCTCCTCTGGCTTCTCGCCAACGATCCGGAGATGCCCGCCGGCCTGCGCGCCGCCTGGGCTCCCTGGGGTCTCTGCAAGGACGAGTTCACCGATACCCCCGGCTGGCCCCGCCAACCCTACGGCCGCGACCCCCGCCCCATTGTCCCCGACTCCGTCATCACGGAGCACCACACGCGCCGCATCAACCCCACGCCCGTGCCCGATCCCATCGCCGTCGCCTTCTGGCCCACCGACACCCACAGCGTCCGACGCATCGTCCGCGACGGCGCCGCCTACAACGAGGGCTTCGTCTTCGACGACAACAACTGGGGCCCCTTCGGCATCGCCTACCGCGCCCTGATCCCCCGGCGCGCGGAGGCCACCAATCTCATCACGCCCACCTGCCCCTCGTCCTCCCACGTCGCCTACGGAGCCATCCGTCTGGAGCAGACCTTCCTCTCCCTCGGCCAGGCCGCCGCCACCGCCGCCGTGCTC
>CAYVDY010000979.1:0-1608 GCA_964450255.1 uncultured Candidatus Solibacter sp. | reverse complement strand
TCGAACGATTCGATCGCGAGGATTGGGGGACTCTGTGCGTATAGCTTCTCGTTGTTTGAGGACCGGCCGGTGAAGGCGAGCGGCGTGCCGACCGCGAACTGCGAGAGCAAAAGGGAAACCATAAAGAGCTTTCTCATAGTTCTCCTTCAAGTCAGGCAGGCTTGTCTGAATTGACCACGTAAACCTTAGCACGGCCGGGGCGGAGAAAGAAGGCCAATCTTGCGTCCTCCAGGCCGGAACTCGCTCTGGCTGCATCCGGTCTTCTGGTTCTCGCGGCCCGCAGCGTCGATGGGGCGGTTTTTCTGCATCGTTAGGCCGGGACCGAGGATTCGACGGGTCTTCTCCGCCAATTGACCGCTGCCCGCCGGAATGGTCTTGCCTCAGGATAGAAGCAGATATGTCGCGCTGCCCATGGCGATGAGGTGGCCGTGAACGTCGTGGACCTCGGCCGTGGCAACAGCCAGAGTTTTCCCGATCTTGACAATTTTCGAGCGTGCCCGGACCTTGCCGTGCGTCGCGGGCCGCAAATAGTTCAACTTCAGTTCCACGGTGGTGGCCGGCCGCCCGCCGAGCTGGCCGATGATGGCCACTCCAATGGCCGCGTCGATCAGCGAAGCGGTTGCTCCGCCGTGCAGAGTGCCAAGTAGATTTTTGAGCGCGTCGGTAATCTCGAGCTCCATCGTGAGGCCGTCGGCATAGACACGACCCACGCGCAGGCCCAGAAGATGATTGAATGGCATCTTGGGCATGAGCTCGTTGAGCTCTCTTCGATTGAGCGGTTTCGGTTTCAAACAATCAGTGTAGGACATTCATGATGAGCGAACTTGTGCAGGTATCCCGGCGCGACGGAGTGCTGATTGCGGCCGTGAACAATCCGCCGGTGAACGCGCTGAGTCCAGGCGTGCCGGAGGGGCTGATTGCGGCGGTGCGCGAAGCCGCGGCGGACGAAGGCGTCCATGCCGTGGTGATCATCGGCACGGGGCGGACGTTCATCGCCGGCGCCGATATCCGCGAATTCGCGCGGATCGTATCCGGGGAGGCGCCGCCGTTGAATCTGGCCGAGCTGCTGGACGAGGTGGAAGGCTCCGCCAAGCCTGTGATTATGGCGATCCACGGCAGCGCGCTGGGCGGAGGTCTGGAGACGGCCATGGCGGGCCACTACAGGGTCGCTGTGGCGTCGGCGCAGGTCGGACAGCCTGAGGTGAAGCTGGGCCTGATTCCGGGCGCAGGGGGCACGCAGCGGCTGCCGCGGCTGGTCGGCGGGGGGCAGGCGGGTGGGAGGGACGCAGCGGCTGCGGCGGCTGGCGGGCGTGGAGCAGGCGATGCGGATGTGCGCTTTCGGCGAGCCAGTGAAGGCGGCGGACGCGCTGGCATACGGGATCATCGACAGGCTGGTAGAGGGGGATCTGCTGGAGGGCGCGCTGGCGTTTGCCGCGGAACGGCCCGTGGTGCGGCGTACCAGCGAGTTGCAGGACACGCTTCTGGATTCCGCCCAGACCGAAGCGCTGGCCGCGCTGTTTCGGGATGAGTGCCGGCGAAAGCTGCGCGGGCAGAGCGCACCGCTGGCGGCGATCGACGCCATTGCGGCGACCCCGCGGCTCAGCTTTT
>CAYVDY010000978.1:0-1608 GCA_964450255.1 uncultured Candidatus Solibacter sp. | reverse complement strand
ATCGCGGGTTGGCCGGGGCTTTCAACGCCAATCTCATCAAGGCGGCGCAGCTGTTTCTGATCGAGCATGCGGGCCAGCAGGTGGAGATCGAGCTGTACGGCCGGAAGGGCCGCGATTTCTTCATGCGGCGCCATGTGAAGTCGAGCGGAGAGGTGGTCGGCATCTCGCAAAACGCGGGACTCGCGGACGCCCGGCCGCTGGCGGACAAGATGATCGAACGCTTCTCGAACGGGGAAGTGGATTCGGTCTATCTGATCTACAACGAGTTCAAGAGCGTACTGACGCAGAACCTGACCGTGAAGAAGATCCTGCCGATTGCGGTGGCCGACGGCGGCGAACCGGCGCGGGACTACATCTTCGAGCAGGAGCCGGCTGAGCTGCTGGAGCACATGCTGCCCGGTTATGTGTTGCTTCAGGTGCTGGAGTCGTTCCTGGAGTCTGCGGCGGCGGAACACGCGGCACGCATGACTGCCATGGACGCAGCCACGACAAACGCCAACGATGTCATCAACAAGCTCACTCTGTACATGAACCGTGTGCGGCAGGCGAGCATTACGCGGGAAATTATCGAAGTTGTCAGCGGCGCAAGCGCCCTTCAATAGGAAATTCATCATGTCCACTGCAGCGAATCAGGAAGTACTCGGAAAATTGATTCAGGTGTCCGGCCCGGCCGTCGACATCCAATTCCCGGACGGCCACATCCCCGTCATCTACACGGCGGTGCGGATTGTGAGCGAGGGCTTTGAAGGGCCGGAGCCGATCGACATCATGGTGGAAGTGATGCAGCACATCGGCGAAGGGCGGGTGCGCTGCGTGGCGCTTCAGCCGACCGATGGCCTGGTGCGCGGGATGAAGTGCATCTCGACGGGCGCGCCGATCACGGTGCCGGTGGGCAAGCAGACGCTGGGGCGCGTGTTGAACGTGCTGGGCGAGCCGGTGGACCAGATGGGTCCGGTGAACACGGAGAAGCGAGCTCCCATCCATCGCGAGGCGCCGGAGTTCGACGAGCAGTCGACGGGCCTGCAGATGTTCGAGACGGGCATCAAGGTGATCGATCTGTTGGAGCCGTATCTGCGCGGCGGCAAGATCGGTCTGTTCGGCGGCGCGGGCGTGGGCAAGACGGTTGTGATCATGGAATTGATCAACAACATCGCGATGAAGCACGGCGGCGTATCGGTGTTTGCCGGCGTGGGCGAGCGGACGCGCGAAGGTAACGATCTCTGGCTGGAAATGCAGGAGTCCGGCATTGTCGATCCGACGGACTGGACGAAATCGAAGGTGGCGCTGATTTACGGTCAGATGACGGAGCCGCCCGGAGCGCGCCTGCGCGTGGGCTTGACCGGTCTGACGGTGGCAGAGTATTTCCGCGATGAAGAAGGGCAGGACGTGCTGCTGTTCATCGACAACATTTTCCGGTTCACACAGGCGGGTTCCGAAGTTTCGGCGCTGCTGGGCCGCATGCCTTCGGCCGTGGGCTATCAGCCGAACCTGGCGACGGAAATGGGCGAGTTGCAGGAACGCATCACGTCCACGAAGAAGGGTTCGATCACGTCCGTGCAGGCGATTTACGTGCCCGCCGACGACTTCACCGACCCGGCCCCGGCGACG
>CAYVDY010000977.1:0-1614 GCA_964450255.1 uncultured Candidatus Solibacter sp. | reverse complement strand
CCGCTGCATGTGTGGTTGCCCGACGCGATGGAAGGCCCGACGCCCGTCAGCGCCATCACTCACGCCGCCAATGTCATCGACTGCCTGATCTGGAGCGTCATCGCGCTCATCGTGCAGGTGGTGGTCTATTTCATCGTGCGCGTTCCAGTCCCGAACTTGTCTGGACGAATTGCCGCCGGCGAACTCGCCCCCGCAATCTGGCTTGGCCTGGCTTCACTGGCAGCGGGTGCGCTGAACGCCGCCTCGATGATCTACTGATCATGGCTGGAAATACCCACAACCACTTCGGCAAACGCCAACCGCCTCCAACGGAGCCATCGCCGCCGGCAAAGCGCTCCCGCCACGTGGCGTTGCTGGTGATGGGTACGCTCGCCGTTGGTGGCGGCGCCTACGCTATGATGCCGCGGGAAAACTGCGAACCGAGCAATCCCGCGCTCGCCCCCGGACAAACCACCTCCTGCTCGTCACGACAATCGTCCTCCTCCGGCGGCCACGGCTACTATGGCGGCTCCTCGTCCCGTGGCAGCGGTGCATCGTCGCGCAGTTCGTCCTCGGGAGGCGCGTTGAGCGATGCTGGTGTCAGCCACACCACGCGCGGCGGATTTGGCTCGTTCGGCCACGCCGTCGCCGCATCTTTCTCGCGCGGCGGCTAATTTATGCAGCGCATCACCTGCCCCGAGCGTGACGACTGGCAGACGACCGCCGAGGCTGCGGGGTTTGATTTTCACACAATGGACGGCGAACGATACTGGGACGAGCGCGCCTATTACGCCTTCTCGCTCGACGAAATCGAACGCCAGATCGAAGCACCCTCCGGCGAACTTCACGCCATGTGTCTCGAACTGGCCGGCCGCGTGATCAAGGACGAACACCTGCTCCAGCGCCTGAAAATTCCCGCGCCCTGCTGGCCGTTGATCGTCGAAAGCTGGCAGCGCCGCGACGCCAGCCTTTATGGTCGCTTCGATCTCAGCTTCGATGGTTGCGGCCCGGCCAAACTGCTTGAATACAATGCCGACACACCAACTTCGATCTTCGAGGCAGCCGTATTCCAATGGACCTGGCTCGAACAAGCCGTCGCGCGCCAGATCATTCCCAGGCGCGCCGATCAATTCAACGCCATCCACGACAGCCTGATTTCACGGTGGAGAGAGATCGCATCAGGGCGCCGCCTGCATTTGACCGGCAGTTACGAGAATCCGGAGGATGCGGTCACGCTGAACTATCTCGAAGACACCGCTCATAAGGCGGGGCCCGGAACGGCGGCGCTCCATATCGAAAGCGTCGGCGTCAACAGGGGCAAGTTCGTCGATATGGACGATCGTCCGATCGAACTCGCATTCAAGCTCTATCCGTGGGAGTGGATGCTGCGCGACGCTTTCGGCGCCAACGTGCAAACCGCCCCGACGCAATGGATCGAGCCGCCCTGGAAGATCGTGCTTTCCAACAAGGGCATCCTGCCACTGCTCTGGGAGATGTTTCCCAATCATCCCAATCTGCTGCCGGCCTACTTCGAGGACGATGCCAAGGCCGGGCAGCCTCGGTCTTCAGACGTCCGCAAGCCGATCGACTCGCGCGAAGGCGCCGAACTCGACATGGTTGGCGCCCGGAGCCGGC
>CAYVDY010000976.1:0-1615 GCA_964450255.1 uncultured Candidatus Solibacter sp. | reverse complement strand
CGCTGCTGACCGGGCGCAACGCGACCACCGTCGGCATGGCCACCATCGAGGAATTCACCGACGGCTTTCCCAACTGCAACGGGCGCATCCCCGCCGATACCGCCCTGCTCTCCGAGGTGCTCAGCGAACGCGGTTACAACACCTACTGCGTGGGCAAATGGCATCTGACGCCGCTGGAAGAGGCCAGCATGGCTGCGACCAAGCGACACTGGCCGACATCGCGCGGCTTCGAACGCTTCTACGGATTCATGGGCGGTGAGACCGACCAGTGGTATCCCGACCTGATGTACGACAACCATCCGGTGAACCCGCCCGGTACTCCCGAAGAGGGCTACCACCTGTCAAAAGACATCGCGGACAAGACAATTCAGTTCATTCGCGATGCCAAGGTGATCGCCCCCGAGAAGCCTTGGTTCAGCTACGTCTGCCCGGGTGCCGGCCACGCGCCGCATCACGTGTTCTCCGAATGGGCCGACAAGTACGACGGCGTGTTCGACATGGGCTACGAGAAGTACCGCGAGATCACGCTGGAAAAGATGAAGGCGATGGGGATCGTGCCCCCGGACACCGAATTGTCGCCGATCAACCCCTATATCGACGTCAAGGGTCCCAACGGTGAACCGTGGCCGCTGCAGGACACGGTGCGGCCCTGGGACTCGCTCGATGCCGAGGAGAAGAAGCTGTTCAGCCGGATGGTCGAGGTGTTCGCCGGCTTCCTGAGCTACACCGATGCCCAGATCGGCAGGATCCTGGACTACCTCGAAGAGTCGGGCCAGTTGGACAACACCATCATCGTGGTGATCTCCGACAACGGCGCCAGCGGCGAGGGCGGCCCGAACGGTTCGGTCAACGAAGGCAAGTTCTTCAACGGCTACATCGACACGGTCGAAGAGAGCATGAAGCTCTTCGACCACCTCGGCGGACCGGAGACCTACAACCACTATCCGATCGGCTGGGCGATGGGCTTCAACACGCCTTATAAGCTGTTCAAGCGTTACTCCTCGCACGAAGGCGGCATCGCCGACACCGCAATCATCTCCTGGCCCAACGGCATTGCCGCCCACGGTGAGGTCCGGGACAACTACGTCAACGTCTGCGACATCACCCCGACCGTCTACGAGCTGCTGGGTATGGCACCCCCGGACACCGTAAAGGGAATCCAGCAGAAGCCGCTGGACGGAGTGAGTTTCAAGGCGGCCCTTGATGATCCGGCTGCCGACACGGGGAAGACCACGCAGTTCTACACCATGCTGGGCACCCGCGGGATCTGGCATGAGGGCTGGTTCGCCAACACCATCCACGCTGCCACTCCTGCGGGTTGGTCGCATTTCGAGAAGGACCGGTGGGAGCTGTTCCACATCGAGCAAGACCGCAGTCAGTGTCACGACCTCGCGGCTGAACACCCGGAAAAACTCGAAGAGCTCAAGGCGCTGTGGTTCTCCGAAGCGGACAAGTACAACGGGTTGCCGCTGGCCGATCTGAACCTGATGGAGACGTTGACCAGGTTCCGTCCTTACCTGGTGGGTGAGCGGGACAGCTACATCTACTATCCCGACTGCGCCGACGTCGGGATCGGCGCCTGCGCCGAGATCCGTGGCCGTTCCTTCACCGTGCT
>CAYVDY010000975.1:1140-1617 GCA_964450255.1 uncultured Candidatus Solibacter sp. | reverse complement strand
TGATCGTGATCCCTGCCGTCGCGAGCAGGCCCACCACCACCAATGACGAGAGCACCGTGACCGCAGTTCGTTTGGAGAGTGGCACCTGCTCTTCCGGTGTGGCCGGATAGGCGTACGGCCGCGGCGGCGCACCGGCCAATCCGCTTGGCGCTGCCGCCGAAGCGGCTTTGAATTCGGGTGTGGCGTTGGGATCGATCGCCAGTTGACGAGCAAGGTCACAACCAGTCCCTTCGGACGTCTTCCGACGTTGCGCACCGAGGCGAAGTCCACCTTCATCATCATCGGAATGATCATGAGCCAGATCAGAACGGCGATGGGAATATTCACCTGGCTGCCCTCGCCGAGCTCAAGCGACCGGAGCGAGTTGACAAGCCCTGAAGACAGTTTCCCGATTGCGAGTCCCGCCAGCATGCAGAGCCCAACCCAGACTGTGAGATAACGTTCGAACAGGTTGAGCCGTTTCTCTGAAGCGGCCGG
>CAYVDY010000975.1:0-1130 GCA_964450255.1 uncultured Candidatus Solibacter sp. | reverse complement strand
CTGCGATGGGTATTTCCATATGTTTATCCCCTGTGCTCTTTCGCCACGCCCGAAAGGAGTGGCTTGCTGGCTCGCACGAACGCGCTCATGAATTTTCCGTCCACCTCGGTTGCGACAGCGTCGACATCGAGGCCGGCGCCCTGAAGGAAATCACGGGCATCTTCGGCGCGGTAGATGCGCGTCGGCTCCAGGGTGATGTCCTGGAACCCGGCCTTCGCCAGCTTGTCCCGATACTCGGACTCTTCCAACGCTCCTGCCACGCATCCGATCCACAGTTCTACGTTGAGCCGAACTTCTACAGGGACCGGTCCCCGAACGACGATGTCCGACACCGCCAGGCGGCCGCCCGGTTTGAGCACCCGGAAGGCTTCAGCCAACACGCGGTCCTTGGCGGTGGACAGGTTAATGACGCAATTGGAAATGATGGCATCGAGTGAATTGTCGGGGAGAGGGATTTGTTCAATCTATCCCTTCAGGAACTCTACATTCTCGATCCCGGCCTTAAGCTGGTTCTCGCGGGCCAGCGCCAGCATCTCATCCGTCATGTCGAGACCGTACACCTTCCCGGTCGGGCCGACGCGTTTGGCGGACAGGAGGACATCAATGCCTCCGCCGGAGCCGAGGTCCAGCACAGTCTCGCCCGGCACGAGTTGGGCCAATGCTGTCGGGTTGCCGCAGCCGAGCGAGGCCGCCAACGCTGTGGCCGGGAGGCCGGCGGTCTCCGTGGCCTCGTAGAGATTGGACGTGATCGGATCGGACTTGTTCGCCGGTTGCGTTCCGCAGCAGGAGCTGCCGCCACGCTTGGCCTGCAGGGCTGCTTGGGCATATTCCCCTTTGACGATTTCTTTCAGTTTTCGGTTCTGGTTTTCCATGGTGCCCTCCCTTTCGTCCGACCAATCAATAACCGTTGATGGATGAAGGCAAAAAAAGGGCTAGTCGCAGCATTGGGACTTGGCCGAAGAGCCGCCGCCTTGGGCGCGTAAGGATTTTACGAACTCGGACACCTCGGTGATTGTCTCCTCATTCAGTGAATAGTAAACCCACCGCCCGTCCCGCCGGTATTGTAGAATGCCTGCGTCCTTGAGCGTCTTCAAATGGAATGAAAGGCGGGACTGACCGGTTTGAAGGGC
>CAYVDY010000974.1:0-1624 GCA_964450255.1 uncultured Candidatus Solibacter sp. | reverse complement strand
ATGCTGCGGGATCAGGCTTTGGCGGCGGCTGGGATTCTGACGGAGCGGCTCGGCGGGCCGTCGGTGAAGCCTTATCAGCCGGCCGGGCTGTGGGGCGAGATCTCGATGCAGAACATGGATTACGAGCAGAGTCATGGGCCGGACCTGTACCGGCGCGGGCTGTACACGTTCTGGAAACGGACGATCGCGCCGCCGATGCTCGCGAACTTCGACGCGGCGCATCGTGAGAGCTGCGTGGTACGGATCAGCCGCACGAACACGCCGCTGCAGGCGCTGAACCTGATGAACGACGTGACGTTTCTGGAGGCGGCGAGGGTGCTGGCTCAACGGATGCTGAGCGAGGGGACGAGCGCGGAGGCGCGGTTGACTTCCGGGTTCCGGCGGCTGACGGCGCGGGCGCCGAAAGAACGGGAATTGGCCGTTTTGCGGAGCGCTCTGGATTATCATCGCGACTACTTTGCGAGCGATGCGAAGCGGGCGGCGGCGTATGTTAAGCAGGGCGAGTGGCCGATGGCGGCAGGTTTGGACGAGCGGGAACTGGCGTCGTACATGGCGGTGGCGAGCCTGATGCTGAACATGGACGAGACGCTTTCGAAGGAGTAGTGACCGATGACGCGCAGGGGATTCTTGCGGAGATTGCCGGGCGGGTTGGGCGCGGCGGCGCTGGCGGATCTGATGCCGGCAGGGCTGCCGCATTTCCCGGCGAAGGCGAAGCGGGTGATCTACCTGTTCCAGCATGGGGCTCCGTCGCAGATCGATCTGTTCGACCACAAGCCGGCGCTGGCGAAGTTGCGGGGCGTGGATCTGCCGGGATCTGTGCGCATGGGGCAGCGGTTGACGGGGATGTCGGCGTATCAGGAGAAGTTCCCGGTGGCGCCATCGGTATTCGGGTTTGCGCAGCACGGGCAGAGCGGGGCGTGGATCAGCGAGCTGATGCCGCATGTTTCGAAGATCGCGGACAAGTTGACGTTTGTGAAGTCGATGCGGACGGAGGCGATCAATCACGATCCGGCGGTCACGTTCTTCCAGACGGGGTTCCAGTTGGCGGGGCGGCCGAGCATGGGCGCGTGGGTGTCGTATGGGTTAGGGAGCGAGAACAAAGACCTGCCGGCGTTCGTGGTGATGGTGTCGCAGGGCAAGGGCAACTCACAGGCGCTGGCGGAGCGGTCGTGGGGCAGCGGGTTTCTACCGACGCGGTATCAGGGCGTGAAGTTCCGCGCCGGGGCGGAGCCGGTGCTTTATTTGAAGGATCCGGCGGGGTATGAGCAGAGCGCGCGGCGACGGTTTCTGGATGACCTGGGGGCGTTGAACCGGGCGGAGTATGAGGAGTCGCAGGACCCGGAGATCCAGACTCGCATCGCGCAGTACGAGATGGCGTTCCGGATGCAGACGTCGGTGCCGGAGCTGACGGATCTGAAGGCGGAGCCGGATTCGGTGTTCGAAATGTATGGGCCGGACGCGCGGACTGCGGGGACGTATGCGGCGAACTGCATTCTGGCGCGGCGGCTGGCCGAGCGCGGGGTGCGGTTCATTCAGTTGTTCCACCGGGGCTGGGATCAGCATGGGAATCTGCCGAGGGAGATCCGGCTGCAGTGCGGGCAGACGGATCAGCCGACGGCGGCGT
>CAYVDY010000973.1:0-1628 GCA_964450255.1 uncultured Candidatus Solibacter sp. | reverse complement strand
CCCTTCAATTTCTGCGCTGCATCGGGCGCTTTGGGACACGGGGCCATCGATTCGGTTTTCGGAAGCACCAGCGTATCGCCGTAGGCCGACGAGGAGGCCGCGTACACCACGCGCCGCACTCCGCCCTCGGCGCAAGCCCGGTACACGTTGAAGGTGCCATCGATGTTCACCGTGTGGGACGGCACCGGCTCGGTAATCGAACGCGGAACCGACGGTATCGCCGCCAGATGAAAGACCCGATCCGCCCCCTTCAAAATGGGAGCGATCGTTTCATAGTCGCGGATATCGGCGATATGAAGATCGACGCAGTCACGGATCTCGGCCAAATTGGACTCTTTACCCGACAGCAGATTGTCGATCACACCCACTCGTTCGGCGCCGGCAGCCAGCAATGCGCGAACTACGCTCGACCCGATGAAGCCGGCGCCGCCAGTCACAATCACACGGCTCATAGCTTCTCGATTGTCGCGGTCAGATAGCGCAGCGATTCCGTCGCGATCCGTTCCGCCCCCGGCGCAAAGTCAAAGGCCTCCAGGGAAATCCAGCCCCGATACCCCAGCCGCTTGAGAGTTGCCAGGACCGGTGCAAAGTCATAGTCGCCCGTGCCGCAGTGGCCGCCATCGGTCTCATTCACGTGCACGTGGCGGATGAGATCGAAATACCGTTCCACCAGTATGGCGTGCGTTTCGGTTTCATCCACCGCGTTGTGAGTGTCGAACATCGTCTGAATCGCGGGACTGCCCACCTGCTTCACAATGCCCGCGGCCTCGGCCAGTGAGCCCACGACGTTGGTCTGGTTGGCGGGAAGCGCCTCCACCAGGAGTTTCACGCCGCGCGCTTCCGCCTGAGCCGCCACCGAAGCCAGACCTTCGGTAAACCGTGCAGTCGCTTCTTCGCGCGTCGCTCCCCCGGTGGTTCCGCGTTGCAGCGGCGAACCGAAGATCATCACGCCATCCGGCCCCAGGTCGGCGCACAGGTCGATCAACCCACGGATGTGATTCCACCCGCGCTGCCTCAGGTCGTCATCGGGAGTCGTTACATGCAGTCCTTTCGGCGCCACCATGAGCCAGTGCAGCCCGACAAACGTCAGGCCCTCCCCGGCAATGATGTCCGCGTGTACCTTACGATCAGCGGCAGGGATGTTGCATGGATCCTCTGAGAGCGTGAAGGGCGCGATCTCAATGCCTTGATAGCCGGTCTCCCGGATGTGCCGGCAGGCCTTGGCGAAGTCCCAACCCTGGTAGACCTCGTTGCAGATGGAATGGCGGAAACTGAAGGCCATAGTTGTTGTTCTAACAGTTTAATGGAAAATCGCAGGTCACACGAGAATCGCGAAGCTGGACTCGCTCCGTTCCACGCGGTTGTAGGCGGTATCGCGCTCCACCGGTTCCCGTCCCGCGGCGCGGATCAGGCCCAACAGTTCATTCCGACGCAACCCCTGCGTCGTCTCGGCTCCGGCGTCGTGATAGATCTTCTCTTCCACCACGGTGCCGTCGATGTCGTCGGCACCGAAACGCTGTGCTACCTGAGCGATCTTCGGTGTCATCATCACCCAATACGCCTTGATGTGCGGGATGTTGTCCAGCATTAATCGCGCCACTGCGATGTTCTTCAGGTCCGTGAATCCT
>CAYVDY010000972.1:0-1636 GCA_964450255.1 uncultured Candidatus Solibacter sp. | reverse complement strand
GCCGAGTTGGGCCTGACCGCCGTCATCGTACCGGAGGCTTACGGCGGCATGGAGATGGACCTGATCTCCGCCATGGTGGTCGCCGAAGGACTCTCCAAGGACGGCTCGTACTCCGGCTGGCACGGCGCACACGCCGGCATCGGCACGCTGCCCGTGCTGCTGTTCGGCACCGAGGAGCAGAAGCAGAAGTACCTGCCGCGCCTTTGCACCGCTGAACTGGTGGGAGCATACGCGCTCACGGAGCCACACGCCGGTTCCGATTCGCTGGCCGCCAAGACCCGCGCGGATCTCTCCGCCGATGGCACGCACTACGTGCTCAACGGCTCGAAGATGTGGATCACCAACGCCGGCAAGGCCGATCTCTTCACCGTCTTCGCCAAAATCGACGGCGCCAAGGATAAGTTCACGGCGTTCCTGGTGGAACGCGCCTATCCCGGCGTCTCTGTTGGCGCGGAAGAAAAGAAGATGGGCATCAAGGGCTCCTCCACCTGCGCCGTCTACTTGGACAACGTGAAGGTCCCTGTCGAGAACCTGCTGGGCGAGATCGGCCGCGGCCACATCATCGCCTTCAACATCCTGAACCTCGGCCGCCTCAAGCTCGGCCCCTTCGCAGTCGGCGGCGCAAAGAACGTACTCCATGCCAGCCTCAAGTACGCCAAGGAACGCGAGGCCTTCGGAGGGCCCATCGCCCGCTTCGGCGTCATCCAGCACAAACTCGCCGAGATGGCGATCCGGATCTTCGCCACCGAGACCATGAGCTATCGCGTGGCCGGCGATGTCGACAAATTCGGTGACCATCTCAAAGGCGCCGAGGAGTTCGCCATCGAGTGCTCCTATGTGAAGGTCTTCGCCAGCGAGGCGCTCGATTACGTCGTCGATGAGGGCGTTCAGATCCACGGCGGCTACGGCTACCATCAGGACTACGCCGTGGAGCGCGCCTACCGCGACTCGCGCATCAACCGCATCTTCGAAGGCACCAACGAGATCAACCGTCTGCTCATCCCCGCCACCATGATGAAGCGCGTGATGACGCAGGGCTTGCCGATACTGGACTTCATGCAGGAGGTCGAGGCCGATCTCGCGAGCGGCAACGGTCACCATCCGCCGGTCGACCACACGCTCTTCGACGAGGTCCACGCGGTGAACCAGGCGAAGCGTCTGGTCGCCTACACCACCAAGCTCCTGATGCAACGCGAGCCGGCCGAGATCGGCCGCAAGCAGATGCACCTCGAGCGCTTCGCCGACATGATCATCGACGTCTACGCCATGGAAAGCGCCGTCGTCCGCACCACCAAGCTCATACGCCGCCGCGGCGAGGACAAGGCCAAGCTCGAGCAGGACATGGTGGCCGTGTTCGTCGCCGACGCCAGCGACCGCCTGGCGACGAACGCCCGCGTGCTCTTCGGCAACGACACCGACGGTCCGGAGCTCGAGCGCCACCTCGAGACCGTCGCGCGCTTCACCGCCTTCGTCCCCAAGGGCCTACTCGACGCCCGGGCCCGGATCGCCGAGCACATCGTCGGTATGAAAGGCGTGTTGGCCTAGGGAAGCTCTGCACAAGTCGGACGCCGCACTGGCGGCGCGCGCGAGCGGGTTCGAGCAGCGGGGGGTGAGGGCTGGGGTACGTTGGGGCTGC
>CAYVDY010000971.1:0-1637 GCA_964450255.1 uncultured Candidatus Solibacter sp. | reverse complement strand
GGCTCGCGGGATGGGGAAGGAAAGCGGGAAGGATTATGTACTTCTCGGGTGGAGCCCCGGTGGAACCGCCGTCATCATCAATATGGGGCAGGATCTCTATGGCGCGTTCCCTGCCGACTACAATGGCAAACCCACGAAAGGATTGCCGGTCCTTCATGGAGTCGCCAACCTGCGCGATGTGAACTATGCTGTCAGCTTGGGCGCCGGCAATCCCGGCGTGGAAGCCTGGTATGTGTTCGGCAAGGACAAATACAAGTTCGAACTCGGCGGCGGCTGCACGGGCGTCATGGCGCCGGGGCTCTATCCGTTGTTGCGCAGCGGCCAGATCAACGGCCTGATCGGCGGGCTGCGGGGCGCAGCGGAATATGAAATTCTTATCGACCAGAAGGGCAAGGCCGTTGCCGGTATGGATGCGCAATCGGCCACCCATCTTGCCATCATCGTGCTGGTCATCATGTGTAACCTATTCTATTTCTCATCGCGCAGCACTGCCAGACAGCAAGGCCAGTCGGGAGCATAACGGACGATGCCGATTGAAACCATCATCGGTGGGTGGGTGGCGACGGGATTGACCCTCTTCATCTTCTCGTTCCTGTATAAGGACAACCCGCTCTTCAAGCTGGCGGAGAATCTCTACGTCGGCGTGTCGGTCGGCTATACCATCGTCAAGACCTACGACACCGTGATTGTGCATCTCGTCTGGAAGCCGATCGTCGAGAACGGGGAGTGGGCGCTGCTGGTTCCGGTGGCCATCGGTATGCTCATGCTGACGCGCTATGTCCCGAAAGCCGCCTGGATCTCGCGTTATGCGTTTGCCTTCATCGTGGGGGTGGGATCGGGGCTGGCCATTCCACGAACGATCTCCTCCTTTATTTTGAAACAGATTGAGGATACGGTCCGTCCGCTCATGACCTTGGTACCGGGAGAGGGCGTGACCTTTACGTGGAACCTCCTGAATCCCGCCAGCAGCCTGAATACCATCGTTATCCTGATCGGCGTGAGCTCGGTCCTGTTCTACTTCTTTTTCTCCGTCGAGCACACGGGACCAGGCAAGGTCGTGGCCCGGACAGGAATTCTCTTCCTGATGATCGCGTTCGGCGCAGCCTTCGGCTACACCGTGATGGCCCGCATGTCGCTCTTGATCGGGCGATTGACCGATCTCATTGAATTCTCCGATTCCGCCTATGGCAGGCCGAGCCTCTGGCTCCTGGGTTTGACCATCCTTACCTTGGTGGTGATGGCTCGCCGGTCCAGCAGTCATCCGCCTGAAGAAAAATAGGTCTGTCTGGTCTATTCGGTCTATCTTGTCTGTCTCGTCTTCGGAACGAATACACCAGATAGACCGAACAGACCAGATAGACCATTTGCACCAGTTCCGCGGTTGCAGCGAACGTAATCCCCTCGTTACAATGGCGCTCCATTGAGAAGCTCCATGACTACGACACCCACAAACAATCCTAAGCAGTGTCCCGCTCTTCGAAATCTACAGTTTTCACCGATCAAAGAAGGTGAGGAGCAGTACATGGTTCTGTGGGATCCCACGGGACTGAGTAAAGAAAAGCTCGTGCTGCCGCTCAATTACTTTTTCATCATTCAGCATTTCGACGGCGAGCATTCGCTGGCTGAAATCGGGGCGC
>CAYVDY010000970.1:0-1640 GCA_964450255.1 uncultured Candidatus Solibacter sp. | reverse complement strand
AGGCAGAAGGCGGTGATCGTCACCCTGGACACCTTGAAATACCCCGTGGAACATGTGGTGAGAGCGCGGCAGCAGATCGAGAAGACCACCGGCATTCCAGCCAGCAACGTCATTATCTGCGTTTCCCATACTCACCGCGGCCCGCTGTGGCCCTACTACAAAGACCAACTGGTAACACCGATTGCGGAAGCGGTGGCGATTGCGGTGCGCGATCTAACGCCATGCAGGCTCGGAACCTCGCAGGGCCAGGCTGAGGGCGTGAGCGAGTGCCGAAGGGTGATCAAAGATGGCAAAACCTGGAACCGATGGCAGTTGGAGCCTTCGGAAGCAGACAAATACCAAGCGGAAGGCCCGGTCGATCCCGAGTTCGATGTGCTGGCAGTGATCGGCAAAGATGGAACATACAGGGCAGTCGTGTATAACTTCGCCTGTCACGCCGCCAATACCCGTGACCTCACCGTCTCTGCGGATTATCCCGGCGATGTTCAGAAGTATGTCCAGGAGCACCTGGGCTATGAACTGCCCGTGCTGTTTCTCACCGGATCCTGTGGCGACGTGAATCCCGTTTACAGCGCAAGAGCGGATCTCTTTGGCGAAACGCTCGGCGGAGGAATTATGCAGTGCCTTGGACAGCTCGAACCCATCGCCAAGCCGTCGCTTTCGATTGAAAGCCGGGAAATGCAAATGCCGGGAAGAGAGCATCCGGAATTCAAGGAGGCGGAGATCGCCCGCAACTGGCCCAGCCAGCTCGAGCATTACAGGAAGGCATTCAACGACATGTAGCAGAACGATAAATCAGCCTACCAATACTTCTTCACCGGCATCCGCATTGGCGATGACTTCGCAATCGTGACGAATGCGAATGAGCTGTTCTGCGAAATCGGCATGAGCATCAAGAAACAGTCACCATTCCGGCATACCATGGTCGTGGAGCTGACAAACGGCGCTCACGGCTATGTGCCGACGGCCAAGGCGTTCGCAGGAGGCAGCTATGAAACGTGGTTCGGAGAGCACTCTTACCTCACCACGCGGGCCGGTGAGATCATTGAAAAGGAGTCGCTCGACATCCTGAATTGCCTGAAACGCGTGGAGTAGCCACCACCCACTGCTGCTACACGCGAGCCTGCAATCGTTCCGCCAAGCGTTCAAGCGGCTGGCTAAAATCATCTTGGCTCAGATGAACGTGGAGCAGACTCATTGCCCTGCAGTTCGCCCATGCGCTGCGCAAGGCAGCGTCGAAGTCGCCCTCCGTGCGGACCTCGTAACCGGTGCCGCCACCCAGAACTTCAGGCAACTGAGCGTAATTCCACTGTGAATCGTCCATGGTAAATTGACTGCGAAATTATCCCCGAAAACGCCTTGCAGCTTGGGCTACCCATGTGAGTTTGGCTGGCCGATTCCGGCAGGCCCCAGCGGAAGACCGTACAGAGGCGTGAGCTTGCTTAACGGCGGACCACTCTGTCATCGACAGAAACGATTTGCGAACTCTTCTCGGCGTCGATGGGGCGCAGCTTCCAACGGGTTGAGGCCGTTGACCTCGCGCGCTAGGCCTTATGCATGGGCTGTCCTGAAGTTCACGGCAGTCGGACCGCCACCCCATCTCACTCGACGACGCTGCGAATTGGCTGGAGAATCCGCTT
>CAYVDY010000969.1:0-1644 GCA_964450255.1 uncultured Candidatus Solibacter sp. | reverse complement strand
GGAGTGGCTGGCAGCCCGGGCTCAGGCCGGGCGCCCTTTCCGGCACGATGCCGACTCCGCAGCCGGCGCGGATCAACTCGAAGATGGTCAGGACCTGATCCGCTTCGAACTGGCCGGTGAAACGGGCCCTGGCGCGATCGCAAATGGCCAGGGTCTCATCGCGCAGGCAGTGGCCGTCCTTCAGGAGGAGGAGGCGTTCCTCGGAGAGGCGCCGCAAGTGGACTTTCTCCTCGGAGGCGAGGGGGTGGTCTTCGCGGACCGCCAGATAGAGAGGGTCGCGGAAGAGCTCCTTCATGACCAGCCCGGCGCCTTCCACGGGCAGGCTGAGCACCGCCACTTCGATCATGCCATCGAGCACCTGGCCGACCAGTTCCGAGGTGGTACCTTCGCGAACGTGGAGATCGACGTCCGGGAAGCGCCCGGTGAAGCCCTTGAGGAGCGGCGCCAGATAGTAGGGCAGGATGGTGGGAATCGCGCCGACCCGCAGCGGGCCGCGCACGCCTTCGCGCGCACTTTCGAAGTAATCCGGTAAGGCGGCGGCGTCCTCCAGCAGGGCCTGCGCCTTGCCGAGGATGGCTTGACCGAGCGGCGTCAGTTCGATGCGCCGGTTCAACCTTTCGAATAGCGCCGCGCCGAGGCTGTGTTCCAGCCGGGCGATCTGCTCGGAAAGCGAGGGCTGGGCGATGCCAAGTTCCTCGGCCGCTTTGGTGAAGCTGCCGGTGCGCGCGACCGCGCAAAAGTACTCCAATTGGCGTAGGTCGAAGCCGCGCAGCCGTGGTGTCTGTGCCATAGGTAAAGCCGATGCGGACTATAGTCGCAATCGTATTGCCCTATGTCAAGGACTTGCCTTACACTCGCCAGTATGAAGTACCTGAAGTCTTTATTCACAGGATTAGTGGTTGCCGCCGCGCCGTTCCTGGCAGCGGGGATAGCCAGCGCGCAGCAGCCCAAACCCAACCAATTCTGGTGGCCGGAGCAACTGAACCTCTCCCCGCTCCGGCAACATTCAGTTGAGTCCAACCCGTACGGCAAGGAGTTCGACTACGCCAAGGCGTTCTCGAGCCTCGACCTCAAGGCAGTGAAGCAGGACATTCACAAGTTGCTGACCACGTCGCAGGACTGGTGGCCGGCGGACTACGGCAACTATGGGCCGTTCTTCATCCGGATGGCCTGGCACAGTGCGGGCACGTACCGCGTGATGGACGGGCGCGGCGGCAGCGATGGCGGCCAACAGCGCTTCGACCCGCTGAACAGCTGGCCGGACAACGCCAACCTGGATAAGGCTCGGCGATTGCTTTGGCCGGTGAAGCAGAAGTATGGCCGGAAGATCTCGTGGGGCGACCTGATTGTGCTGGCCGGAAATGTGGCGATGGAGAACATGGGGATGAAGACCTTCGGCTTCGCGGGCGGACGCGCGGACGAGTGGGAGCCGGACCTGGTCTATTGGGGCCCGGAGAAGAAATGGCTGGCCGATGAACGTTACAGCGGCAAGCGCGATTTGCAGCGGCCGCTGGCAGCGGTGCAGATGGGCCTGATCTATGTGAATCCCGAGGGCCCCAACGGCAACCCCGATCCGCTGGCGGCGGCCAAGGATATCCGTGAGACGTTCGGGCGCATGGCGATGAACGATGAAGAGAAGGTGGG
>CAYVDY010000968.1:0-1644 GCA_964450255.1 uncultured Candidatus Solibacter sp. | reverse complement strand
GGCAGGCTCCTTGGTGACTTGAAATTCGATGGCAGCTACGAGCTCGCGGGAGACCGCGCACAAACACCCAGGACCACACCCGATTTGTGCCCGCTGCAGACCACTCTCAAGTGACGTGACGAAGCCGAGGCCAGCCAGCTCGCCGGACTGCCATTGCTGCTCATATGCCGCGTTGAGGCGCCGAATTCGCTGCAATTCCATGTCCTGCGCGGAGAGGCTGTTACGGACCTCGACGCGCTGCGTCCGAACCGGCAGCACGCGACCTTCGTGCACAGTGCCCCACACCGCAATGTCCTTAATCTGAACTGGATCACACGTGAGCGGATTGTCACCAAGGATCGTGAAGTTGGCCAGTTTGCCCGGCGCGATGCTGCCCACTTCCTTCTCCAGCTGCAGGGAATAGGCGGCATCGATCGTAACGGCCCGCAGCGCCCCTTCGCGACTCACCCGTTGCTCGGGCGCACGGAGATTCCCATCGTTCGTGATGCGGTTGACCGCCGCCCACATCAGCAGCAGCGGTTGGCCCGGCGCCATCGGCATGTCGGAATGGAAGGAATAGGAGATCTTCGCCTTCTCGACATCACCCATCCTGACCATGGAATCCGCTCGTTCCGGATCGAGACCGTTGGTGCGGTAGTTATCGGCCAATGCGACGGGGTAATACGTGTTGCCGCTGACGATCGCCCCGAGACGTTTGATGCGTGTCACTTGTTCCGGCGTCGACACCGCAAAGTGGACAATCACGGTCCGGTGGTCCGACCTGGGATGCCGGCGCATGTTGAGTTCCAGTTGGTCGAGCACCATGTCGAGACCGGCATCTCCGTTGACATGGATATGCAATTGGTAGTCGGCATCCCAGTACACGCGCATCGTGCGCGCGAAGAAGTCTAAGTCCATCATCCACTCGCCCTTGTGCCCGTCCTTGTAGCCTCCCTTCACCTGCATCAACTGGGAGAAAATCGCGCCATCGGCGAAGAGCTTGACCTGGCGGGGAAGGTAAGCCGTCATCCCCTGTCCCCACGTCAGGAGTCTCTCGCTCTCCTCCACGACCTTGTCATCCGGGTACGCGGCCGTGATCGACTTTCCATCCACAATGAAGTAGAAGCGAAAGGGAGAGGCGGAATCGCTCATCACCGAGTTCTGTACGTCCTGCATCTTCTTGGACGCGATCCCGCCCGGCTCGCAACCCAGAGTCACACCGTTGGCGTGGAAGTAGCTCTCTACGAATTCCAGACCCGCCTTGATGCGATCAGGCGAGGCAATGGCTGAAGAAATCAAGGGCATGACGGCGAATGCCGCTTGTTCCCAATAGTGAGCGTTGGCGAAATCCGCTTGCGCCTTGACGCTGGCGCTCTGCTTCTCAAACCAACCTCGCGTCACTCCATATTTCTGCGTTGCCGCCGTGTTGAGGAAAAACTCGTGGGCGGAACGATGCCACACGATGATTGGTCGGGTCGTGCTGATCGCATCCAGGTCCGACTTCTTTAATTCTCCGTGAAAATAGTGGTGGTAACCCCAGGTGAGCAGTACTTCATCCGGATTAGTGAGACTGGCCTCCGCCTCGGTGAGTCGCTCCAGGTATTCGACGCGGTCCTTCGCTGCCGGGGACGTGCCCTGTGGGCGGACCCAGTCCTCGATCGCGGT
>CAYVDY010000967.1:0-1648 GCA_964450255.1 uncultured Candidatus Solibacter sp. | reverse complement strand
CTGGCGCTTCCGCGACCCGATGGTCCTGGCCCGCCACGCCGCCATGGGCTCCCCGATGTTCTACGGGTTCTTCTTCCTGCTGGAGCTGGTGCTCTTCGCGGCCGCCGCCGTCATGCTGTTCAACCCGAAGGTGCGGGCGGACCGCGGCAGGCTCTTCGGGGCCGGGCTCCTCCTCCTCTTCGCCGGCGCCCTCTACCGGTTCGACACGTACCTGGTGGCCTACCAGCCGGCGCCCGGCTGGACGTACTTCCCCACGCCGATGGAGATCCTCTTCTCCATCACGCTGGGCGCCATCGGCGTCACGGTCTACGTGCTCTTCGTGAAGCTCTTCCCCATCCTGAGCGGCGTCGACGCGACGACCGCCGCCGACGGCTCGAAGTCCGCCGCCGCCCCTCACCACGTCGAGGTCCTTCCATGAGCCAGCGCATCACCATCGACCCCATCACCCGCATCGAGGGGCACCTCCGCATCGACCTCGAGGTGGACGGCGGCAAGATCAAGACGGCCTACTCGTCGGGCACCATGTGGCGCGGCATCGAGACCATCCTGCAGGGCCGTGACCCGCGCGACGCCTGGGTCTTCACCCAGCGCATCTGCGGCGTCTGCACGACCGTGCACGCCATCGCCTCCGTCCGCAGCGTGGAGAGCGCCCTCGGCCTCGAGATCCCGCTCAACGCCCAGCTGATCCGCAACATCATCATCTCGGCGCACGCCCAGCACGATCACATCGTCCACTTCTACCACCTGTCCGCGCTGGACTGGGTCGACGTGGTCTCCGCGCTCGGCGCCGATCCGGCCAAGACGGCGGCGCTGGCGAGCAAGATCAGCAACTGGCCGGGCAACTCGGTCCAGGCGCTCACCGCGGTGAAGGAGAAGCTGGCGGCCTTCGTGAAGGCCGGCCAGCTCGGCCCCTTCGCCAACGGCTACTGGGGCCACCCGGCCATGCGGCTGCCGCCCGAGGTGAACCTGATCGCCGTCTCCCATTACCTGCAGGCGCTCGACATCCAGCGGAAGGCGAACCAGGCCGTCGCGATCCTCGGCGGCAAGACGCCCAACATCCAGAACCTGGCCGTCGGCGGCGTCGCGAACGCGATCAACCTCGACAATCCCGCCACGCTCAACATGGAGAAACTCTACACCGTCAAGTCGCTCCTCGACGAGGTGGTCGCATTCGTGCAGCAGGTCTACGTCCCCGACGTCTGCGCGATCGGCGCGATGTATCCGGACTGGTTCCGGTACGGCGCCGGCGTCACCAACTACCTCGCGGTCCCGGAGCTCCCGCTCGACACCAGGGGAACCCTCTTCGACATGCCCGGAGGGACGATCGTCGCCGGCAACCCCGCGAGTTATACCCCCATCACCTCCTTCCAGGACAAGCATTTCAAGGACAACGTGACGGAGGGCATAGCCCGCGCCCACTACGAGGACTCCTGGGACAGGCACCCGTGGGAAGAGACGACAGATCCCAAGCCGGGCGAGGTCGACCACTCTGGGAAATACTCCTGGGTCAAGGCGCCCCGCTTCAAGGGGATGCCGATGCAGGTGGGTCCCACCGCGCAGGTCTACATGGCCTACGTCTCCGGACACGAGCCTACCCGCCGCTGGGCCGGCGCAGAGCCGCTGGCCGGCGACCCCGCTCTCCCCGCCG
>CAYVDY010000966.1:0-1666 GCA_964450255.1 uncultured Candidatus Solibacter sp. | reverse complement strand
AACCTCTTTCGGGTGGTTCACCCGGTAGTCGGCCAGTTCAGAGATGTGGATCAGCCCCTCAATGGCATCGTCGATCCGGGCGAAGGCGCCGAAGTTTGTGAGTTTCGTGATGGTGGCGGTAACGAGTTGCCCGATGGCATAGATATCGTTGATCGTGGTCCAGGGCTCAGCCGTCATCCGTCGAAGGCTCAGGGCGATACGCCTGCGCTCTTCCTCAACGTTTAGAACGTAGACTTCGACTTCCTGACCAACCTTGAGCACTTCGCTGGGGTGCCCGATGCGCTGCCAAGACAGTTCTGAGAGGTGAATCAACCCATCTGCACCGCCGATATCGACAAACGCGCCGAAGTCGGCGATGCTCGTCACGATGCCTGTCACCGTGTCACCCGGTTTCAGCTCTGAGAGCAACCGGTCCTTCTGACCCTTGCGCCACTCGCGCATCGCAGCGCGCTCCGAGAGGATCAACCGATTTCGCTGGCGATCGAGTTCGACAACTTTGAATTGCATCTTCTGGCCGACAAGACCAGACCAACTTAGCTCCGGATCGCCGTTCGTGTCTTTTTGTGCCTGCCAGCGACCGGATAGTTGTGACCCCGGGACGAAACCTCGTACGCGACCCACCTTGACAATCACGCCACCGCGATTGAAGCCGGTGACAATGCCATCGAAGATCTCCTGAGTATTAAGCAGTTCTTCGGCCTGGCGCCAATCGGCTTCTTGTTGGGCGCGAGTGAGGGAGATGACGACGTTGCCGTCCTTGTTCTCCGTTTGGAGCACGTACGCGACCACGGAACTGCCAACCGCGAGGCTATCAAGGAATTCCGCGTCCAGACGCTCGATCTCTCGGTTGTCCACGACTGCATCGGACTTGTACCCGATGTCCACAAGGAGTTCTGTAGGGCTAGTGCTGATGACCACGCCGTCTACAACGTCGCCCACGTGTAGCTTATGGAAATCGAAAGCATCGAGCGGCAGCTCGTCCATGGGGTTGGACCCCTGCGCAGTCTGGGCGGACTGCAGGTCGTTTTGGGTATTCATGCGAACGATGACTCCCCCTCCAACGAAGATTACAGAGATTATAATGGAGGTCCAGGCAAAACGCAAGTGGTTTGCGCTGTCAACGCACAAAACGTGGCACCAATATCGGACTAAGTGCCATGGATTCACGCACTCCGCACTTCCACCGGCGACCCAATCCGTGGGGAGAACCGGAATTGGGCCGCGGTGCCAACAATCATGCGGTCAAGAACCGAGATATGCAACTGCTTCGATCTCGACCCGACCACCCTTCGGCAAGCCTGCCACCTGAACGGTCGAACGAGCCGGAGGGCACGCGCCGAAGCGCGCCCCATAGATACGGTTCACAGTCTGGAAATCCGCCATATCGGCCAAAAAGATCGTTTTTTTCACAACCTGCGCGAACCCGGCGCCAGCCTCAGCCAGAACGGCGCCGATGTTGTCCATGGCCTGCTCAGCCTGCGCTTCAACACCGTCGCGTAGCTGGCCAGAGGCCGGTTCGAGACCAAGCTGGCCCGAAAGAAACAGCAGATCGCCAACTCGTATGGCCTGGCTGTACGGTCCAATAGCCGCGGGCGCCGCGGTGGTGCTGATCATCTGAGACATCACGAACCCCCCTTTTTCAATAGTCCTTCAACCGACGACGATG
>CAYVDY010000965.1:0-1668 GCA_964450255.1 uncultured Candidatus Solibacter sp. | reverse complement strand
ACCCATCGCGATGGGCGGCCCGTTCGTGATGAACACTCGGGCCGAGGTGCTGCAGGCGTTCGAGGATTTCCAGGCCGGGCGGCTCGGCTCTATCCCTGCGGCGCACGAATCGCTGCGCTGACGGTGAATTCTCGGCCTACACGGCAAAGTGATCGTAGGCTGGACACACGCGAAGTTCGGGCAGGAAGGAGGACGGCATGGTGGCGCCGGCAACACCGCACGTAGACGTACACCGATCCGGTGATCGCCTGAAATCCCGTGTCGCGTGGCTGGATTCGAAGCACTCGTTCTCCTTCGGCCAGCATTACGACCCGGACAATACGCATCACGGACTGCTCCTCGTCAACAACGACGACATCGTCGCTCCGGGCTCCGGTTTCGAAACCCACCCGCACCGCGATATGGAGATCGTGACGTGGGTACTGGAGGGCAGCCTGGTCCACCAGGATTCGCTGGGCCACTCCGGAGTGATCTATCCCGGACTTGCGCAGCGGATGAGTGCCGGCACCGGGATCTTGCACAGCGAGAAGAACGACTCGTGGCGGCTCGGAGCCGAGAAGCATTCGGAGCCGGTGCACTTCGTCCAGATGTGGGTGATGCCGGACGCCGCGGGCATCACCCCCGGCTACCGGCAGCTGGAGGTCGATGCCGATCTGCACGCCGGCGATCTGGTGCCGATCGCCACCGGGATGGAGAAGTACCGCAATCGCTCCGCGATCGACATCTCCAATAGGCATGCCGCGCTACACGTGGCGCGGCTGCACCCCGGCAAGCCGGTCAGGCTGCCGGATGCCCCGTTCATCCATGTCTTCGTCGCGCGGGGTGAGGCGGACATGGAAGGTGTCGGTCCGCTGTATACGGGAGACGCTGTGCGGCTGAGTAACTCCGGCGGCCAACGGATCACGTCCGCCGAAGGCGCCGAGGTGCTTGTGTGGGAGATGGCTGCCCGGCTCGGCGGCTCGCCGTAGTTATCCAGCGGAATCGGTCGACGCACACGCGAAATATCCGATAATCCGGGCGTTTCGAGGTACTTCCCAGTAGTGTCCGGGCCAGCGCCCGCTGATGTTTACAGTGCATCGGCGGCTTTGTGCTCTACCGAGGAGACCACCATGACCGCGCAGCCGCCGTACCCTCCGCAAGGCCCGCCCCCGTACGGCCCGCCGCCCGGCCAACCTCCCTACGGCCCGCCGCCCGGCCAACCCCCCTACGGCCCGCCGCCCGGTGGCCCGTACTACAGCACCCAACCGAGCAAGCCCGGCAGCGGAATGGCGATCGGCGCCCTGATCTGCGGCGTCCTCGCGGTCCTGTTCTCGTGGACCATCGTCGGCGGCATTCTGCTCGGACTGATCGCAGCGATCCTGGGAATCCTCGCGTTCTCCAAGGCCAAGAAGGGGCAGGCCGGCGGTACCGGCATTTCGCTCACCGGCCTCCGTCCCCGTGCCAACCGTCCTCATGGCGGTGAAGTGGAATTCACCCTTGTATGGCATGGGGCCCGGCCGCTATTTCCTCAGCTTCCACGTGTTCGCCAAATACGTGAAGGTGTCGTTCTTTCGTGGCGCCGAACTGGTCCCGCCGCCGCCCGGCCCCTCGAGGCCGAAGCTGGTGCGCTATCTCGATGTACGAGAAGGCGGGTTCGACGAGGCCCAGTTCGCCGACTGGGTCAGGCAA
>CAYVDY010000964.1:0-1677 GCA_964450255.1 uncultured Candidatus Solibacter sp. | reverse complement strand
CCTGTACTGCATGCCTGTGCCCGATTGGGATCACTACTACCTGGAAATCTGCCGCGTCGTCGCCAAGCGCAGCAAGGATCCCTCCACCCAGGTCGGTTGCATCATCGTCGGGCCCGCCCACGAGATCCGCTCCACGGGCTACAACAGCCTGCCCCGCCGCGTTCGCGACGACATCCCGGCCCGCCTCGAACGCCCCGAAAAATACCTTTGGGTGGAACACGCCGAGCGCAACGCCATCTACAACGCCGCCCGCGCGGGGACCGCTTTGGAAGGCTGCACCATCTACACCGACCTCATGCCCTGCATGGATTGCGCCCGCGCCATCGTCCAGGCCGGCATCGTCGAAGTGGTCACCGACGAGACCCGCTTCGCCAAGTACTCCAGCCCACAGTACAACGAGCACTTCGATCGCACTATGAGTCTCTTCCAGGAAGCCGGCGTCCGGATTCGCGTTGTCCCCTTCGCTCCGCCAATCAGTTGATCCAATCCAGCCAAGTCTGTTATTGTCTGGGGTAAGAGATGTTGCCGCTGCCCCAGTTCGATCACTCGTCCGACGAGCCCATCTACCGGCAGTTGCACGCGTTTGTCCGCGAAGCCATCCTCTCCGGCCGCCTTGCACCCGGTGAACGCATTCCGCCAACCCGCGAATTGGCTGGCCTACTTGGCCTGAACCGTACCACCGTCGCCTCCGCCTATGAGCTTCTCGAAACCGAGGGTCTGATTCGAGGCCACGTGGGACGCGGCAGCTTCGTGGCTGGCCCGCCGCCCGTCGACTCCTCCATCACCTGGGACGAGCGTTTCCTCTCCGCCCCCTTGGCCGACCCACCCATCCCCACGCTTCCGCCGGGCTCAGATACCATTAGCTTCACCTCCGCCCGGCCGGCCGAGGATCCCTTTCCCATCGAGGAGTTCCGCGCCGCCTGTTCGGAGGTAATCCAGGGCAGGGAAGCCGCCTCCATCCCCCAACTCGGTACCCCGTTCGGCTACCCCCCGCACCGCCGCCAGCGCCTCGCCGGCGCGCCGGCCCACGACGATTTACTCATCACCAACGGCTGCCAGCAGGCGCTCGATCTGCTCCAGCGGCTCTTCACCCAGCCTGGCGACGCAGTGCTCGTGGAAGACCCCATCTACCCCGGCCTCAAGAACGTCTTCGCCCGCGCCGGCGTGCGCACCGTGGGCGTGCCTGTCGGTTCCGACGGCATCGACGTGGAGGCTCTGCCGCGCCTCATCGCCCGCGAGCGGCCACGCCTGCTTGTCGTCACGCCCAACTTCCAGAACCCCACCGGCGTCACCATGCCCCTGGCCGCCCGCCAGGTACTTTTGAAAGTCGCACGCACCGCCGGCCTGGTCCTCATTGAAAACGACATCTACGGCGACCTGCGCTACCTGGGCGAGCCGCTGCCCACCCTGAAGCAACTGGACGAATCCGGCGACACTCTCCAGATCAAGAGCTACTCCAAACTCGCTTTCCCTGGCCTGCGCGTGGGCTGGATCGCCGGGCCGCATCCCGTCATTGTCCGTCTGGCCGATCTGAAGCAATGGATCGACCTCCATTCCGATCAGCTCTCGCAGGCCGTTCTGCTGCGCTTCTCGGAATCGGGCCGGCTGGCCACTCACCGCCAGCGCATGATCGATGAACTCCTCCTCAGCTAAGCTACGGAAACTATTGGCCGCTTT
>CAYVDY010000963.1:0-1678 GCA_964450255.1 uncultured Candidatus Solibacter sp. | reverse complement strand
CGGATCAGAAGATTGCCTTCGCTGTCACTCGCGCGGCTGAAGGCGGCTGCGTGATCACAACGGGCGATGGCGCGTTTTCGGCTGCCCGGTCGTCGCTGGGGGAGGTGTGCCAGTGGATGGGCGGCAAGCTCGGCGGCACGTTCAACGAGAGCCCGTACATGCCGCAGGTCCATGCGCCTGTGATTCAGTCTCCGCCTGCCCGCATGCCGTCGGTGCCGCCCGTGCCGGCGCCGCAGTATCACGCCCCGGCCTCGGAGGAGGCCTACCCGCCGATTCCCAACGGGATCCTGCCGGGCAGTCCGGAGGACGACCAGTCGGTGGCCGGCATGACCAGGAAGCTGGCGGACAGGCTGCCGCGGGTGGCCGCGCATGTCATGGCCATCTGCCTTGCAACCTATGGGCTGTGGCCGTTCGGGGCCTAGCTGTGGAAACCTTGCTCACCATCGCTGAAGTGGCTGGGCTGCTGCGGTGCTCCCCTCGTACGGTGCGCCGCGGGCCCATCCCCTACGTCAAGCGAGGGCGAGCAAGGCTGTACCAGCCGGCGGCCGTGCGCCGGTTCGTGGAGGAGCAGACGCAATGGCCGTCTTCAAGCGCAAGGACTCGCCCTTCTATTACACAGAGTTCGAGGTCGCCGGCCGCAGGATTTATCGAAGCACAAAGACAACGGTTGAGCGCGAAGCTCGAGCAGAAGAACGCCGCCTCAAGCAAGAGGCCAGGGAGCAAGCGCGGAAAGCGCCAGCTGCAGCCGGTCTCACCCTCAACGAGGGATTCGAGCGCTACTGGCAGGAGCACGGAAAGAAGCTCAGCCCCACGTGGGCCAGTGAAGTTAACCGTTATGCCGCCGCCATCCTCGGGCGCGTGAATCCCGACATGCTGATCGAGGAGCTGACGGACGCGGAGGTGAACGACTTCGTGCAGGCACGCGTGGCGGAGGGCGGCGGCACCTACGCCATCAATCGCGCGCTGGCGGTCTGGCGCGGCATGCACAGCCGGGCGCGTAAGAAGTGGAAGCAGCGCACCCACGTCATCGACTGGACGGACTTCATGAACGCGGAAAGCAAGCGCGTGCGGTGGCTGACGCCGGAGGAGGCCACGCGGCTTCTGGGCGCGCTGCCGCCCCCTCTTGCGCTGGCCGTGGAGTGGTCGCTGTACACGGGCTGCCGGGAGGCGGAGACGTTCTCCTTGATGTGGGGCAACGTGCACATGGATCGCAACCACGCGCTGGTGGAGGCCAAGGGCGGCCGGGAGCACACGGTCTGGCTGAGCGAGCAGGCGCTGGACGTGCTGGCGCGCACGTCAGGCCGACGGCTTGGCTACGTCTTCGACGGCACCAACCGGCGCCGGGCGTTCGAGAGGGGATTGGAGCAGGCCGGCATTGCCGACTTCTGCTGGCACGATCTGCGGCACACGCACGCGACGTGGCTGCGGCAGTCGGGAGCAGCGTTGGAAATCGTGCAGCGCTCGCTCGGGCACGCTGCCATCTCCACTACGGAGCGCTATGCGCACGTGGCGGACCCGGAGCTGCGGGAGGCGCTACGCCGACTCCCCGAAATAGCCCCAGCAGGAAGAAAGATCGTGCGGCATCCCGCAGCGAAATCAGGGACTTAGTTGAACGTGTTCGGATGATTAAAAGTCAGATGCTCTACCGCTGAGCTACGGGCCCGATGACGATCCCGGC
>CAYVDY010000962.1:0-1680 GCA_964450255.1 uncultured Candidatus Solibacter sp. | reverse complement strand
CCTTCTCCCGGCGGATATGCTGCTCTCGCGTCGAGAGCGTAAGGCAGAAGGCGCGATTGCCCTCCGCGTCCTTCGTCTCGCCAACGAGCCGGCCAGGAATCTGCCGGATGTACTTTTCCTTAGTAGCAATGATGCCCGCGAACGGCCCGCCGTAGCTCGGCGAAATCGCGAACGACTGCAATTCACCAACCACGATATCCGCATCGCGCGGCGGTTCCAGCAGGCCCAGCGACACCGCTTCGGAGAAGACCATCACCAGCAGCGCCCCATGCTTGTGCGCCAGTTCGGCGGCGGCCCTCACATCCTCGATCACTCCGAAGAAGTTGGGAGATTGCAGAATGACGCAGGCGATGCCCGTGTTCAGCTTCGCTTCCAGATCCGCCAGATCGATGCAGCCCGATTTCGCGTCGTAGCCGAAGCTCTCCACGTGCAGTTGCGCATTGCGCGCCGCCGTATCCAGCACCTGCCGGTATTCCGGATGCAGATTGCCGGCGGCCAGAAACTTGCTCCGCCCCGTGATGCGCAGCGCCATCATGGCGGCTTCCGGAACGGCGGTGGAACCGTCATACATGGAAGCGTTGGCCACTTCCATGCCCGTCAACTGGCACACCATCGTCTGAAATTCAAAAATCGTGGTGAGCGTGCCCTGCGCGATTTCGGCCTGATAGGGCGTGTAGGAGGTGAGGAATTCGCCGCGGCTCACGACAACGTCGCAAAGCACGGGCCGGTAGTGGCTGTACACGCCGGCGCCGAGAAAACTGGCGTAACCCGCGGCGTTTTTCTCTGCCTGCGCCTGGAAATAGTCCGTGATCTCGTACTCGGACTTGACCTTGGGGATATCCAGGGTACGGTCGAGCAGCGCGGAGGCAGGCAGGTGAGCGTAAAGTTCAGACAGATCGCTGAGGCCACAGGCGTCCAGCATAGCCCGCCTGTCGGCGTCGGAGTTCGGTAAGTATCGCAAAAGTGATGGCTCCCGGAGGTGAAGAGAGTGCCAGGGCGGACTCCCTGGCACTATTGTAACGTCCGGGCGGCGGCTAGCGGAACTGCTCAGCCGGCGATGTAGGCCTGATATGCCGCGGCATCGAGCAGTCTGCCCACTTGGTCGGTGTCGGCAAGCTTGATCCTGACCAGCCAGGCTTCACCATGCGGGTCTTCATTCAACTTTTCGGGGGCATGTGCGAGGATCGCGTTTGTCTCCGTCACCTCGCCCGAGACGGGCGAGTAAATGTCGCTGACCGCCTTCACGGATTCGACGGAGCCGAAGCTCTGCCCAATGTCGACCTTCGTGCCAACTTTGGGCAGATCGACATAAACGATGTCGCCCAGTTCGCTCTGCGCGTGGAACGTGATCCCCACCGTGCCTGTGTCTCCCTCGACGGAAACCCACTCGTGTTCTTTGGTATAGCGGTAGTTTTCGGGATATGTCATTTGGGTCGCTTATAGAATGGGATGGGAACGGTCACCGCCTCCACAGGCTGGCTGCGGACCACCACTTCGATGGCCACGCCCGGTTGCGCCTGATGAATCGGCAGGTAACACATTCCGATGTTCTTGTTGAGCGTCGGCGACGGCCCGCCGGAGGTCACCCAACCGGCAGACGTACCATCGACGCGGACTTCATAGCCATCGCGCCCGATGCCCCGGCCGCGCATCTCGAATCCGATCAGATGACGGCTGAGC
>CAYVDY010000961.1:0-1681 GCA_964450255.1 uncultured Candidatus Solibacter sp. | reverse complement strand
GGCCCCGGTAGCACAGGAGGCCGATGCCGTACTCGGGGCCCCCATAGCCGAACCGGTCCGGCTCCGTCTGACGCTGCCGGACCGCGGCGAGCGACCTGAGCGTTCGGATCGTCCGGAACGCACCGGCCGTCCCGAGCGCCGCGATGCGCCGGAAGCCGGAGACCGCCGCGAACGTGCGCCGATGCCCTCCATCTCCGACCTGCTCAAGGAAGGGCAGGAGATCATCGTCCAGATCGCCAAGGAGCCGCTCGGTCAAAAGGGTGCCCGCATCACGTCGCATATCGCCCTGCCTGGCCGGTACGTCGTCTACATGCCGACCGTCGAGCATCTCGGCGTGTCGCGCAAGATCTCCACGGATGAAGAGCGCCAGCGGTTGAAGAAGATCCTCCAGAAGCACCGCGAGGGCGTCGCCGGCGGTTACATCATGCGCACGGCTGGCGAAGGCCGCAGCGAAGAGGACATCCAGGCCGACATGCAGTTCCTGGCCGCCCTCTGGCTCGACATCCGCGGCAAGGCTGAGAAGCGCCGTGCTCCGGCACTGCTCCACCACGACGTGGAAGTGGTCCAGCGCCTGATTCGGGACCAGTTGACCGACGGCTTCAAGGCCGTCTGGGTGGACAACGAGGATCTGTACGAACAGGTGTTGCATTCGGTGGAGCGGGTCGCCCCGGCGATGCTCAGCCGCGTGAAGCTCTACACCCGGCCGGAACCGATCTTTGAAGCCTTCGGCATCACCCAGGAGCTGGAAAAGGCTCTGCGGCCCAAGGTCTGGCTCAAGTCCGGCGGCTACATCGTTATCAATCAGACCGAGGCGCTGGTCGCCATCGACGTCAACACGGGCAAGTACGTGGGCAAGTCGAACCGGCTGGAAGACACCATCGTCAAGACCAACGTGGAGGCGGTGAAGGAGATTGTGCGCCAGATGCGCTTGCGCGACCTCGGCGGCATCATCGTGGTCGACTTCATCGACATGGACGAGCGTAAGAATCGCCAGCGGGTGATGCAGGCGCTGGAAGAGGAGATGCGGGCCGACAAGGCGCCGTACAAGATTCTCCAGTTCAACGACTTCGGACTCGTTGCTATCACGCGCAAGCGGGTGAAGCAGTCTCTGGAGCGCGCGCTGTGTGCACCCTGTCCTTACTGCGAGGGTGCCGGCTATGTGAAGAGCGTTGGCACGGTAATCGGCGAGATCATGACGCAGGCACAGAAGTACGCCAAGGTGGTGGATACCAAGGACGTCATGCTTCGCGTGCATCCGGAAGTCGCCAAAATGCTGAAATCATTGGATAACGAGTACCTGGAGGAGCTCGAGGAGACGCTCGGCCGCCCGGTGCTGGTGACCGCCGATCCCAACCTCCACCAGGAGAAGTTCGACCTGGCGTAAGCTGGAAAGCGTGACATCTCCGGTTCGTTCTGCAATTTTGCTGGCCGCTGTGAGCGCTGCTCTCAGCGGCCAGCGCATTTTGGTGGTGAGCGAGTATCAGCGTATCCGGCCGGACGGCGAGACGGTGACGGCGGACCGCATTGAGCGCCGCCGCGAGATCATCTCTCCCGCCGTGGCCCGCAATGCATGGGCGACCTATCGTGTGGTGGTAGAGGCGCCGGCGGGTAAGCCCTATTACATCTACATCGCCCAAAACCCTGACGACGTGGTACGCGTCACCATGTATCAGGAACAGTA
>CAYVDY010000960.1:0-1684 GCA_964450255.1 uncultured Candidatus Solibacter sp. | reverse complement strand
TTGCCGAAGGATCTCAAGAAGCGTGGTTTCCGGTTTGTCGGCAGCACGATTATCTATGCCTACATACAGGCAGTTGGGCTCGTGGACGACCACACGACCGACTGTGTTGTGAAATCGCAGAGAAGAACCATATCGTAAGCGCACACGGATGCATCTCCCTCGTCCTCAAGACCAACTCGCCGGCTGTGTCTGGCTCCCGCGTATCGCGGAAAAAGCGAGGTTGTCTCTCGATCGGCAGCTCCCGTTTCTCTATCAATTGGCGTTTGGGAGTCGATATGGCGTCGACGGACATTTCCTTCGTTACTTCGGTCTCACCATCGATCAGTTTCTCTCCGCGGTTCGCCAGTCAACGGACAACGCGGCGTTGGCCCGGTGGTTTCTCGCACTTCCCGGCGCCGGTCCACCTCGAATTGCCGAATGGAATCGCTTCGCCACATCGCTTGGCGCCAAGGGACATCCCGGCTATCTCGCGCGTCATCTCGTCAAATGGCTCTGCTATCCCAAATCGGTGAGCACCCCCGTCGGGAGCATATTTGAGGCCATTGACCAGGACGAACGTTGAGAGGGATATGCCCTCAGGCAGACGGGGGGCCTCTGGCTCTGTGCGAGCGATCTTCGAACGGGGTTGAAGTTCAGGTGGTATTGAGAAGAACCCGGGAAACGTGAGATGGCGAACGGTACCGGAGTACCCTGTTCGAAAGGGATTGCCGGTTTTCTAGTGTGAGGGCAAGAGGCATGACAACGAGCACGATCACTGTGCGCTGCTGCATCGCGGGCGGTGGACCAGCAGGGATGATGCTCGGGCTGTTGCTTGCGAGGGCTGGTGTTTCGGTACTCGTACTCGAAAAGCACGCCGATTTCCTTCGTGATTTTCGCGGAGACACGCTGCATCCTTCGACCTTGGAAGTCATGCATGAGTTGGGGGTGCTCGACCGGTTTCTCAGATTGCCCCACCAAAAAGTTCTCCGCCTGAACGGGCAATTCGGTGATGTCGCCTTTACGTTCGCCGATTTTTCGACGCTCCCTGTGCGCTGCCCCTACATCGCCTTCATGCCACAGTGGGACTTTCTCAGCTTCCTGGTCGAGGAGGCGAAACGCTATCCCGCGTTTCAACTCCGCATGAACGCAGAAGTGACGGATCTCGTCCGGGACGGCGATCAAATCGTCGGGCTCATCGTCAATACGGGAGAAGGAGCGCTGGAGGTTCATGCAGACTTGGTGGTCGGTGCCGATGGCCGGCATTCCGTGGTGCGCGAGCGGGCCGGTCTTTCGATCGAAGAATTCGGGGCGCCAATGGACGTGCTCTGGTTCCGGCTCTCACGGCGGGCGGGCGATCCAGTCGATCCGATGGGCCGATTCGACCGCGGCCGCATCTTCATCATGCTGAACCGCGGAGACTACTGGCAATGCGGGTTTGTGATCGCGAAGGGCTCCCGCAGTCACATCGAGTCACAGGGGTTGGTTTCGTTCCGCGAGAGCGTGGCTCAGCTGGCACCGTTTGCGGCGGATCGTGTGCAAGAACTTCAGAGTTGGGAGCCGACCAAACTCCTCACCGTGCAAGTCGATCGATTGAGACAGTGGTACGGACCAGGGCTGCTTTGCATCGGCGATGCCGCGCACGCCATGTCACCGGTCGGTGGTGTCGGGATCAACCTAGCCATCCAGGATGCGGTCGCGACGGCGA
>CAYVDY010000959.1:0-1689 GCA_964450255.1 uncultured Candidatus Solibacter sp. | reverse complement strand
CGGCATTCGGATCGAGCTGGTCATAACGGACCAGCAGCGGCGTGCCGTACAGCGTCTCCGCCTGGTCCAGCATGCTGTAGCGCAGCGTCGGGTCCACCTGCAACGTGCTGTTGTTCAGCGTGCGGAAGTGGGCGTTCTGCGGGCCGTGGACAAATCCGGGGTCTGTCGCAAACGTAGTCTGATAGACGAGATGGGGCTGCTTCGAGGGATTTCCCAGATCGTCGTAGAAGCCGCCGGGTCCCCCGTTCTCCCAATTCACCAGACGATCGATACGCGCCACCTTCTCCGCTTCGGAGGCCAGCCCGCGCACCGTTCCAAACTCATTCCCCAGCCAGGGACGGTTATTCATCGGCACGTCCACCTTATCCAGCAGCGCGCCCCGTTCCGGGTTGCGCGCGCGATAGGGTTCCAGGAAGCTGAACTGGAAGCCGATGCTGTGAAGCGCCTGGAGGCCCACCTCCTCCAGCTTCACCCGAAGATCCGGGCGCACCCGATTCATCACGTATTCATTGAGGATCGCGGACGCCTCGGTCATGGCCGCGTCGCTGCCTATCTCCGGCGCCTTCGCCAGGGCCGCCGTCGCCCGCGTTTCGAGTTCTGTCTCATACTGCAGCCGTGACTGTATATACACGTCAAACATGGCGCGGAAATAATAGAGCTGGTAGCGCCAGTTGCTCCGGATCGCTTCGCCGCCCTTCGCGCCGATCATCTCCCACTGGGCCAGCGCCCTGGGCACGTTCTCATTGCTGATCAACATGCCCTCCATGTTGCGCTCCAGCATGCGGAGTCCCTCGGCCACATCCGCGCCTACCGCCTCGCCAAAGAACACACGGCCATAGTCCAGCAGGATCGCGTCCAAATCCGCATCGGGATCCCACGCCAGCGCGCTCCACACTACCTTGTTCAGATCGTCATGGACACCGTCGGAGTAGGAGCCGAATCCGTTCGTCATCGCCGCATAGTGGTTATGCGCCGCCTTCATCTGCGTCGGTCGCGGGTTGATGCCTTCGCGGTCCAGCGTCTGGCCGTGGCGCGTGTCCCAGTTGGGCACGCCAAACTGGCAGCGGTTGTTGTGCGTGATGTCCGGATAGTGGCGTACCTTGTAACCTTTCGGCAGGTGGTCCAGACTCCAGTCGAGATCGTGGTGCGTGCCGGGACCATAGGCGATGCCCGCCAGCCACTTCGGTTTCTTATCGTTGATATAGTCATAGAAATCCGTAAGATCCTGATCCACGAACTTCTGATCGGAAATGATCAGCTCCGCCTTCGGAAAACGCTTGTGCAGCCGCTTCGCCATGTCCGCGCTCCAGGGCATCAGCAGGCGCGGCGGGTTGTCGCCGGGATCGCCGCCCGGCATGAAGATCTGGTCGATGCGCGGCATCTCCTGAAAGAACTCGCCGAACATCTCGATCTGCTCATCATAGACCTTCTGGTCGCTGATGTCCTCAAGCAAAGGAAACCACACGAAGACGTTAAAATCATAGCGATCCAGCATCTGCGACAGGAGAATGTTCATGTCCCACATGCTCCGCACCATCAGGGGCGAATCCCGGCTGTCGCGGCCGTTCTCCTGGATCAGTTCGAGGCCATTGGTGCCGAAAATAGCCAGCTCGCGCGCGTATTGCTCGTACTGCTCCACCGTCCACAGGTCGTAGCTGTTCGCTGTATTGCGGTAGCGCGTCTGGTGAA
>CAYVDY010000958.1:0-1691 GCA_964450255.1 uncultured Candidatus Solibacter sp. | reverse complement strand
CCTTCCGGGCGCCGAGGGCGGAACTCGCGGGCTTCGCCAGCGGGCGCCTCCGCCGCGGCGGAGGCTGGCGCGTCCTGTGCTACGGCTTCGGGTTCAGTTGCCATACTCTGTCCTACTCAAACGGGATGTCTTCTGGCTGCATGTCGGGCGCAGACGGCGGCATGTCTGGGGCCGAGAACTGCTGGTCGTGCTCTTCGCCAAAGGGCGTGGCCCCCGCGCGGTCGAGGAAGAGCACTCGTTCGGCGATGACTTCGGTCCTGTAGCGGCGCTGGCCTTCAGGCGTGTCCCAGGAGCGGGTGCTGAGCCGTCCTTCGACGTAAACCTTGCGGCCCTTCTGCAGGAACTGGCTGCATTGCTCGGCCAGCTTCTGCCAGGTGACCACGGCGAACCACTCAGTCTCTTCGCGGCGCTCGCCGTCGGGGCCGTTGTAGTTGCGGCTGGCGGCGATGCGGACGCTGGTCAGCGCCTTGCCGTCGGCGGTGTAGCGCATTTCCGGGTCGGCGCCGAGGTTGCCGATGATCATGACCTTGTTCAGTCCGGCCATTATTCCTGCTTCGTCTCCTCAGCCTTATTTTTCTTCCTGTCCCTCTTGTCAGGCTTCACCTCTTCGACTTTGGTGACGAGGTGGCGAAGGACGTCTTCGGCGAGGTCGAGGTTGGCCTCCAGCGGGCGGATCGCCTGCGGCTCGGCGGAGAAATGAGTGACCGCGTAGTAACCGTCGAGGTGGTGGCGAATCGGGTAGGCCAGGCGGCGCCGCCCCCAGGCGTCGACATCCTTGATCTCGCCGCCGTTGCCCTGGATGACGCTGCTTATTCTCTCCACTGTGACCGGGAATCCTTCATCGCCCACCTCGGGGCTAAGGACGACCACAAGCTCGTAATCTCGCAAGATAATTCCTCTCAGAACAAAGTTAAACGCCCAAGGGACGCCAACTGAGGCGCTTCACCCCACGGGCAAAGCCGAATTATAGCAGCAACCCGCGCAACCGAACAAGGCGTTGTGCGCGCAGCGGGGAGGTTATCTACGGGAGCCGGTCGAGGGCGCTCCCTGCCAGTTCGATTGAGAGTTGCTTGTAGTCCAATTCCTCTTCGCCCAGACTGAAGACCGAGATGCGGACGTTGTAATCCCCTTCGAGCACCTCCAGCGCGTCTGCGGGAGAGCCTGACCAGTGCGCCTTCTCGCCGACGCCGTCCACTTTCTCGTACCCTTCCGTTCCAACCTCGTATATCTCCTCGACTTCTTCGCGGGTGCCTGTGACAACGGTCAGTATGATCACGCCATTCTCCGAGTCGTAGGCGCAGGAATACAGCGGCGGAAAGGTCGTGGGTTCGGTGGAGGTAATCTTCTCGCCCAGCGCTTCGGACGCCTCGTCCGCGGTAATCAGGGAGCAGACGTCGAGATCGTCGTCATCGCCGGAATCATCGCTTGTGCTGTCCTTGGTGGCCTCAGCGGTCGGTTCGCCGCCACTATCGTCGCCGGAGTCATCAGCGTCATCACCGCCACCACCGCCACACGAGAGGATCAGGGTCAGTAACACGATTGTGGCGAGAATCAGGATGAGCCTGCGCGACAGGTTGACATTGGCCATGGCTAATCCCTCCTTTGGCCTGCGATGCTACGCTGAGCCGAAACGCGCTCACGGTCCGTGATGCCCGGCACCGGGAATGCCGCCGCGAACTCCTGCACCTCCG
>CAYVDY010000957.1:0-1700 GCA_964450255.1 uncultured Candidatus Solibacter sp. | reverse complement strand
GGGCGGCCTTTGGCGACCTGCAGGAATTGGTGTCGTCGATTTTGGTCTGGCATAACGATGCCTTCGCCAAGTTGGAGGACGAAGCGACCTACGCCCAAGTCATGGACCTGCTGACCGGCCAGGATCTCGAAAAGAGGCTCGAAGCCGTGCGCGTCAGGCGCGTCGCCAAGCTCAAGTCGTCCGTCGACGAGATGAACGAGGCGATCGATGCCGTCCGTCCGCGCTACTCGAGCCTGGAAGACTTGTGCAAAGCCCTGGGCGTCGATCCGTCGACGATCTACCGGGCCCGCGGTTTCGACCGCAAGACCTCCCTCGAGACCGTCCAACGGATCACCGCGGATGCGCGTCGGCTATCGCCGGTCGAGCAGACCGGCCGGAGACCGCCGACGGCGAAGCCTGACTGCATCCAGCCCAAGGTCGCGTCTCAACGGGTCGTGGTGGACGAGATCGCGCCGGCAACGGCTGATTCCGCCCTGCCTGCGGCCGGCGGCCAAGCGCTACCGACCAAGAAAAAGGGCGTCAGTCCGACGACCGCCATGCTCCGCGACCATGCGGGTGGCGCGTCCGAGGACGGCATCAAATTCGTCCTGACGAGCGAGACGTTCCAGAATCTCGACTTCCATCCCGGCCCGCGCGGCATCAAGTTCGCCCGGAGCCAGTTGGCGCTGACCCGCGCCCTGCTCAACATGTTCTGCCAGATGAAGAGCCCCGAAAACAGGGCGACCGTCAGGCAGGCATTGAGCGCCGAGGTCGAAGAGCTCGAATACGCCATCCGGCTGTTCAGCGAAGAATTCCCCAACAACCTGTTGGCGCTGCACAACGCAGCGCGCACCACCATGGGCCGCATGCGGCTTAGCGCCGACGGCAAAGGCAAGGGAGCGAAGAGATGAAGAAAAAGGAAAACCCGGTGACAGGCGCGTCCGCTGTGCGCAGTGACGAGCCGCAAGATATCCAGGCTTCGATCGGCGGCGGCTTCCTCAGGCGCGTCTTCGGCGGCAAGTCCTACATCCATTGCGTCGTCGAGCTCGAGAAGAACACCCGGGACTACGGCGCCCAGATCATCAGGATCTGGACCGAGCCCAAGGAGTACTTCAAGATCGTGGACGGCGGCGAAGGCATGGGCCACAAGAACCGGTGCGCCTTCTTCTCCATCAACACCACCACGGCGACGCGGTCCGACCAGGCCGGCATGTTCTGCACCGGGACCAAGAAGTTCCTGTTCTCCTTCGCCTCGCACGTGACGGTGGTCACGGCGCCGCGCGAAGAGCCGGATGCGGTCTACCGCTTCAGCTTCACGACCGAGGAATACGAGAAGATCGTCTTGAGCGGCGGGACCCGCAAGCCGGAGAGGGTCAAGAAGACCAGGGAAACCTGGCCCTACGACCACGAGTTCGGCACCGAGATCATCTACACTTTGGCCGAACCGCGGAGCCGCAGCATCCTGCGCGGCAGGCGGTTGGCCGATGCGTTGACGGAACGGTTGCCCTGCAAGTTCCATGACATCGTCCAGGTGGACGGCGAGTACATCCCGGCCAAGGAAATCGTGGGCAAGAAGTTCGAGATCGTGGAGAACCACCCGGCTCTCGGCCGGATTTCGGTGGAACTCTACCAGCCGGCGAAGTTCACTCGGGATGACGGCATCCGGCTCACGGCCGTGGAGATCGGCGAGATCCTGATGCGGAACTTCTTCCGCGAGCTCG
>CAYVDY010000956.1:0-1710 GCA_964450255.1 uncultured Candidatus Solibacter sp. | reverse complement strand
CGCCGTAGGGAACGGGCCGGATGACGCCGCCGGTGAGCTGGTAGGCCTCAGTGAAGACCGAGGTGTCGGAGACGTGGTTGAGGACGTTGAACGCCTCGAAGTTGGCCTGGAGCTGCATGCGCTCGCCGAAGCTGAACACCTTGCCCAGGCGGGCATCCATGCGGGCGATGTTGTCGATGGGCGTCCCAGTGCGGACTTCGAACGGCACACGGGTGTTGGCCCCAAAGCCGTTGAGGGTGGTGTTGAAGGCGGCGCCGGTGAAAGGCGTACCGTTCACTCGGAGGGTAGGGGTAGTGTACTGCGAAGAAGCGACGGTCGCCAGGATGGACAGGTTCCAGCCGTTGACGAACTGCTTGACGGCGAAGTTGTCGCTCTTCATCGTGGGCATCGTGAAGAGGCCCGTCATGACGAGACGATGACGCTGGTCGAGTTCAGAGGTGGCCTTCTCGCCGCGATAGTCGCCATTGAAAACGGTGCGCAGCGAATCGAAGAAGAGGTTGCTGCCGCCGCCGCCCTGGTTGTAATCGCGAGAGTGCGAGAGGGTGTAGGCCACTGTGCCTTCGGCCCAGCGGGATGCCTTCTTGCGAAATTGAACCACCATGGCGTCGTACCACATGCGGTTGCCGTTATCGATCATAGTGACGCGCTGATAGCGGGAATCCACGCGGTTGGCGCGGAGGTAGCCCGGCGTGGTGTAGGTGCCCACCTGCGTGCCGGCGGCGTCATTGACGCGGTAGGCGATGGCCGGGCCGGCCGCGCCGAGGTTGAGGTCGCGCACGGAGAAGAACTTCAGGCCGCGGCTGCCAAGATAGCTGACGGTGATGCCCATGTCGCGGGCGAGTTGGCGCTCGATGCCAAGGTCCCACTGCTGGGTATACGGCGTGGCCAGATTGGGATCGGCGAAGCCGATGCTGACGGTACCGGCCGGAGGGTTGACCGTGGTGGTGGGCAGGAAGCTGGGAAAGAGCGGACCGCCGGCCAGTTCCGCGGCTACAGTGCCCTGGAGAGTGATGGATTTCTGGGCGAGGCCGGTGCTCTTCTGGAGACCATCGACCATCGCGCCGGGCATGCGGGCGTAGAAGATGCCGTAGCCGCCGCGGATGACGGTCTTAGCGTCCTTGGTGGAGTAGGCGAAACCTACGCGCGGGGCGAAGTTCTTGCCGGGCTGGCGGAGCTGACCGGTTTGCGGGTAGTTCGGATTGGGGGTGCCGGGCTGGGTGAACTGGGCATATTCATACCGAACGCCGTAGTTCAGGGTCAGGCGGCTACTGACGCGGTATTGGTCCTGCACGTAGAAGTTGAAGTCCCGCACCGTTGTGGTGAAGACTTGCTCGCCGAAAGTCTGAGAAAAAGTCTGCCACCGCTTGCCGCCGTCGAGGTTGGTTAGGTCCAGGGCGAAGTTGGTGAAGTTGGCGTAGGAGTAGGTGCCGCGTCCGTTATTGAGAATATCGACCACGTCCTTCGTGTTGGCGAAGTCGAAGCCGAACTTGATGTTGTGCTTGCCCTTCATCCAGGTGAGGTTGTCGGCGAACTGCCAGCGATCCTCGTTGGGCTGGGTGCGCGGCAGGAAGGCGGCGACGCCCAGGTTGCCCTGTCCTTGAACGGAGAGCTGGCCCTGAAGACCATTTGGCGGAGCGAGGGCTGGGTTGACGCCGTCGAAGAGCCGGTCCTTGAAGAATCCGACGCGGGCTTCGTTAACCAGCGTCGGGG
>CAYVDY010000955.1:0-1714 GCA_964450255.1 uncultured Candidatus Solibacter sp. | reverse complement strand
CATGCGAACGGCGGGGATCATCGAACGCCATAGCCATGTCTTTGTTCCGAGAATCAATAAGATCATATGCTGCCAAGAATCGCTGATGAAAGTCCTTCGCAGAATCAGCTCGAATTTGGTCGAGTTCTTCGAGGATTCGTTTGGAAAACCTTTCGAGGGCAACTTTGTGAAGTTGCCTGAGATGTTTCCAATCTGATTCATCAATGGTCACGGGCATAAGGAACTCCCATGGATGCCTAACGAATGAAGCTAAGCGCAATACGGTTCATTTAGGTGCAACCACGGTATAAACTGGTCTGATACGGGCATTGCAGATCAGGCTTCGATCCCGGAGGTTCCAGCCGCTCATCTTGCGTTTGACCCCACGGGGATTGCATCTTGAACGGCTGGAGCTGACGGGTTCATCCAGGATTTCCCGCAGCACTTTCGCGTGGGTTTCGCGGAACTCCCGAGGGGGGGAGAGCTGCCATATGTGGCAGGACTCTTCGGATGACTCGCACTGCGTGGATGAACGATAGGCGATCCGGATCCACCTCTGCCTTCAGGGCGGCTTCGTGCATCAGACCGCGGACTGCGAAGTGGGCCATCATGAGCCCGTAGAACTCCTGGCGAATGAGATCGGGGGTTTTGCTGCGAAGGAGCATCTGGCGGCCGTGCAGATGGGTCTTGAGTTCACCGAAGGCCGTCTCGATTTCCCACCGCTCGTGATAAAGGGCCGCCAGTTCTTTGGCGGGTGCCGCCTTCGGATCCAGGATGGTCGTGATGATCCGGTAGCTCGGCTCCTCGGTGGGTAATGGCAGCCGGGGATCTCGAACGCCATCCAAGGTGTATTCGATCACCCTCACCACCACACCATTCATTTTTGACCGGCGGTCCTTATCGTTGGCATACACGGTGGACAGGTAAGAGCCGTCCTCCAGTTCTTTCTCCCGGGGAAGGCGGATGGTGGAGGTGACGCGCCAGACAAGGTCCGCTCCGTTCTCGCGTGCCTTGTTCCAGAAGGCAAAACCGTAGAATCCGCGGTCAGCGAGGCAAAGCATTCCCTTTGTGAGAGAGCCGATCACCTCCCCGGCCAGGACGCGCTCGCTTGCCGTGCAAGGCCCCATGCGGGTCGCGAACAACACATGGGTGCCGTTTTCGACCAGGGATACAAAGCGGATCTGCGGGAATGCGCTCTCGCCACGAGCTGATGATGGCCGGCCGAACTCAGTGGCGCTGATGGGATCGTCGGGGATGTCCAGGGTGCTGCCATCGAGACTGACCACACGCCAGTCATGGAACCAGGCTCCTTGAGTATCTGCGATGGCAATGGGCTTGACGATCTCGTCGTGCAGTTCTCGGATCGGTTCCCACCCGAGACGCGAACGTGCCTGAGAGATACCTGACTTCCCCGCGACCTTGATATCGGCCGGAGCATCCTTGAGCCAGCGAATGCCGTCCAGAAGGCAGCGCAACACCTCACGACAGGAAACCTGAGCAAAAAGAGCGAGGGCAATGACGTAGTAGACAACGACATGGGCCGGGAGATCCCGCTGGCGTTGGCTCGCCTTCCCCGTGCGTCGCAGCAAGGCTTCGACCCGATCGGCCGGAAATGTCTGCGCCACCACGCCAAGCGTGATGAAGTCCGAAATCCTGCTTCCCCCCTCGAGCCTTGCCGCAGTTCTGGCCATAATCGCGCCCACCAGTAAATATAGGCGTGATAGGTACGATGTCA
>CAYVDY010000954.1:0-1714 GCA_964450255.1 uncultured Candidatus Solibacter sp. | reverse complement strand
GTGTTCACGGGCGACGGCTGGCCATTGACGTTCCTGGGTATTACCCCCGCCAGTCCGGCGGCGCTGGGCAACTTCGCACTACCGTTGCTGATCGGCGCCAAAGACGTGGCGTTTCCGCGGCTGAATCTGACCAGCCTCTACGTCTACTGGGCGGGCGCGGTGATGGCCGTGATCGTGCTGGTGATGGGCGGCGTGGATACGGGCTGGACGTTCTACACCCCGTATTCGACCACGACCGGCGGCGGAGTGACGCTGATGGTGATGGCGGCCTTCGTGCTGGGGTTCAGCTCGATCTTCACGGGCGTCAATTTCATCGCGACGATCCACAAGCTGCGCGCGCCGGGCATGGGCTGGTTTGAACTGCCGCTATTCGCGTGGGGCATGTATTCGACGGCGCTGATCCAGATTCTGGCGACTCCCGTGTTGGGCATCACGCTGCTGCTGCTGGTGATGGAGCGCGTGCTGGGTGTCGGCATCTTCGACCCGCAACTGGGCGGCGATCCGGTGCTGTTCCAGCACTTCTTCTGGTTCTACTCGCACCCGGCCGTCTACATCATGATCCTGCCGGCGATGGCTGTGATCTCGGAAATCATCCCGACCTTCTCCAAGAAGACCATCTTCGGCTATAAGGCCATTGCGTTCTCTTCGGTGGCGATCGCGCTTCTGGGATTCCTCGTTTGGGCGCACCACATGTTCGTAGCGGGCATGAGCTTGTTCGCGGGCGCGATCTTCAGCTTCCTGACGTTCTTTATCGCGATTCCCTCGGCGATCAAGGTGTTCAACTGGATTGCAACGATGTGGCGCGGATCGATCTCGCTGGAAGCGCCCATGCAGTACGCGATCAGCTTCCTGCTGATCTTCACCATCGGCGGATTGACGGGGTTGTTCCTGGCGGCTCTGTCCACGGACGTGCACCTGCACGACACCTATTTTGTGGTCTCGCACTTCCATTACGTGATGGCGGGGTCGAACTTAATTGCCCTGCTGGGCGGCATTCACTACTGGTGGCCGAAGATGTTCGGCAGGATGTACAACGAGACGCTGGCGTCGATCGGCTGCGTGCTGGTGTTCCTGGGTTTCAATGCAACGTTCCTGCCGCAATTCGTACTCGGCAGCCGCGGCATGCCGCGCCGGTATTACAACTATCTGCCTGAGTTCCAGAGCCTGCACATCGCTTCGACGGTGGGGAGCTGGATTCTGGGCGCCGGACTGTTCCTGATCCTGGCGTACCTGCTGGCTTCGCTGCGCAAGCCGAAGACGGCGGTGGCGAATCCGTGGGGCGGCCGGACCCTGGAGTGGGAGGCGATGAGCCCGCCCACGATGCACAACTTTGACGGACAGCCGGTGCTGAAGCACGGCCCCTATGACTATCGAGCTAACCCCGCGCCGGTAGGCGTTAAGGAGCTGGCGCACTAAGATGAGCACTGTTACACCCTCTACCGAGACCGGGCATCACGGCCACGCGCCGTTTCTTCAGCACCATTTCCGTGACATGAAGCAGCAGTTCGACACTGCCAAGATCGGGATGTGGCTCTTCCTGGTGACCGAAGTTCTGCTGTTTGGCGGACTATTCGTGGGCTACGGGATCATGCATGCGAAGCATCCGGAAGCCTTCCTGGCGGCGCACCATCATCTGGACAAGACGATGGGCGCGATCAACACGATTGTGCTGTTGATTTCGAGTTTCACGATGGTGCTGGCGGTCTGGGCGGCA
>CAYVDY010000953.1:0-1715 GCA_964450255.1 uncultured Candidatus Solibacter sp. | reverse complement strand
ACGCTCCAGGACTTCATTCAGCACCTGTTCCCATCGAGGAATGCCCTCTACCGCCAGCAACTGAGGAGCGGAGGAAAACGCGAGGAGTAACAGGATGTGAGCCAGACGAGCAACCAACCTCGTCCTCGATTTCATTCGCGCTGCCACATCTTCGGATGTGCACTTCGACCACCAATTGAAATCCGGGAGGATAAACGACGTCCTTCCATGCAGTTGCGCCCGGTTCTCTTCGGCCAAATACGTGGCGGGAGGCTCCCGAATGCCGAATATTGTCCAACGTGAGTCCGAGAATCTCCAACTCACCGCCGGCTACTACGTCTGCGACGGCGCGATGTAGAACGCTACGGCTAGAAAAGTGAATGAGTTAACCCCCGCTTCTCCAGTTGGCACGGGACGTGCCTTAGTTTGGCCGGTGGCAATCACGAAGGACAACACGGTGCGATCACCTTTGACGGGCCGGGCGCTGCTGCTCGTGCCGTTCCTGGCCTCAGGGCTCTGGGCGCAGGCGGATCGAATAGAGCTCAAGGATCTCCTGGCGGAAGCCCTGGACAACAGTCCGGAGATCGTCGCGGCGCAGAAGCGTTATGAAGCGGCCAGGCAGCGGCCGAGCCAAGTGAGTAGCCTGCCCGATCCGATGTTCTCGCCCGGCTACAACAGCAGTGGACGGCCCTGGCCGGGCGCAGGGCTTGGAACCGAGGTGACTAGCAACATTGGAGTGATGATTTCTCAAGAGATCCCATTCCCCGGGAAGCGCAAGTTGGCCGGCGACATGGCCGTCAAGGAATCGGAAGCGGAGTGGCAACAGTATCAGCAGGCGAAGCTCAGTGTGGTTTCGCGACTGAAGCAGGCTTACTTCCGCCGGGCCTATGCGTTCGCAGCCGTCGACGTGGTAAGCCGGAACCTGGATCTGCTCCGAAAGTTTCTGAGGATTACCGAAGCCCGCTATTCAGTTGGCAAGGCAGCGCAGCAGGACGTCTTCAAGGCGCAGACTCAGATCTCGATCCTTGAAACCAAACGCATTCAACTCGAGCGGGAGAAGCGGGCGCGGGCAGCCGAGATCAACAGTTTGGTCAACCGCGCGCCGGGGTCTCCGCTCGGCCGGCCCGCTGACCTTCAAGCGATGGATCTGCCCTCTGGACTCCAGGAACTCTATACCTCGGCGCAGGCGAACTCACCCATGTTGCGCCGGGACGAGAAGATGATCCAGCGCGCCGAAGTGGCGGTCAATATGGCGCGCAAGGAATACTATCCGGACTTCACGCTGAACGGCGGCTACTACAACATGGGCGGCATGGCCCCCATGTACATGTTCCGCGCCGACTTCAAGATTCCGCTGTACTACTTTCGAAAGCAACGTGCGGCCGTGACGGAGCAGTCGCAAAACCTGGCACAGTCGCGGAAGACTTACGAAGCCACCAATCAGGGACTCCACTTTCGCATTCAGGACGACTACCTGATGGCCGAGACGTCCGCGCAATTGGTTCAGGTCTACGGCAAAACTGTGATACCCCAGGCAAGCCTCGCCCTGGAGTCTTCCCTGTCATCGTATGAGACCGGCTCTGTCGACTTCCTCAGCGTCTTCATGAACTACATCACCGTCGTTGAATACCAAATGAACTATTACGAGGAGCTGCAGAACTTCTATCTCGCCCTCGCCCGTCTCGAAGAGATGACGGGACGTCCGCTGGTCCAGTGAGGCACGATTCCATGAAAGC
>CAYVDY010000952.1:0-1726 GCA_964450255.1 uncultured Candidatus Solibacter sp. | reverse complement strand
GGCGAATCCTCCGTCGTCCGTTCTATTGTCTGGCTTCAGGAGTCGAAACAGAGCGGAACGGAAAAAGGGGAGTAAAGGCCGAAGGTGGAAGGCCTCGTTGATTCGAACATCGCGCACGGGTTGGACTCTCGGACCGCACGACAGAGTCCGCCTGCTACATCGGCGCGATGGACGTGGCAGGGTGATTTCCCCTGCATAGTAACCAACACAACTGCAATCTGGGGCCTGGCCCAAACAACGAGGCCCGACCCTTTCGGCCTTTCCTTACTCGCTCAGTACCGATTGCTTGGCAACAACCCTTCGTTTGTCACAACGTAGCACAATGCACCCCAAGCGGTTTCTTCTCTTCAGTCGGAACTCGCCTTCCAGGCCGAAGAATCGCCCGAGCGTTCAGAACTGCAGTTCCTCCGGGGAGCCGGCCGTGAGTGCCTGCTTGAGCAGCGTGCGCAACACCGCTACATCCTGGCACTGCCGGATTTTCTCAAGCAGCGCCGTGGGTACATCGCCGAAACGCACCTCCAGGGCCTGCAGTAACAGATCTGCCGCGCCCTGCACCATCCCTTCCCGGAGTCCCTCCTGACGCCCTTCCTGACGCCCCGCTTGACGTCCCTCCTCACGTCCTCTCTGCAGCGCATGACGCTCGATGCTGGTCACGTATGGCATGTGCAGGTTCTCCTCCAGTTGGGCCAGGTCCGCGTCGAAGCGAGCCGACAACTCCTCGGTCAACGTCAATACGTAGTCCATGAAACGGAACAGCTTGAGCACACCTTCACGATTATACCCACGCTGGTACAGTTGGCGCGCCAGCGCCAGCTTGAACGCATAGCGCTGGTCCACATCGCCGCCCGCCTGCAGCTTCCGCAACTGGACCAACGAGGCAATGGCAAACGGACTCGGATCAGCTAGCAACTCCTCTTCCGTCTTGTAATCCAGCAGTCTGACGGCCAGGAACGTGAACTCCAGCCGGCACACCGACTTCTCCCGTACATACCGGTCAGGCCGGAATCGAGGATCGCCGTCGACCAGCAGCGCGAGGCTCACGACGGGCCGCCGATAGCGCTCCCAGATCCGCGTATTATAGACATACATCCGCTCCGCGAAATCGGCGACGTCCTGGGCCTGCACTTCGACATGGACCAAAACCAGTTCATCGCCCCCATCCCGCCAATGGACTTGGATCAGTTGATCTGCTTCCCGGTCTCCCACGGCGGCGTCCAGCATGATCTTGGCCAGTTCCTTGTCAAGATACTCGCAAGGCCGGCTGAAGTCGATCTCGGCATGTACCGCCGGGAAGAAGAACCGGAAGAAATCCTCCAGGTAGTCTTCAATCACCTGTTTCCAACCACCATCCATGTCGGCTGCCGTCGATTCGTCCACCAGCGTGACCTCCGTGGACCTGCCCGAGTTCGCTGCCGAGGGTGGTGCATGGCGCATCGAGGAAACGCCGTGGGGCGGATTTCGCTCTCAGGCCACGTCCGTCGGCAAGACAGTCTCTCAGGAGAATCGCATTTCGACCGCGCAAGCCCTCACGAATTTCGCGAGGTCCGCGAGATTTGTGCAGAGTGTCTGAATTGTGCCGCGTTGTCGTGGGCTCGCCCGACACTTTGTCGCCTCGCGTGTACCTGGGGTTACGCTCAACTCGAAAACGCGGCTCACCCCGGGCTATGCACGGACGGCCTTCCAGGCCGAAGAAGAGCGGTCAAGAGGCGAGTGTGTAACCGTCATC
>CAYVDY010000951.1:0-1734 GCA_964450255.1 uncultured Candidatus Solibacter sp. | reverse complement strand
CTCCTCTCCACGAAAAAACCGGAGACTTCTACCACTGGCACATCGAAATTATTCCGAAGCTGACCCAAGTGGCCGGCTTCGAATGGGGCACAGGGTTCTACATCAACCCGGTGGCGCCGGAGGAATCGGCGAGGTTTCTGCGGGAGGCGACGCTGTAAGTGCCGGTGCGCTTTCGCATCGAAGACCCCACCCTCGCGCAGCCGCTTCGCCACATTGAACAGCGCATTCGCGCGGCCGGCGGCCGCACGTGGCTGGTCGGCGGCGGACTACGCGATCTCCTGCTCGGTCAACAACCGCGCGATTTGGATCTCGAAATCTCCGGAGTATCGCCCGGCCAGCTCCATGCTCTGTTGACAGAACACTTCTCCGTACAATTCGTCGGGAAGGCCTTCGGCGTATTCAAGCTCCAGGGATTACCCATCGATATCTCCATTCCCTCTCGCATGCTCACCGACAACGAGTCCATCCCGGGACAGCTGAGACAGTCCGATCCGGAGATGGACATCGACGAGGCGCTCGCACGGCGCGATTTCACCATCAACGCCATGGCCTGGGACCCCGACACACTGGAGCTCCGCGATCCCTTCAACGGCCGGGCAGATCTCACTGCGCATGTGTTGCGCCACGCCTCGGATCGATTTGGTGAAGACCCCACGCGCGTCCTTCGCGGCATGCAGCTGGCTGCACGATTCGGGTTGACCGTCGCACCGGAGACGGTGGCACTCTGCACCACACTGACGCAAAACGGGCAACCACGCGAACGGATCTGGGAAGAATGGAAGACACTCCTGCTCCATGGAAGAACGCCCTCACTGGGATTACAGTTCTTGAGCTACTGCGGATGGCTCCGCTTCTATCCGGAAGTCGCGGCGCTCCAGGGCTGCGAGCAGGATCCCATCTGGCATCCGGAAGGCGATGTCTGGATCCACACGCTCCACTGCTTGGATTGGTTCGCCGGGGAACGCACGGGCAATGATGACGACGATGTGATTGTAGGCCTCGGCATCCTCTGTCACGATTTCGGCAAGCCTGCAACCACCACCACGGACTTTGGACGCATCACATCGCGCGGCCACGAACCGGAAGGAGAGGCCCCGACAAGACGTTTCCTCGAACGACTGACGAACCAACAGGATCTCATCAACGACGTGATCCCACTTGTGCTCTGCCATCTCCGCCCCCGCGCGTTATATGACGCACACGCCTCGGACAGCGCCGTTCGACGGCTCGCCCGGCAGGTCACACGGATCGATCGGCTCGTGCGCGTCGCGCGGGCCGATCATGCGGGCCGCCCGCCCAAAGCCTTCGACGGATTTCCTGCCGGCACCTGGCTGCTGGAGCGCGCGCGTAAACTGGACGTTGAAGACCAAGCCCCCACCCCGCTCCTCCTGGGTCGTCATCTGCTCGAATTGGGACTCCAGCCAGGCCCCGATATGGGCCGACTGCTCGATGAATGTTACGACGCTCAACTAGACGGAATGTTTTCGACGCTCGATGATGGACTTGCACTCGCCAGAAGCAAGCTCACTTCGTTGCTTTAGCCTTTGGTTCGCGCTACCTCCCTTACCCCTCCCTGCAAGAGGCCCCTTACCCCTTCCTTGCATGAAAGCTTATGATCCTCCCATGCAAGTCCCACTAAGCCATCCCAGCAGAACCGTAAAAGTCAAAGGCCCCAAAAAGGTCAAAGGACTCATGCCGGAGTTGAAGCCCGTCGTTACAGCGCCGCCGGTGACC
>CAYVDY010000950.1:0-1745 GCA_964450255.1 uncultured Candidatus Solibacter sp. | reverse complement strand
GAGACGAAACGCGCCGGCCTGGGGGAGAACTTCAACGAGTTCAAGGGGAAGGGCATCGTCGAGAAACCAGCGCCGTTCGTGCCGCGCACGACGTTTGCCACGGGCGATCCGAACAACAAGTGCCAGGTGTACGTGCCCCAGTTCGCTGCCAAGGGCGCCGCGGCGCTGCCGAAATGGCATCCGAAACGGGATCTGCCCAATCCGGATTTCCCGCTGTACTACATCACGTTCATCCCCGGCATCCACAAGCGGAACACGTCGGAAAACAACCGCATTCTCAGTGAGATCATGCCTACCAACGCGGCCATTATGAATCCCGCGCTGGCCAAGACCATGAACATCAAAGAGGGCCAGACCGTGGTGATCCGCTCGCGCGTGGGACAGATCGAGCTGCCCGCGCACCTCTCCGAGATCGTCAGGCCCGACGCGGTGCTGGTGGCTCATGGCTTCGGCCACCGTTCGCGTTATCTGAGTGTGGCCGGCGGAAAGGGAGCGCGGGACGGAGACATTATCCCGGACGCATCCATCGACGACTTCGTGGCGGCGGGCAACTACGCCGGCGCGTCGTGCATCATGGATGCGGTCTGCAATGTCTCACCGGTAGCCTAGTCTCATGAACAGCGATCCATTGGAATTGGGCCGGCTCTATGCAGCGCTGGCCCAGGCCCTCCTCCAAGCGCCGGCGGACGACCCCGCCGCCGCTCGCGAATACTATCGGCTCTTTCTCAGCCCGGAGGGTGCGCCATGCCCGCCGTGGCAATCTGTCTATCTGTCCGAAGAGGGCGAGACGCCGCGCCTGATGGGGCCCGCGCATCATTCGGCGTTGCAGTGGTACCGGCGCTTCGGGTTCGAACCCGCGCTGGACAATGAGCCGGCCGATCATCTCGGCCTGCTGCTGCTCTTCTACGCGCACTTGTTGGCGATGGATGCGCCCGAACCGGACCTGGCAGCGTATGAAGCGCAGCATCTGGCCTGGGTGCCACGCTTCCTTGCCAAGCTCGAACAACACGCTGTGCATCCACGCTTCCGGGCGCTGGCGTCCGAACTGTCCGAACATCTCTGATTACGGCTGCGGCGGGTCTTTCTTGTCGGCCTTCTTAGGGACCACCGGGTTCACAAAGTCCGGCTTCGGATCGCCCCAGATGTAGTGGTTGAACCATAGCAGGTTGTGCTCCAGCACCGCCCGCCTGGCTTTCGGCTTGGTCACGCCGTGTCCGAAGCCCTTGTAGACCACCATCTCCACCGGAACTCCGCGATCCTCCAGCCCCTGCCGCAGCTCATACCCGTTCGCGATGGGAACGCGCCGGTCGTTTTCGCCGTGTTGAATCAGCGTCGGTGTCTGCGCCTGCTTGATGTAGGACATCGGCGACGTCTTGCGGTAGATCTCGGGATCATCCGCCGGGTCGTCGCCCAGGTACTGAATCGTGAAAGGCGTGATGTCGGTGTTGTAGTAGTAGGTCGCCCAGTTGGATATGCCCGCGCCCACCGACACGGCCGCGAACTTCGTGGATGCGGTAGTGAGAAACGCGGAGATGTAGCCGCCCTGGCTCCAGCCCATCACGCCCACCCGCTTCGGGTCTACCCAGCCCTTGGCGATCAGGTGATCGACGCCGCTCTCACCGTCCCAGGCGTCGCCCACGCCGAGGTTCCGAACGTTCAATTGCCGGAACTTCTCGCCGTAGCCCGCGCTGCCCCGATAGTTCACCCGCAGGTCCAACCCGCCCCCGGCCGTCCGAACGTCGGTG
>CAYVDY010000949.1:0-1746 GCA_964450255.1 uncultured Candidatus Solibacter sp. | reverse complement strand
CCGCACCATCACACCCTGCGTCTCTTCCTTCTTCAGACTCGCTGTATAGACGTGCGCCCGCTCCCGCTCGTCCCGCACCACGAGTCCCTTCTCCGCCATAATCTGCATCAGCTTAAGAGTCGTCGTATAGCCCCCGCCCACGACGTCATGCACCTGCCGCACCGTGCTCGGCCCCAACCGCCAAAGCACATCCAGGATTGCCAATTCGCTCTGTGTAGGCTTCACACCCCGAGTATGTACGAAGCTCTTCGTACTGTCAACGAAAACTTTCGTAGTTTACACCAACGCCGCGGCTGAGAAATCCGTAAACCACTCCCCACCCACCAGCAACTTCGCCGGCACGTCCACCTCATCCCCGCCCCCCCGCCAAACCCGCAGCATCGCATCCGCCTTATCCCCGCCAGTCGCCAGCACGCACAGATGCCGGGCTGCCAACAGCACCCCCGGCAGCAAAGTAATCCGCCACTGCGACTTCTTCTCCACCCACAGCCCCGCCGCAACGCCCCTCCGGTCTATGGCTAGAAACTCCCCTGGAAACAAGCTTGCCGTATGCCCGTCGTCCCCCATCCCGCACTGCACCACATCGAACACCGGCAGCTTCTCCCCAAAGAACTCCTGCAACTCCTGGGAATACGCCATAGCAGCATCCACCGCATCCCACTCCCCAAACATCCGGTGCACATTCCGCTCCGCCAAACCCACTGGCTGGATCAGATACTCCAGCGTCATCCGATAGTTGCTCTGCTCATCCTCCGGGTCCACACCCCGCTCGTCCACCCAGAACAGATGTACCTTCGACCAATCGACATCCAACCCAACCAATGCCTGAAACATCAGCTTCGGAGTCGATCCCCCGGACACCGCCAGCGTGGCCCGCCCTCGCGCCGCGATAGCCTCCCGCAGCCATCCCGCGATCGCCACCGCGCAGGCCTCCGCCGCCTCCTGCGAACCCTTAAACATATGCATCCAGCACCTCCGGAACCTGCCGCAGCGCCGCCTCATACTGCGAATCGTGCCCAAACACGCCCAGTTCTTCGTGCAGCAACTCGGCATCGCACAACAGTGGAAACACCATTCCCGTCCGCAGCCCCTCGATCTCGATCGCCACGCCCGTCCCCTCGCGCCGCATCACCACCTGCCGTCCCTTTGCCGTGATCCGTACACTCCGGATTCGCCCCGCCCCGCGCACCGGCATCTCCGGCACGTCACACCGCAACACAACACGCTCGGGCTTCAGCCAGGCCGCCAGATACGCCGCAGCCGGCGGTATACCCTGCCCCGCCCAGGCTATCTCGATCTCCTCCGGCGTCGTCCACCCCTCCGTACACGCCAGATGAGCCACCGTCTCGCGCCACCGCGACACCCGCGCCCAAGCCAGGTCCGCCAGCCGCCAAGGCCCCGAACTCAACGATTGCAGCACCGGCAGCGCCGCGCGCATATCCAGTATCGCCGAGCTATCCACCATCACTTTGCCCGCCAGCCTTAGCACCGGCTGCAGTTGCGGCAAGTTCGCCAGCCGCGCATCCGGGCACCACACCGCCACCGGCAGGTCCGCCACGATCAGGCAGCGTTTGCTGCCGCGCACGACCATCTTGGTGTGATAGATGATCTCGTCGAGGGTCACGCCCAGGCTGTCGCCGTGGCCCTGCACCACCATGCCGAGCGAATCACCGACCAGCAGCACGTCCACGCCGGCCGCGTCGAGCAGCTTGGCCATCGTGTAGTCGTAGGCCGTCAGCATGGTCA
>CAYVDY010000948.1:0-1748 GCA_964450255.1 uncultured Candidatus Solibacter sp. | reverse complement strand
GGGGTCGGTGCCTGAGACCTAAAAACGGGGAATCGCTTCCCCGGCGGGCCGTTGTTTGAGTTGGGCTGTCACCTTGTGGACCCCATCGTGCGCCTGCTCGGCAAGCCCACCCGCATTCACTCTACGCTCCGCACTCACGGTCAGTTCAACGACTCGCTCAAGGACAATACGCTGGCCGTGCTGGAGTATCCGCGCGCGCTGGCCGTCATGAGCTCGTCCGTGCTGCAGCCCAGGGCCGGCGCCTTCCGCGCTTTGGAGATCTTCGGCACAAAGGCTACCGCCGTGCTGCGTCCCATTGAGCCGCCGTTGCTGGAGATCGACCGCGCGAAGGTGGAGTTGCCGGCCTTCAAACGTTACGAGGGCGATTTCACAGAGCTCTACCGCTGCATCACTACTAACCAGCCGCTCAACGTGACGCTGGATGAGGAGCTGCTGGTGCAGCAGGTGCTGCTGGAAGCCAGCGGCATGTAGCCGCCGCTACCACATGTGATAGTAGCCGTCGGACTCCGCCACGTGGACGTCCACGCCGAACAGTTCGCTCAAGGCCTCCGGCCGCAGTGCCTGCTCCTTCGGTCCATCATGGAACAGCCGTCCCTCGCGCAGCGTGATGATCCGGCCGATCTCCGGAATAACGTCGGGCAGGTGATGCGTGACCAGGATCACCGTTACGCCATTGGACGCCAGCTTCCGCATCGCGTCCCGCACCTCGCGCTGCGCGCGCACGTCCAGGCTGTTTGTGGGCTCGTCGAGAATGAGAGCCTTCGGATCGTGCACCAGCGCCCGCGCAAACACGGCCCGCCGCACCTCGCCGCTCGACATCTCCGTCAGCGGACGCTCCGCCAGATGGCCGATGTCGAAAAACTCCAGCGCTTGCCGCGCCTTCACTTCCATCTCCGGCGTCACGATGTGGTTCGGCCAGATGCCGATGCTGCCGAAGAACCCACTCAACGCGGTCTCCAGCGCCGAGTACGGCTTCACGCATTTCTCCACCAGATCATTGGTGACGATGCCGAACAGCGCCCGCAGGTCGAACAGCTTCCACCGCTCCTGGCCCCAGATGCGCAGCCTGCATCGCGGCGCCGCATAGCGCGGATAGCACTCGCGCGTGATGGCGTGGATCAGCGTGGATTTGCCGCTGCCGTTCGGGCCGAGCAGCGCTGTGTGCTGCCCCTCTTCAATGGAAAACGAGACATCGCGAAGAGCCGGGCGCCCTTCGCGATGCACGGTGACGTTCTCGAACTCAATCAGTTTCTTCGGGCCAGCCGTCATGCCAGGTTGCCGATGACAGCGTCCGTGAACTCGCGCGTGCCACACGTGCCGCCGATGTCGCGCGTAAGATACTTCCCGTCGCGGAACGTCTTGGCCAGTGCCGCCTGCAACCGGTCGGCGGCCACGCCCTCACCCAGATGCCGCAGCATCAGGATCGCGGACGACATCAGTGCCGTCGGATTCGCCACGCCCATGCCGGCGATGTCCGGCGCGGAGCCATGCACTGCCTCAAATACAGCCTGCTTCTCGCCCATGTTCGCGCCCGGCACCACGCCGAGCCCGCCCACCAGGCCGGCCGCCAGATCGGACACGATGTCGCCATAGAGGTTCGGCAGCAGCAGCACGTCGAACGTCTCCGGCCGCATCACCAACTGCATCGAAGCGTTGTCCACGATCATCTCGTTGTAGGCGATGTCCGGATAATTGGCGGCGACCTCGCGGCAGCAGCGGATGAAGAGGCCATCCGACAGCTTCATGAT
>CAYVDY010000947.1:0-1759 GCA_964450255.1 uncultured Candidatus Solibacter sp. | reverse complement strand
AAGTCCTCCATTATGGGCTTTCTGAGGCCGGCGGGGAGACGATCCGCCGCGCGCACGCCGTCCAGCCGATCACGGCAATTCAGAGCGAGTATTCCATCTGGACGCGGGACCCTGAGGCGGAAGTGCTGCCCATCTGTGAGGAACTCGGAATCGGCTTTGTGCCGTGGAGTCCGCTCGGTCAGGGCTTTCTCACTGGGAAGATCGACGCCACCACAGAATTCGACAGCTCCGACTTCCGCGCCGTGTTTCCCCGCTTCACACCGGAGGCGAGGGAAGCCAACATCGCGATCGTCGATCTCCTGAAACAGATAGCCGAGCGAAAAAAGGCGACGCCCGCTCAGGTGGCGCTCGCATGGCTTCTCGCTCGGAAGCCATGGATCGTGCCCATACCGGGCACCACCAAGCTGCATCGGCTGGAAGAGAACCTGGGGTCGGTTGAAGTCGAACTGTCGACCGAGGACCTGAGCGACATCGTGGCTTCGTTCGCCAGGATTTCAGTGCAAGGTGCAAGGCTTCCTGAACAGGTCTTGCAGTACTCGAATCGCTGAGCAATTGGAAAGGTACGGATGAATCCTATTACGAAAACGCCGAATCACTCATTCTCAGAAGGTCGTTGCGCCACGTCCGACCGCCGGGCGTTTCTTTTGGCGGGGCTGGGAATCGCCGCCGCGTCGGTGACAGGCAACGCACAAGGCCAAACTCCAGACCCATCGTCGGGGCCTTCGGCCACGCGTGCCACCTCGGTTCTGCGATCGGCAAGGGGCCGTCGCAAACTCGGCTCGCTGCAGGTGTCCGCGCTCGGCCTTGGCTGCATGGAGGCGTCGGGCGTGTACAGCGCGATACCGCCCAAAGACCAGATGATCGCGGTGATACGCGGTGCTGCGGAACGGGGCGTGACGTTCTTCGATACAGCCGAAGCGTACGGCCCGTTCCTTGCCGAAGAGGTTACTGGCGAGGCGCTAGCGCCCTTCAAAGGACGAGTTTTGATTGCCAGCAAGTTCGGTTTTCAATTCGATCCCGCGACAGGCCGCCGTGTTGGGTTGAACAGCCGCCCGGAGCACATCAGAAAGGCGTGCGACGGCTCGTTGAAGCGACTCCGTGTTGATACGATCGATCTCTATTACCAGCACCGTGTCGATCCTAACGTCCCGATCGAGGATGTGGCCGGCACGGTCAAGGATTTGATCAAAGAAGGGAAGATCAGGCACTTCGGCCTTTCGGAAGCATCCGCCAAGACGATTCGCCGGGCGCACGCCGTCCAGCCGGTCGCCGCTCTGCAGACCGAATACTGCGTGATGCAGCGCGATCCGGAACAAGAGGTCTTTTCGACGCTCGAAGAACTCGGCATCGGATTTGTTCCGTGGGGGCCGCTCGGCCGGGGGTTCCTAACCGGCGTATTCGACGAGAACACACGATTCGCGCCGCCCGACCGCCGGTCCGCAGTACCGCGTTTCACGCCGGAAGCGGTCAAGGCGAACTTTCCCATCGTCACGCTCGTCCGCGAGTGGGCCCGCCAGAAAGGTGTCAGTCCCGCGCAAATCGCACTCGGCTGGCATCTGGCTCAAAAACCCTGGATCGTACCGATTCCCGGTACGACGAAACTCACCCATTTAGAGGAGAACCTGGGAGCGGTCAACGTCGAGTTCACGGCCAGCGAACTACGGGAGTTCAATGCCGCGGTTTCAAAGATAGCCATACAAGGGGCGCGGCTCGATCCCGCTGCCATGCAGATGGTGGGCCGGTGAAGTCCACAAAGGGA
>CAYVDY010000946.1:0-1759 GCA_964450255.1 uncultured Candidatus Solibacter sp. | reverse complement strand
TGCTTTTGACCCAACCGTCTCAGCTACGGTTACATCTTACGTGACCCAATTCGCGATCTGGCGCCGGGCGCGCCAGCACGTGTGATAATGGCGTGCAATGAGACGGCCATTGGGGTATCTGTTGGCGCTGATCTTCGCGGGGGCCGTTTCCGGCCAGAGGCGCATGGTGGTGATCGACCAGGATGGCTCCGGTCCCGGCGGCTCCAATCAGATGGCGATGATGGCGCTGCTGCAGTCGCCCGAGGCGGATGTGCTGGGCATCACGATGGTAACGGGCAATGCGTGGCGCGATGAAGAGGTGCAGCATACGCTGCGGATGCTGGAACTGATCGGCCGGACGGACGTCCCTGTGGCGCCGGGCGCCGTGTTTCCGCTCGTGCGTACACAGGAAGAAACGCGGCTGATGTTTCCGCTACATGGCACGCCCGTCTGGCTGGGGGCTTGGGGTAACCGGACGGCGGGCACTGATTTGCCCGCGGGCGCTTCCCTGCCCGAGCCGCTCACATCCGGCAGGGTCTTGGGGCCGTACGAGATTCCGGCGCTGCCGGAAGGCTCGCCCACCACGCGTCCGCTCAACGAGGACGCTGCGCACTTTCTGGTGCGCCAGGTGCGCGCCCATCCTGGGCAGGTGACCATTTACGCCGGCGGGCCGCTCACCAATATCGCCCTGGCGATTGCCATCGAGCCGCGCTTCGCAGAGATGACGCGCGGGCTTGTCGTCATGGGCGGCAGCTTGAATCCGCAGACGGAAGATCCGGAGTTTGCGACGTCGCCGCGCCACGAGTTCAATTTCTGGTTCGACCCGGAGGCGGCGCGGATTGCGCTGCGGGCCGCGTGGCCGCGGATCGAAGTCACGACGGTGGACGTTTCGATCAAGGCGATGTTCACGGAACAGATGCTGGCCGAGATCTCGAAATCGCCCCATCCGGCGGCGGGCTATATCGCGAAGCACTCGCAGGAGCGCTATTACCTATGGGATGAGATCGCGGCCTGCGCCTGGCTGGATCCTTCGATCATCACGCGGCGGCGGGAGCTTTACATGGATATCGATCTCAGCCACGGCCCGAGCTACGGATTTACGCTGACGTGGCTGAACAGCATCAAGCCCGCGACGGGAGTCCGGCTGGTGCATGCGCAGGTGGATCTCGACCTGGCGAAGTTCACGCGGATGTTCGTGGGCCTGATGTCGGCAGCGCCGCGGCGGTGAACTACCAGATGCGAACGCGGTCTTCGGGTTTGAGGTGCAGCTTAGAGTCCGGCTGCATCTGGAACGCTTCATACCAGCCGTGCATGTTGCGTACGATTTCGTTCGCGCGGCATTCGGCCGGCGAATGGAAATCAGAGGTGACGATCAAGCGCACGATCTCGTCGCGCTGTATAGTGCGCCAGACCCGGGCCCAGCCCAGGTAGAAGCGCTGCTCCCCCGTGAACCCGTCCAGAACGGGCGTGGGGGCGCCTTTCAGCGAGATGCGGATGCAGCCGTGCCAGCCCCGCCTTTGCGAGCAGGGCGGGTGCGGGTGACGGATGCGCGCCGCCATGACCTCTTTCTGGCAGGACGCGTGGCAGCCGGGCGAAGGAGCCCGGACTGCGTTTGCCCTGGGGCTTGGTGCTTCCGCTGGACGGACGCTACTGCCTCAGTGTGGTTGGGGCGGTGACGCCGACGCGGACCGGGACAGGAAGGACAGCGCCATCGGCGGCGCGGAATTCCAGCGTGCATTCGCCCAGAAAAGCCGGTCCGAGCTGCCAGTACAAGAAGCCG
>CAYVDY010000945.1:0-1763 GCA_964450255.1 uncultured Candidatus Solibacter sp. | reverse complement strand
GCCTTCGAGGGCCTGGCCGATCGCGGCCCACGACGGGCTGCCGGACAGCAGAACCACAAGGGCGGCGGCATGACCAAACAGCGTCAGGCCGAGCACAAACTTCAGGGCAAGCCAGTAATAGGGAAAGACGAGGGGACCCAACAGGTACTGCTGCGGCCGAAAGCGCGCGGCCGCCACGAGCGGATGTCCGTAGCGGCTGATCACCTCGGCTTCTTCGTCGATGGTGAGCCACCGGCCGAGCTCCGCCTTCTTTTCCATGATGTGCTCGCGGATTTCTTCCGAGATCTCGCGCGTGATGTCATCGCGCTGACGCCGGGGCAGGAACAGCCGTAGCATCCCGATGTATCTGTCGACAAGGTCCATGGTGTGTCCTCCTATGCGGCTGAACGGCTGCCGGCGATGCGAGTGACCGAGGCGTTGAGCAACTGCCACTCAGCGAGCAGCTCCTTGAGCACCCGTTTGCCATCCGCCGATAAGCGGTAGAACCGCTTGTTCCGCTTGTCTTCCTCACGCCATTGGCTCACCAACAGTCCCTGGCTTTCCAGGCGGCGAAGCAACGGATAAAGCGTGCCTTCGTCGATCTCCATTCCACGGTCGGCCAATTCTTTCTTGAGGGTGTAACCGTAGTGCTCCGAGCGGAGCTGCGCCATGACGGCCATCGGGACGCAACCGCGCCGGAGTTCAAGCCGTAGTGAATCGAACTGTTCTGTTCCCATATCGATGATTTACCGCATAGTATGCGCTACACAGTATGTAGCACATCTATGCGACCGGTTCAAGCTGAATGTTCATTTCGAGCCGCGGAGGGTGAACTGCGGCGTAGAAGGTCGAAATATCTGTAGCCGGTTGAGCACCCTAGGTTGGGCAAGTGAGCTGACAATCCGCAGAGCTCGCGAAACCCGGACGGTCAAACTCGCGAAGAGGGATTCGCCTGAGCGTCGCGGACGGTTGGAGCGTGTGACGCCTAGGTCATTGAGGTGACTTGTTAGTGTTGTCCACAAGTCCGGTTCTGGGAAGCTGCCCGTTCGGCCCGGATAACTTTCAATAGAAGGTTCATTGAAGGTGCGACCGGCTCGTTACTACACCGCTCCTGCCGAATAGGTGATAGTCCATCAGGCGATTCCGGTCGGGGTCCGTCCCCTAGCGCCCCTAGCGCCCCCTAGCGCCCGCCCTTTGACGAACCAGTGCTCCTATTTTGCGGGTCCGCGCGATTTGTCCCGTAACGGTTTCCCTGGCGTCACGCTCCACCACGCGTAAAGGAGTCGTTTCCCCATGAATCCTAAGAACATGCCTAAGAAACAGACCAGCAAGCCAAAAGAGAAGCAGACGCCGACGAAGGGCAACAGCTTGGACTTGAATAGTTTAAACAAGAACGCGACGAAAGAATCGCACCAAAACGAGCATACCGGGTCAAATAAAGGCAGCGTGGCCTAGCACCCCCACGCCCCGGCGCTCCATTGACGGCCCCGCAGCCGAAGGAAGAAAGCGAGCGGAATGACTCCGCCGCCTTCTGTTTATAACGGGACTTCGCTGTAGTCTCCAAAGTGCAAGGCGGCCTGGCACGTCGCCGCTGCATTGTTGGCCTGCCCGACGGATGACACGGTGATCACCCAGAAACCCTTCCAGGACCATCCCGTATGCGAGAGGATCGTCGCTGCAGTCCCTGAGCCAGCCGCCGGACAGGTAAGCGTTACGTCCTGAAACTGCGGCTTGCCTTCGTTGGCCTGTTGTGTGCAGGAAAAGAATATCAGCGCGAGTGCACC
>CAYVDY010000944.1:0-1782 GCA_964450255.1 uncultured Candidatus Solibacter sp. | reverse complement strand
TTCAGCTGAACGTCAGCAAGACCGCGCGGGTGGACGTTCAACTCCAGGTGGCGCGCAGCAAAGAGGTGATCAACGTGAGTGGAGCGGCCACTTTGGTGGATACGGGCTCCAATGTGATTGGGAACGTGGTGACAGGGCGAGAACTGCTGGATCTGCCGCTAAACGGCCGGAACTTCACGCAGCTCGGCCTGCTGCAACCAGGCGTGGCGCCGATGACCGCGGGGCTGGCGGCGGCCGGAGGATCGCTGCGGGCCGGTCAGGCGTACTCGGTGAACGGGCTGCGTCCGGAATCGAACAGTTACCTGCTGGACGGAGTTTCCAATATCAACCGCGTGGATGGGGGGTATGCACTGAAGACGCCGGTGGACGCGATCCAGGAGTTCCGCATTCTGACGCAGAGTGCGCCGCCGGAATACGGCGGCACCAGCGGCGCGACCACGACGGTGGTGACCCGCGGGGGCAGCAACGAAGTGCACGGCACTGTTTACGAATTTCTGCGCAACGACTCGCTCGACGCGCGGAACTTCTTCGCGGCACAGACCGAGCCATTGAAGCAGAACCAGTTTGGCGGGACGCTGGGCGGGCCGCTGCGGCGCAACCGCAGCTTTCTGTTTGGCTACTACGAGGGCTTTCGCAATCGCGAAGGCTTCACTCGCGCGGCGACGGTGCCTAGCGACTTGCAGCGCCGCGGCGATTTCTCGGGACTGCGCGATCCGCAGACGGGCCAGCCGGTGCCGCTGATCAACTACTTTACGGGGCAGCCGTTTCCGAACAACCAGATCCCGGCGCCGGCGATGAGCGCGATGGCGCTCAAGATCATGCAGTATTACCCGCGCGCGAACGCGGGTGAGAACCTGTTTGTCTCGACGCAGAAGCTGGAGAACCAGAGCGATCAGGGTGGTCTGCGATTTGACCAGACTCTCAGCGACAAGGACCAGTTCTCGATCCATTTCACTCGAGCCGCCGCCTCCAACCTGAACCCGATGTCCACGGCCGGCGCGGATGTGCCCGGCTTCCCGGTGGGCGAGGACATCACGACGACGCGGGTGTCGCTTTCAGAGACGCATCTGTTCAGCGGTTCTACGATCAACAATCTGCGGGCGGGTTTCTTCCGCAACGTCTTCTTCAGCAACAGCCCGGTGAATCGCACGTCGCCGCGAGAGTTAGGATTCAACTACGACACCACGCTCGATGTCGCTCAGGGCCCGCCATTCTTCATCGTCAGCGGTTACGCCAGCGTGGGCAATCCGGTCACCGGCCCGCGGGACACCACGCAAAATACGTACGAGGTGTACGACTCGCTGTCCCACGTTCGAGGCCGGCACAGCTTCAAGTTCGGCGCCGATTTCCGCCGCAACCAGATCAACATGGCGCAGGGCATCGCTTCCAATGGGTTCTTCGTCTTCGCGCCGTTCCCCATCAGCGATTCATTCGCCAGCTTCCTTGTGGGCTTCCCGGTTGTCTTTTTCCAGGCGGGCGGGGATATGAATCGTGGATTACGGAACGTGGATTTTGCGGCTTACGGGCAGGACGAATGGCGAGTGGACTCGAGGCTCACCATCAACTACGGCGCGCGCTGGGAGGTGAGCACGCCTTACGTCGATATCCGGAACCGGATGAACTCGTGGTCGCCGGGCATGCAATCCGGCGTGGTCCCGAACGCGCCGAAGGGGTTGCTGTTCCCGGGCGATCCGGGGGTGCCAGACGGTATCGCGCCGGTGTACTGGAAGGGGATCATGCCGCGAGTTGGTCTGGCGTGGGATGCGACGGGCGACGGCAAGA
>CAYVDY010000943.1:0-1790 GCA_964450255.1 uncultured Candidatus Solibacter sp. | reverse complement strand
TAGCGGGCCTCCCGCCGGAACTCCAGCAGCCTCAGGGCTACTTCAACACCCCCCGCACCCAGCAGACCTTCTATGACATCACCGCCCGTACTTACGTGCAGGCCGACTACACCAAGTACCTCTCGGGCTTCCTCGGCAGCCACGACATCAAGATCGGCGGCGGTATCCAGAAGAACGTCAACAAGGTCAATGTCTCCTACCCCGGCGACGGCTACGTCTTCGTCTACTGGAATCAGAATCTGAACATCCCCGGCGGTGCCAGCGATCGCGGAACCTACGGTTACTACGCCGTCCACAACATCGGAACCCGTGGCTCCACCGGCGGCAAGATGAACAACATCTACATTCAGGACCACTGGCGCATCCACCCGCGCGTCTCCCTCACCCTCGGCCTGCGCACCGAAAACGAGCAGGTCCCCTCCTTCAATCGCGCCGTCCGCGACAATGCCTTCAGCTTCGGCTTTGCCGATAAGCTCTCCCCTCGCGTTGGAGTCAGTTGGGACGTTAGCGGTAACGGCAAGCTCAAGGTCTATGGCTCCTTCGGCCGATACTACGATTGGGTGAAGTACGAAACCTCCCGCGGCACCTTTGGCGGTGACTTCTGGACCGTCCGCTACCGCTCCATGGACGCCCTCGATCCCTTTGCCCTCTCCGGCACCAATCTGCCCGGCCGCAACATCTGGCCTTTCGGCGCCTTTGAAGACCGCCGCGTTGCCTCTTTTGATGCCGTCGCCGATGGCCTCAAGCCGATGTCCACCGACATCTACAACGCGGGCTTCGAATACCAGCTTGCCAACAACATGGTCCTCCGCGCCGGCTACGTCCGGAATCATCTCGTCCGCACCATTGAGGACATGGGCGCTCTCGTCAACGGCAACGAAATCTACGTCTTCGCCAACCCCGGAGAAGGCGTGGCTGCCAAGTTCGCTCCCAGCACCAACACCCCCGTTTTCGATACCCCCAGGCCAAGGCGCGACTACGACGCCCTGGAGCTCTCGCTCAACAAGCGCTTCAGTTCGCGCTTCTTCGTCTCCGCCAACTACGTCTACAGCCGCCTCTACGGCAACTACTCCGGCCTAGGCAACTCAGACGAAATCAGCACCCCCACCACGGGCGTCAGTTCCGCCACCACCCAACAGTCCGGCGGCTCGATCGCCCGCCCCGGCTCCACCGGCAGCCGCGCGTGGGATCTCGATCAGTACCTCTTCGATTCACACGGCAAGTTCGTCGAAGGACGCCTGGCCACAGATCGCCCCCACGTCTTCAAGGCCTACGGCTCCTATAAGTTCAAGTTCGGCACCGACGTCGGCGGCTTCTTCTACGCCGGCAGCGGCACGCCCCTCAGCATCGTCGCCAACCAGCTCCAGCGCATCCCCATCTTCGTCGAAGGCCGCGGCTCCATGGGCCGCACCGCCATGCTCAACCAGACCGACCTCCTCGTCGGCCATGAGCTGAAGTTCGGCGAAACCAAGCGCCTGCGCTTCGAGTTCAACGCACAGAACGTCTTCAACCAGAAGACCTCCCGCCACCGCTTCAACCAGATCAACCGCGGCGCCGGCAGCGGCGACCCCGCTTCCGCGCTCGATCTCGCCAACGTCAACCTCTTCCAGGGGTACAACTACACCGCCATGCTCAACCAGATCAAGTCAACCGGCAAGGATCCCTACGATCCCCGCTTCGGCATGACCGATCTCTTCAACCCCGGCTTCGCCGGCCGCATCATGGTCAAGTTCGTCTTCTGATATGGAGCGACCCTGTCAAGCCCCACCGGGTTTGGCGGGTTTGAGTTC
>CAYVDY010000942.1:0-1797 GCA_964450255.1 uncultured Candidatus Solibacter sp. | reverse complement strand
GATGAAGAGCACTTCGCCCAGCAGCAGGACAGCGTACATGCTGACCATGACGAGGATGTTATCTGAGAATCCGCCGGGCGCACGGCCGCGGCCCAGGATGAGAGGCAGCCAGATGACGAGTCCGAAGCTGAAGCCCATAAAGAAGACGAGGCGGAACCGCGGGGCGCGGCACAGCATGCGGAACTCTTTCTCGACGAGTGCGCCGAGCGGGTCGGGCAGTAGCCGGGAGGGCAGGCGGTAGAACGACTCCATGCCCGCGACGGCGGACTTTGACGACTGGGCGCGCTGTTTCGACTTCAGTTCGTCGCCGTCCCAACGCAGCCCGCGTTGAAACTGGGTATATCCGAACCAGGCTGCTACTGCCAGCCAGCCGAAGGCGGCGGTGAGCAAGGGAATGGAGAACTCTCCGGCGGTGAGGCGCGCCGTGATGTGCCAAGGCCACGGGAACGAGGGCATCCTGCCGCCGTACAGATCGTAATACTGCTTCCATTTATCCGGCGGCACCATGCTGAGAATCAATTGCGGCAGTGCGGTGAGCAGGACGATGACGAAGATGACCAACTCGCGCACGCCGCGGCGGGAGAGCAGGCGGGTGAGTAGATCGCGCACGCCGGCCGAGAGCAGCAGGTTGAAGAGCGTGAAGGGGACAAAGAAGAGAGGGCCCCAGGCGGGCGCGATTGGTGAGCGGATCAGGCCGATGGCCGCGCCGATCATGATGATGATGACCTCGGTGCCGGTGGAGGCGCGCAGCAGGACCTCTATGGCGAACAGGCGCGCCGGCGCCACGGGATAGACCAGCAGGCGTTTGAGGTCTAGCGACATGCCGGTGGTGGCGAGCATCACGGGAATGAACTGCCAGAAGACCATGGCAAGCAGCAGACCGCCGCTGACGACGGGGGTGAGGGTGCTGCGCGATTTGATTTCGGGCAGCGCCGTTGCGGCCAGCCACGCCAGGAAGGTGACGCCGCCGTACCAGATCAGCATGGAGATCCAATAGAAACTGCGTCCTGCGCCCGTACCGCCGCCGGAGGTCTTGTTGTAGATGCCCTTGAATTGGGCCCGGACGATGGCGCGTACTTGATCGTTGAGGAGGAGGCCCATGGCGGTTTCCTAGAGCCAGTCGAGCGATTCCGAGCTGTGGGCAGGGCCGCCAACCACGCGGACGAAGGTGTCTTCCAGCGTCTCGGTGCCGCTGCGGAGCTCGTCCATGGTTCCGTCGACGACGATGCGGCCCTGGTTGATGATGGCGACGCGGTTGCAGAGGCGCTCCACCACTTCGAGGACGTGAGAAGTGAGGAAGATGGTGGCGCCCTGGCGGACCTGATCGAGCAGGATGTCCTTCATGAGCCGGGCTCCGACGGCGTCGACGCCCTCGAAGGGCTCGTCCAGGAGGTAGAGACTGGGCCGATGGATGAGAGCAGCCGCCATGGCAACGCGTTTTCTCATGCCTTTCGAGTATTCGCCGATGAGTTTTCTGCCGGCGCCGTCGAGCTCGAACAGTTCCAGAAGTTCAGTGGTGCGCGAGCGGGAGAGTTCGCGGCCCAGGTTGTACATCCTGCCGACGAACTCGACGAACTCAGCGCCAGTGAGATGGTCGAAGAGGAGGGTATCGTCTGGGACGAGGCCGATCTTGCTCTTGATGGGGAGGGCCTCGGCGGGCATGCGATGGCCGAGGATCTCGATGCTGCCGGAGGTGGCGGGTGCCAGGCCCATCAACATTCGGATGGGGGTGGTTTTGCCGGCGCCGTTCGGCCCAAGGAAGCCGAAAAAGCAGCCGCGCTCGACGCGCAGGGTGAG
>CAYVDY010000941.1:0-1799 GCA_964450255.1 uncultured Candidatus Solibacter sp. | reverse complement strand
CGGCAGGCGCGTTCGGGTACTTCCGGTCAAGGGCGTCCGGCAGAAGCACACGCCCCCAGCCGTCCGCGAGGTCGCTCTCGTGGAGCCTCTTAACCTCTCGGAGATGATCACGGAGCGGCTCCTTGGCCGAAACGGGAAGCATCGTCACACGGTCGCTTGACAGTCATTCACTCCTCCGCAGAGAATCAGTGTCTTCAACAGACCTCACGCCTCCGATGGCGCAGCTTCACCCTCACCCCAGACTCGGGCGAGGGTGGCCTGGATCTTCTTCTCGAAGCGCTCGACCAGTTCGCGGTTGGCGGCGACCAGCGACTGCTCGGCTTCGATCTCGGCGACAATGGCTTTCTGTGTGGGGAGGGGTGGGAGGGGAATCTCGGTATCAAACAGCTGACTCCGGTTGATTTTCGGAATGCTGGCTCGCTCGTAGTAGCCGCGAATACGTTCATTGAAGGAATCGGAGAGCATGTAGGTGGCCAAATAGGTAGTCTCAACCTTGGAACGATCCGGAAGAAGTGGATACATGTCGGAGCTGCAATAGCCATGAAGATCAACAACGGTCAGTTTGTTGAGGTAAGGGCGAATCTTGCTGTAGAGCAGCCGCTCACCAGCGAATTCATAGACAGGGCCACGCACTCGTTGGCTCTCGGCGGTTTCCGTCTTCAGCAGCTTGCCGGTGTTGGATTCGATACTGTCAGCACCAAAGTAGGGAAGTGTGCGGTCGACGTCTGTTGTGATTGTTCCACCTACCGAGCAAACCCTTCCTAGCACCGCCATCGGCCAGTCAGGCTGGACGGGGATGTTGGGCCGGTAGTTGTCGAGAACCGCGCGGGCCCCGTCGATGACTTTCTGGTAGCCCTCGATCTCCGCCACGATCTCCTTCTGCACCTCCAGTGGCGGAAGGGGGACGGCAATTCGCTCCAGGTTCCCTTTCGTGATGTGAACAAGGCCAACTCCGCCGTGTAGATTCTCTTCAACCTCGGTCACGGCCTTGTTCAGAGCGTGCAACAGATACAACTTCGTTGCCCGCGACTCATCGAATCCCACTTTGAAAATGTGCTGGTTGAGTACAGCCTTCCCGCCGCTCCAAATGTGGGCGCCGAAGGACGTGCCCCGTGATCCGGACCACGAGAACAGAAGCTCCCCGGTCTGGATAACGTGCCGATCACTCACCTCGCCAGTGTAGTAATTGAACTCCTTGTCAGGTGTATTCAGATTTTGGATTCGCACAATCGGAATGCCCCCGCTGTCAGCACGCTGCCAATCCTCTGGCTTGAAGGCTCGGCCGTTGATGAGGACGCAAACCTCGCCGATCGAAACGAGCGGATAGCTCGACGTGCGGACTCCATTCTCCCGATACCGCTCCCCGCTGAGGTTGTAATCGCCGTTCGCGGCAACCTTCTCCTTCCCCACGATCAGGCCAAGCGTGGGCTGGAAGTCGGCCACGGACTCCCCAGCCCGCGAACGAAGCAGATACTCACCGATCTCCTCCTGCACCTGCGGCAGATCGTTCTTGCCAATCTCCCGTCGCTGCGCCCCGAGTCCAAAACCGTCGTTCTCAACCTTGAAGAACGCAATGGTGTCGGCCCGTCTGGCCAGCGACTTATCCAAAATCAGAATCGAAGTCTTCACCCCAGAATAGGGGTTGAACACCCCCGCCGGCAGCGACACGACCGCAACGAGGTACTCCTCCACCAGCATTTTCCGCAGCTGCTTGTAGGCGTTCTGGCTCTGGAAGATGATGCCCTCGGGCACGATGATGCCGGCGCGGCCGCTGGGTGTGAGGTGCTCGGCCATGTAGT
>CAYVDY010000940.1:0-1799 GCA_964450255.1 uncultured Candidatus Solibacter sp. | reverse complement strand
CCAAGATCGAAAAGAACCAGTCAGGAAAGGCGGCGAAGTAGCAGCATGGTCATAGTAGGACTCGGCAGCCTCACCAAGGACCCGGCATGTGCCGTGCTCGTGGACGGCAGGATCGCTTCGGCGGTTGAGCAAAACAAGCTTGGCTCGGGACACACATCGGAGGCCATCCAGACGGCGCTGCGTCTGGCAGGCGCCACCGCGGCCGATGTCGCGACCGTTGCGCTGGCGCGGCCCTTTTCTGAACGGGCGGGGGGCCATCGTTTGCAGGTGTCGCTGCGCGACCAGTGCCCGAATGCGCGGATCGTTTCCGTGGAGCACCATCATGCCCACGCGGCTTCCGCGTACTATGCGTCGCCGTATGCCCAGGCTACGGTGCTGACACTCGACCGCTCGGGCGATTTCCGCTGCGGCGCGCGCTGGCAGGCCGAGGGATCGCAGCTCAGCCTGAATCATGAGATCAGTTACCCCGATTCGCTGGGCGATCTGTACAGCCGGGTGACAGAGTTGCTCGGATTCCACGCCAATGCCGATGAGCACAAAGTTCAGTGGCTTTCGACTTCGGGCGTGCCCGAGTTCGTGTCGACATTCCGTTCCATGCTCAACGGCATGCGGCTGGACCGGAGTTGGTTTGACGCGGGCAGAGTAGGCGGCGGCGGCTTTAGCTCGAAGCTCTATGAGGTCTTGGGCCTGGAAGATGGCGGCGCAATTCCGGCCGAGATGAAGCCGGCTATCGCTGCCAGCCTCCAGCAGGCCGTAGAGGAGATGGTGACTGAGCTTGCGGGCGAGGGGGAGAACCTCTGCCTGGCGGGCGGCCTGGCGCTAAATGCGCTGCTGGTGGCGTCGCTGGAGCGAAGCGGGAAATGGAAGAAGGTCTTCGTGCAACCGGCGGCCGGCAACAGCGGTACGGCGATCGGGGCGGCGTATTATGCCTGGCACACCGTCCATGGACGCGAAGAGCGGCACCCGATGGAGACCGTGGCACTGGGCCCGGAATTCTCGCCGGAAGAGATCAAGCGTGTGCTGGAGAACTGCAAGCTGGGCTTCCGCTACATGCTGACGACGGATGAGCTGCTGGGCGCCGCCGTCGATCAACTGGCGTCGGACAAGATTGTGGCCTGGATGCAGGGGCGCATGGAGTTCGGTTCCCGCGCGCTGGGGCATCGCTCGATTCTGGCGTCGCCGCTGAACAGCTACTCCACCGAGAACCTGAACGTCTATATCAAGCACCGCGAGCCGTTCCGGAAGTTCGCGGCGTCGGTACCGGTGGAACTGGCTTCCGAGTACTTCGAGGTTGGTGAGAACGCGCGGTATCTGTCGACCGTCGGCAAGGCGCGCGACGCCCACCGGAAAACGTTTGAGAGCGCTGTGCTCGGCGACGGGCTGGTACGCGTGCACACGGTGGACGCAGCGGAGAATCCGCTGTTCCACAAGCTGCTGCTGGCGTGGGGCAAGAAGACGGGGCTGCCGGTGCTGTACAACACGTCGTTCAATTTGTTTGGCGCGCCGTTGGTGTGCAACCCTCGCGACGCCGTGCGGAGCTTCTATTCCAGCGGCATCGACGCGATGATCGCCGGGCACTTCCTACTGGAGAAGTAGAGATAACCGAAAGCGCCTGTCTGGCGGAGAGCGGTGGCTCCTGCTGTAAATGCCGGCGCCGACGCCCGGTCGGTCCAAGCCACCAGTCTAGACACATATTCCGAAAGTGATCGTCGTACCGTTGCTCGGTACCCTCGTATTCGACAGAGGTCTTTGGCGGAATCGCTGTTTGCTTAACAGGGACTGATTGGCGGGCCGGCGTG
>CAYVDY010000939.1:0-1806 GCA_964450255.1 uncultured Candidatus Solibacter sp. | reverse complement strand
GAAGCTTCGACTGATCAACTCACGGGCTTGATGCGCTATAACACGCTGATGGAGACCCTTGATTACCATATCAATATGGCGCACAGGGGGCACGATGGCCGGAGCGGCAGCCCGCTGTGCGTGGCGATGATCGATCTCGATTTCTTCAAGAAAATTAACGATACTCACGGGCACGTGGTGGGCGACTTCGTCCTCAAGCATGTGGCGGGACGGATTCAGGCGGCGGTGCGGGACTTCGACATGGTTGGCAGATTCGGCGGGGAAGAATTCGTTATTATCATGACGAGCACCCATCTGGAATTGGCAAAGGTCATCGCGGAGCGGATACGCAAAGGGGTGATGGAAACGCCGTTGCATCTGAAGGAACTCAGCATCCCGGTAACCATCAGTGTTGGCGTGGCGATGTTGAGGCCAGGTGAGCGCAAGGAAACATTGATTGAGCGTGCGGATAAGGCAATGTACAAAGAAAAGGAAGCGGGGCGCAATCGGGTAATGCTCGCCAAAGACACCGGCGGCACCGGCGATACCGGCGATTCGGAAACGCTGCCCGAATTGTAGTTGTAAAGGAAACCGCCTATCCGGTACTCCCATCCAGGCTCAAGCGGATCGTCCGGAGCGTGTCGGCTCTTTCGCAAGCGCTACTGGAAGCGGAGACCAGCACAACCTGATCGCCGAGTTCCGCCAGACCCTGCGAGACCAGCCACTCTCCGGCTTGAACCAGACAAGCCTGCGGCCCGGTTCCAGTGCGGGTTCCAGTACCAAATACGGCAGCGGAAAGAAGCGGCGAAACCCCACGCACCAGCGCCAGGCTCCGATACAATCTCATGGAACTTGCCACGACGATAAGCGGCGCCTGAGGGCGGAAACGGGCAATCGCCAGCGCCGCTGCCATGGTATGGGCGGGCACGATGATGGCCCGGGCGCTGAGCCGCGCAGCAAGCTGGCAGGCGGCTAAGCTCAGGGCATTGCCCGGCTGATCCGGGGAACGGGGCCTGTCCGTCGCCCGCATCCGGTCAGGTGCCATGCGCAAGCTATATCCCTTCTCTGTCGCCGTGAGCACGCGGGCAAGAAACCGCACGGCGGCGATAGGAAATTGACCGATGGCTGTCTCGGCGGAGAGCATCACGGCGTCCGTTCCATCGAGTACCGCGTTGGCCACGTCGGTGGCTTCGGCCCGTGTCGGATGTTCGCGCTCCACCATCGACTCGAGCATCTGCGTGGCGGTGACCACCGGGCGCCCGTGCGCATTGGCCGCCGCGATAATGCGCTTCTGCACCACCGGTATCTCAGCAAGATCTGTCTCGACTCCCAGATCACCGCGCGCGACCATCACGCCGTCGGACGCTTCCACAATCGCATCGAGATCCGCGAGTGCCTGGCGCTTCTCTATCTTGGCCATCAGCAGCGGCTGCTCCCCCGGACCCGGTCCAGACGGCAGGCATGCCCGCACCCGCGCAAGATCCCCGGCCGATTGCACAAACGACACGCCGACCCATTCAATCTCTTGCGCCACCGCGAATGCGAGATGACGCCGGTCATCATCGGTAGGCACCAGCTCGCTCAGAATTGATTCGGGAACGTTGATCCCGGAGCCGGAGCGTACGGTGCCGCCGATGATCACTTCGCACTGGACGTTGGCGGCGCTCGTGGTTTTGACGCACAGCTCGATTGAGCCATCGGCCAGGAACACCGACTCTCCCGCACGGAGCGCGTGAAGCAGTTCCGGGTCTCGCACTGGCAAAAGAGTGTTGCGCTCTTCCGCACCACCGCCCTCCTCCGCGATGCTGCCTTCCGCATCCAACCTGA
>CAYVDY010000938.1:0-1807 GCA_964450255.1 uncultured Candidatus Solibacter sp. | reverse complement strand
GCATGCCTGAACTGTTGGAACGCTTGACCGCCCGATTTAGCACACACCAGCTCGCATCCTTTCTCAGAGTTGCGGTGGTGATCTTGGGCGGCACCATTGACGCGGGAGACTAATAGCAGTTTATCTTTCCGCCGCTCTTTTACAAGCGACTGTGCGATGTGTTCGACGAAGAGACGCAAACTGCCCTGGCCGAATCAGGCGGTGATCCGGATTTTGCCGCTTACCCGGAGAACCACCGCTTTCAGATTCCCGCCGCTGCCCACTGGCAAGAGGTGCGTCAATCCGCCCAAGGCGTGGGCCGCGCCCTCCAGAACGCCATGCGCGCCATCGAAACCGCCAATCCCGACAAGCTTTACGGCATCTTTGGCGACGCCCAGTGGACCAACAAGGACCGCCTTCCCGACGTCATGCTGCGCGATCTGGTCGAGCACTTCTCCGGGCTGGAACTGACCATCGCCAACCTGCCGGAGGATGAGCTGGGCCAGGGCTACGAATACCTGATCAAGAAATTCGCCGACGACTCGGGCCACACCGCCGCCGAATTCTATACCCACCGTACCGTCGTCCATCTGATGACCGAGATGCTGAAGCCCCAGCCCGGTGAGAGCATCTACGACCCCGCCTGCGGCTCCGGCGGCATGCTGCTCTCCTGCATCGCCCATCTGCGCCGGCAGGGGAAGGAATGGCGCAACGTGCGGCTTTTCGGGCAGGAACGCAACCTGATGACCTCCTCCATCGCCCGGATGAACTGTTTCCTCCACGGCATCGAGGACTTCCGCATCGAGCGCGGCGACACCTTGAGTGAACCCAAATTCGTTCAGGGCGAGCGGCTCAGGCAGTTTGACCTGGCGCTGGCGAATCCCCCCTATTCCATCAAGCAGTGGGACCGTACCGCCTTTGCCGCCGATCCCTGGGGCCGCAATCTCTATGGAACCCCGCCGCAGGGTCGCGCCGACTACGCCTTCTGGCAGCATATCCTTCAAAGTCTCGCACCCCGGGGCGGCCGCTGCGCCATCCTCTTCCCTCATGGCGTCCTTTTTCGTCAGGAAGAGGCCGAAATGCGGCGCAAGCTCATCGAGGCCGACCTGATTGAGTGTGTCCTCGGCCTGGGGCCGAACCTCTTTTACAACTCGCCGATGGAAGCCTGCATCGTCATCTGCCGTACGGCCAAACCCAAAGCGCGCCAGGGCAAGATCCTCTTCATTAATGCCGTGGGCGAGGTTACCCGCGAACGCGCCCAGAGCTTGCCTACGGAAGGCCATATCGGACGTACTGTCCACGCCTACCACCAGTTTCACGGAGAACCCGGCTTCACCTGCGTCGTCTCGCGCGAGGAAATCCGCGCCAAAGATGGTAATCTGAGCATCCCTCTATACGTGGCAAGTTCATCGCAGACGACAGTGATTCGCGAAGCTTCAGCCCCTTATGGCACAGATCATCTCACCGATACCTTGAAGAACTGGCTTGATAGTTCGGCCAAGGTCAGAAAGGCATTGAATTCCATGTTGGAGGGGCACCAATGACCGAAAAACTCTTGATATTCGTGAGCTCAGTCCAGAAGGAGTTCGCCGAGGAGCGCAAGGCTCTGCGGGAATTCTTGCGGGGAGATCCTCTTCTCCGCAGGTTCTTCGATATTTTCCTCTTCGAAGACGTGCCCGCCGTTGACAGACGGGCCGACGAGGTCTATCTCCACGAAGTTGAACGATGCCATATCTACGTGGGGCTCTTCGGGAAGGAATACGGAAAGGAGGGCGAGAAAGGGTATTCACCTACCCACCGGGAATTCGATCTTGCGACACGGCTCGGT
>CAYVDY010000937.1:0-1807 GCA_964450255.1 uncultured Candidatus Solibacter sp. | reverse complement strand
CCAGTTCAGAATCCATTGTAACAAATTGGTTGCGAGTGTCTCAGGTGGCCCGGGAGGGGCACCCCGCGGACGGCGTTTGGCGGCGGGCTCCAGACCTTCCTTTTTACAGGTCATGGGGCCCAGGGCTTCGCCTACGTCGATCCCGCGCTGCTCGCTGGCGTCGACATTGCCCGCGGGGCCGTGTCCACGGTGGGCGGAGCCGGTGCCTTGGTCGGGACCGCAAATCTGCGCACGCTCGATGTCGATGACATTATCAAGCCCGGTCAAAAGACAGGCGCCCTTACCTCTGTGACGTATGGCACCAACGGTGTGGGCTGGCAGGAAATGCTCGCGGCCGGTGTAACCAACGGCAAAATAGGCATTGCCGGCGCGATCAGCAATCGCGAGCCCGACAACTACCGTAACGGCGATGGCATCACCGTTCCCTTCACGAATCAGGATCTTCTCTCCAGCCTCTTCAAGATGAACCTGGCGTTGTCATCCGAGCAGATGTTGAAACTCGGCGCGCAATTCTACAACAACGACTTCTTCGCCAATTCCTATTTCCAGAATGTCGATCGGGACACCTACACGCTCAACTACATCTATAGGCCGCACGGCAATCCGCTGATCAACTTTGCGTTCAATGCCTACGCCAACCAGGTGCGGATGGAGTATTTCCACGATGCCACACCCAAGAGCGGCGTGCCGCCGTTGGGCACCGCAGCCGGCCGCGTGATCCGCGACAGCGGCAAGGGCTTCGATGCCGCCAACACCTCGCGATTCAGCCTCGGCGGCGGCGTTCGTGTCAAATCGACGTACGGCTATGAGTACTTCGCCGACGACGTGACCGCGAGCAACAGATTGAACCCGAGCGCAGGCGGTGGAGCGAATCCATCCGGCGAGGCCAGCATCGGAGGCGCGTTCTCCCAGACCACCTTCTCCTACGGCATCTTCGATTTCATCGCCGGCCTGCGCTACGACACCTATTCGATCCAGGGCAAGTTCGACACCGATGGGCCGGGCCCCGGCACCACATTCACTCCGGTTGATCGGTCCGATGGCCGGCTCAATCCGCGGGCGACGCTCGCCGCCCAGGTGCTGCCGTGGTTCCAGCCCTACGTGACCTACGCGGAAGCGTTCCGCGCGCCCACCGTGCAGGAGACCTTGTTCGGCGGCAGCCATCCCGGTGGCGGGGCTCAGTTCGCGCCCAATCCCTTCCTCGATCCTGAGATTCAGAAGGGCTGGGAGTTCGGCGCCAACTTCAAGAAAGACGGCTTGATCACGCGCGCAGACACGTTCCGCTTCAAGGCGGCCTACTTCGACACGGATATCGAGAACTACATAACAGGCTGCGGCAGTCCCATTCAGTTCTGCAATTCGCTGGGCGCAGCCAAGGTGCAGGGCATCGAACTGCAGGGCATGTACGACGCTGGCGGCGGCTTCCTCGGACTGAGTTACACCTACACGGACACGAACCTGCCGTCGCAGCTCAACGGCGCCGGTGCCCACAGCTACCTGCCGGAGCATATTCTGGTCGCCACGGGCGGATTGCGGTTCTTCGACCAGAAGCTGACGGTGGGTACGCGCGTTTCGTATTTTTCCGAGAGTTACGTGGGCGATCTCAACGTGGGACCGCCGGGATTTGCATCTTACGCGGGTCCGTTCATGCCGGGCTACACGCTGGTCGATCTGTTCACCAGCTACAAGTTCGACAACGGTTGGGAGATCGGAGCAACCGTCGTGAACCTCTTCGATACAAACTACACTGCGGCGCTGACCACGCCGATCGTTCCGTTCGGCCCGGCCACGCCGGCAAACTGCTTCG
>CAYVDY010000936.1:0-1820 GCA_964450255.1 uncultured Candidatus Solibacter sp. | reverse complement strand
TGTCCGACACACGTTTCTCGTCGTCGGTCTGAAAGAAGATGGCCGAGCGATACTGGCTGCCGTGGTCGCAGAACTGTGCGTTCGGTGTAATTGGATCGACGTTGTGCCAGAAGGCATCCAGTAGCTTCTGGTAGCTCACTTTGGCCGGGTCATAGACCACTTCAACCGATTCTGCATGCCCGGTTCGTCCAGCGGACACCTCTTCATAGCTCGGATTTGCGACCGTACCCCCCATGTATCCAGAAGTCGCGGACAGCACCCCCTCAACCTTCTCGAACACTTCTTCCATGCACCAGAAACAGCCCCCCGCGAAATAGGCCTTGCTGAGAGTCGCCTCCGCTGCAGCCTGACTGGTTATCTGGACGTTCCAAGCTCCGATGAGAAGAATGGCCCAAGTAAGAATGGATAGAACCGTGTGTCTTCTCATGAGAGGGTCCTCCTCACTGACTCCGTCAAATAGCGTTGCGACGCCTTACACGTACTACGGACTTGGCTTGGATTCGGATGTTCCTGTAGGATCGAGACCCATGCGGATCATGACCCACTTCCTCGTATGCGCGCTCTTTGTCGCCATGGTCGGGTGCGCCTCCTGGATGATGACAGGCGAACCTCCGGAGGTGCTGGTCACGAATATTACGCCCTTGGAGGGAACCGCATTCGAACAACGATTGCAGGTAGACCTTCGTATCCGCAACCCGAACGATTTCGATCTACTCCTCACGGGTATCGATTTTACGCTTCATCTCAACGGAAAACGGCTGGCGCGTGGATTGGGCAATACCGCCGTCACGATCCCCCGACTTAGCGATGCCGTTGTCTCCGTTCAGACAAGCACCTCAACCTTCGATGTCGTACGCCAGCTCCTGAGCTTTTCCCGGACACAAGATCTCTCGTACGACATCACGGGCCGGCTCCATCTCAAGGAGGGCCATTGGCCCTTCGACACTTCCGGCATCCTCCTGGAAAAAGGCCAGCTCTCCGGCGCACCCTCTCCCTAGTCCTTCACATCCGAGACGTAGCCGGAATGAAATCGGCGTGGGCCCAGGCCTTCTTGAAACGATTCTCGGCCTCAGCAGCCTGATTATCCTTCTGTTGGGCCCGCAGGCTCTGGATCAACCCGATCAGTGCCCACCCATTGTCCGGATAGTGCAGCAGATCCGCATGATAGACCGCTTCTGCCTCGGACGGGCGACCGGCCAGCAAGAGCACGGCCCCGAGATGATGCCGCACTGACAACGGCCAGAGCGGCGGCTCCGAGAATGGGAGTGCCTCTTCCATTTTGTTCGCTTCCTCCAGTAGCCGGATCGCGTCATCATAGCGCTGGCGGCGCGCAGCGAGCTCTCCGGCTAAGACCCGCTCAGCAATCTTGAGTAGGGCCCGCTCGTTCTTTTCTTCCGCCGTACGGTTCCGGCGAATCTGCTTCGTGAGGCCGGCAAGGACCACGTGTTCACCTTCAGCCCCAGGGAGCCGGCCGGTCGCAACAAGGGCAAGCCCTCGCCCTAATCGCCACATTCCCTCCATCAATCGTAACCCCTTGGGCGGCGGAGGCTCCCGGAGCAACTCCTCCCATCGGCCGAACCGGATCATCGAGTAGATCGGTGTCGGGAGATAGAGTTCCTTCCAGCGGTTTTTGCCGGCTTCCTCCGTTGTAATAGTCGCCGTCAAGTCGCGAGCTATTTTCATGGCTTCGACATTGCGCCCCTCCATGGCCAAGGAAGCCCAGAGAAAATGGAGATTGTGTGTGTAATACCCATCTGCATACTCGCCATTTTGGTTTCGACCGGCCAAGTACTGTTCATCGACGCCGGTTGCCTGTTGCT
>CAYVDY010000935.1:0-1821 GCA_964450255.1 uncultured Candidatus Solibacter sp. | reverse complement strand
ATGGCGGACCGTCAAAATCGTCGTAGACCGCATTCTCGGGCGTTGTGATTGCATGATTTTCGCAGTGAACAGGCCAATTTTGGAGTGCGTAATTATTGTGTCCCATTGTAGCGCGAACAGCCAGGGGTTAACTTGGCGCCATGGCGGAGAAACCTGTCGAGAAAGCCGAGAAAACGAGCGTGCTTCCGACCAGTCCGGAGGTCATGGTAGCGGAGGATTCGGCGCTGCTCGTCGTCGATGCTCAGGTGAAGCTGCTCGAAATCGCCTCCTTGTCCTGTCCGTACTGCAAGAAGTTCGAGAACGAGGGCGTTGGGCCCCTGGTCGACAAATACGTCAAATCCGGAAAGGTCAGCTGGGAATTCCGAACCTACCTGATCCACGGACCAATCGACATGGCGGCGAACATCATCGCGCGCTGCAACGGTCCGAAGACGTTTTTCCCGATGGCACAGTCTTTCTACGCCACCCAGGAAACGTGGGTGGGCAAGATCGAGTCCACGCCGCAGGACAAATTGACGGAACTCCAGAGCCTTCCGAACGAGAAGCTCTTCGTAGCAATCGCGAAGTTGATCGGCTTGCAGGACATCGCCGCCACCAATGGCGTACCAACCGCCAAGACCAGCCAATGCCTGGCCGATCCGGCAATGATCGCTCAACAGGTGCAGATCAGCACCGACATCACCACCCAATTCCCCGAGTTCACGGGCACACCGGCGTTCGCCATCAACGGGACGTTTCAAGCCAAGGAAGTCTCGAGCTGGGAGAAGCTGGAGCCGAAGCTTCAGGAAGCGCTGAAGTAGGCTATTTCTCCGCGGCTGCCTGACCAAGGACGGCGCGGCGAAGATCCTTGAAATAGACCCGGCCTGCGGGAAGGCGGCGGCCGTTGTTGAGCACGATGGCAGGCCGTCCCGCGCGCGGCATGCTTAGCTCGGTGATCGACGACAGCCGCACCAGCCAGCGCCGGTGGACGCGGACGAAAACTCCGGGCTCGACGCGGTCGACGAACTGGCGGATCGATGCGCGCATCAAATGCGAGCCGCCCTGGGTGTGGATGCTGACGTAATCGTCCTCGCTGCTGACGCAGTCGATCGTGTCGACCGGGACGCGCACGAGACCTCCGGGCCCACGCAGCCAAAATTCCGACTCGAACGGCGGCGTCGAGCCGTTGTGGCAGGCCGCCCGAAGCTGGCGGACGATGAGCTGCATCTCATCCATCCGCTGCGCTGCGTCCGCCGATTCAATCTGATGCTGCGCCCGGCCAAGCGCCCGCACCAACCGATCTTTTGCGACGGGCTTCAGCAGATAATCGGCAATCGTGCTGTCGAATGCGCGCACCGCGAAGTGATCGAAGGCGGTGACGAACACGACCGCCGGCGGGCGCGATTGCTTGCGGAGCGCCTCGACGACATCGAAGCCAGTGCCGTCGCGCATCTTGATGTCGAGCAGGATGACGTCGGGCCGAAGCGTTTCGATGCTCGTCAGCGCATCAGCGCAGCTCGACGCCTCGCCGACGAATGCCGCCTGCGGGACGGTCTGGAGCAGCAGCTTCAGCCGCCGCAGCGCCAGAGGCTCGTCATCGATGGTCAGGACGCGGAGGGGAGTCACGCGCGCTCCAACGGGAATGCCAATGTAACTTTGAAATGGCGGTGCTCATCGCGCCCGGCGGCCAGCGACGCCTGATCGTCTCCGTACATCAGGGCTAGCCGCTGGCGGACGTTGGCGAGGCCGATGCCTGAGCCATTGGCGCTGCCCCCGCCGGTCCCGGAATCGACCATCTCGAACGCCAGCTCGTCCGCCCGGCTTTTCGCCGTAATGGTCAGC
>CAYVDY010000934.1:0-1826 GCA_964450255.1 uncultured Candidatus Solibacter sp. | reverse complement strand
GAACCAGTCTGATTCCGGCGTTGGCGGCTTCGCGAGAGACCGTTCGAACAGAGGATCTTGCTCCCCTCCCTGGGTATTGCCCCACCCCGCCAACGGCAGGTCGGAGAGATCGGAGAGCACACATCGATTCGCAGCATCTGCTATTGCAAGAGTTCGTGGACGTGATTCGGGCTGAGTGTGACGCGGAGTGAGGGGAGTACAGCCCTTACTCCGGCGCAGTTGTCTCGTGCCCGGACCCTCGAGGGCTGAGGCTTCGAAACAGGGCCTGTTCAATAGACAACACGATTTGCCACGGCTCGACCGGCGGCCAAAGATAGGTTCCGACCGGACCTGACCAGTCACGGATTGGCTCCCCATCCGCGCCCATAGACGTGAGGATTATGAAGTCACAGGCTCCTTGTCCCGATTTTGTCGCAGCCTCGACCAACTGGTAGGCATCGCCGTCGGGAAGCATCAGCCGGATGACCGCTATATCTGGTGGCCGTCTGCTGAATGATGGCATAGCTGCGGCCATATTGGAGAATACACTCAAAGACAAATCCACCGCCTTAAGGGTGCAGCATACCGAATCAACCAGATCCGGAGCCAATCCAACCAGTGAGATGAATTTCATTAATTTCCATTCAGCTACTGAAAACCAGGAAGCGGCAACTGAGACTGCGTTCCCGACTCAAAGTAATGCGTCACATTCTGAATCTTGAAGGCCTGATTGAAGGCCTGACCCCCGCGTTCAAAGTTCCGAACCCAGTTCGCATAATTCTGTCCAGAGGCACCAGTCAAGGAATCGAACACCCGATTGCCGTATCTGATGTAGTAGTGAAACCTGAATTGAACTCCGCCTTGAGTAAGCCGTATCAAGCCGTTCTGGATTTGGGGTTGAACCAGGTAAACCTGGACCTTCTCCAGCCCAAGACTCCTCAAAGGGTAGAACAGACGGTTCGCGACCAGCTGGCAATGGGGCAGATTGGTACTGGCCAAGCGTTCCCATGGCTGGAAACGATAGGCGCTCTGAATCACTCGCTGGATCTGCGGATTGGCCAGAATTGCCGCGGCGAGTGGCGCAAACCGGCTGCCATTCAGTGCGGCCTGTTCGGCGATGAACACCGCCTCCTCCAGGTTGCCGGCCCGCAGTGCTGCTGTCACGTTAGCAGTTACGCTGTCTGTTCCCTGCAGACCAAGTGGGTCAACTCGGCTAACTGGGTTCCCATCGCAATACCCATACAGGTTCAACCCACCCGAATACCCAATCGGGTCCCGGCTGATGAACCTCCCGACCTGCGGGTCGTAGTACCGGTGGGTCAGGTAGTCCAGGCCGAGGCCGGCCGCCCCATCGGGCTCGCGCTCGTAGCCGAACCCGCCAGCAAACAGCGGGGTGTTGACCGCGACTGCGGACGACTGTGCCGTGATCTTGCCCCAGGCGTCGTAGCGGAGGCGATTCGTGATCACCCCGTCCTTGCTGGTCAGCGCCCGCGTCGAGCCGAGCCGGTCGGTGAGGGCGTACTTGGTCTCGCTCCCGCTCTGCATCCCCTCGCCGGGCAGGAAGGCCGTGTTTCCCGAGGTGTCGTACAGGCCGTGGGAGTACGTGTGCGCCCCCGTCACCGCGTCGTTCTCAGTGACCCGGTGTTCGCTCCCCCTAGGAGCGGTGGTGGTTACGGTCGCGCGGCCTGCGAACGACGAGGTCGTCCCTGTGGAGTTGTCAAGGTTTGCCCGAAGGACGCGCCAGGCATTCGGTGAAGACCTGTGCGGAGAGGCTCAGTCCCGGCGTTCCGTTGAACCAGTCTGATTCCGGCGTTGGCGGCTTCGCGAGAGACCGTTCGAACAGAGGA
>CAYVDY010000933.1:0-1828 GCA_964450255.1 uncultured Candidatus Solibacter sp. | reverse complement strand
AGCCGGTGACCTGTGGCGGGCCTTCGGTGCAGTCGACATTCACCGCGACGCCGCTGCCGTGCTTCCCGACCGACAGGCAGGTCGCATTCAGCCGCAGTTCGATGCCCTCGGCCTCGAGCACATCCGCGACGCCCATCGAGACGTCCTCGTCCTCGCGCGCGATCAGCCGCGGTGCCACCTCGATCCCGGTGACCTTGCTGCCGACGCGCCCAAGCGCCTCCGCGAACCCCAGCCACAGATCCGCGTACAGCTCCCGAGCCTCTTCAAAATGGTGCTTCAACGTCGCATTCAGAAGTTCTTACACGACGGCCGCGATCAGATCCGTTCCAGAAACCTCACCCGACTGCTGCGCGATGCCCAACTGTCGCTCACCCAGGTGAAAAGACGAGTCGGCCTCTCCACTCCTGCCGTCAAACAGCGCGTGCTGCGCCTGGAGGAGGCCGCCATCATTACCGGCTACCACTCAAAGGTGAACCCACGTCTTGCCGGCTACCCTGTGTCTGCCTTCATTCGAATTACGGTAACGGGTGATGAGCGCACTGCGGAACGGCTGGCCGCGACGGCTGCCGAAATGCCAGACGTGACGTACTGCCAACAATACACCGGCGACTACGCGTTCAGCCTTAAAGTAGAGGCGAATTCTGTGGCCACCTGGAGAGGCTAATCGAGCGCCTCACCGCCGTCGGGAAGACCTCCACCAGCCTGATCCTGCCGCCGACGGTAGAGCGCAACGTGGTGGCAGAGCCGCAATCGAGTCCGGGCTAGAACAGAATTGGCTGGATAATTTGACGCAGGCGCTGAACCTCGTTTGCGTTGTGCACGAGTTCGGCATGTCCCCACGTCGCCGCCGTGCCTTGCCGACAATCGGTCGCCAGAGCCTTGCCAATGGTCTCGTAGTCGCCGAGCGCCGCCCGCCTTAAGTCCTCGGGCTCGTTCCTGGCGCCAACGATGAAGACCCTGTCGATCAGGCGCGGGGGTACTCTTTGCTTCGCTTGGGCGAGCCTGTTGACCTCTCCGTCAAAGTCCATCAGTAGAACCATGAACCGATGGGGGCAACGATCCATCTCTATGATGTGCACCGCCTCGAATTCTTCCAACACCTTCAACCACCCTCCGGCCACAGGAAGCACCTGCATCTGTCGAATCGACCCGACTCCCAGATAAAAGCCGTTGGCCAGGCTGCTGTTGGCATCGTCTTCGGGGAGCACGTACACGTGCGGCCTGTTCCTGTTGACACTCATGGCTCCACATCGTCGCGAACCAACGCGCTGACAAGATCGCCGCTAATCTGCAGTTCGCTGATCGGGCGGACGAGCGTAGGCTCGAGATGATTCTTCCGATGTAGTAGAAGCGTGTTCTCCTCCGAGAATCGGCGAATGGCCTCCGGATTGTGTGAGGTCATGATGACCTGTCCACCAGCCTGGAATGCTGACCGAAGCGCCATCACAAAATGCCCGACTTCGGACATCGCAAGGTAGTTGTCCGGCTCGTCCCAGAAACAAAACACTGTGGGATACACCTCGGTTGTGGCCAATACCAGAGAACAAATCATGAAGCACTTTTCGCCGTCCGAGAGATCCTCGAATGGAACCCGCAGGCTGCCCGCGCCATTCGAGAAGTAGACGGTGAGGCTGCGGGACTCAGCGCCAATCAACGGGTTCTTGATGTCACTCAGGTCCGGCAACACCTGCTTCAGGTAGCGGTCGATCCCCGCATAGGCCGCCGGCATCTCCGCCAGCAAGCCCGAAAACCAGGCGCAGAAGTCCGTAACGTCGGTTGAACGAAGCCGCATAGCGGCAGACGCTTCGCGTGGGCGTTACCCGGCCGG
>CAYVDY010000932.1:0-1830 GCA_964450255.1 uncultured Candidatus Solibacter sp. | reverse complement strand
CCCGCTGATCCAGCGGATCAAGGCCTTGGTGACCGGTGGTATCCACTGGAGCCCGGCCCTGGAGGGCGGCGCGGTGCTATCCCGTCGCGGCGGGGATTTCGAGATGACCGTTGGCCAGGATCTGACCATCGGCTACAAGCTGCACGACGCCCAGAATGTCGATCTGTACTTCACCGAATCGTTCACCTTCCGGGTGCTGGAACCAGCGGCGGCCGTGGAGTTGAAGCTGCAATCGGCCCCTTCCAAGCCCAAGGAACGAGCATGAAGATCCTGACGGTCAGGGTGGATCCCCCCTGATGCTATCGAGCGTGAGACGGCACGAATCCCATCTGTACTTGCGCTATTCGCGTTGAGAGACGGGCGCAACCGCCAGTGTTGCGAAGTCGATAAAGCCCCGTTCCACGTCCGTATGGATCAATTGCACGCGAAGCCGGTGGCCGATATCTAGGCCTTCAAAGCCACGCTTGAGTCTTCCTTCAATGGGTGGATTCAGAATGCGGACCCAGGTGCCTTTGTCCGATGCTCCCGTGACGATGGCATCGAATGTCTCTCCGATCCTGGCCTCCAGCAGAATCGCGGCCGCGGATTTTGCGACCTGCCGTTCCACCTTTTTTGCTGCGTCTTCCGCCTCGTTTCAGTGTTTGGCGAGGGCTTCCAACTCTGCGTTCTCGTAGGGCTTGGGACGTCCATCCAGGGCCGCCTTCAAAAGCCGATGCGTGATCAGATCGGGAGATCGCCGGTTGGGGGCGGGAACACCGCCTCCGGCACGGGAGGGTTGGCCGGGTCCCGGTCCATAAATCGCCCCTCCACCAGCACCTTGGCGGGAACCAGCGCCGGGCAGACCAGCTCCGCCAGCTCGAAGGCTTCGCATTCCCGCACCGCGATGAGGGTGACGCCGCTGTCCCCGTGCTCGGTGAGGGCCGAGGCGCGCAGCGGCAGCATGCGTCTGTGCGAGATGACGCGGATGTTCTCCCTCGGGTAGAGCTTGTCGCGGTACATGATGGGAATCATGGGCGTGGCGTCGCGCAGCCGCACGAACGCCTCCACCGCTTCCGGCTTCAGCTCGAAATGCACCGCATGGTACCAGCCGAGCGAGGTGATGTTCCCCACGGTGTCCCTGAGGCGTTCGATACGGATGCTGGCGACGTTGTCGCAGGTGATGTCGTAGACCACATAGGCGGATGCCGTTGAAGGGACCAGCAACAGCGCCAGCAGCAGGAGAAGTGCTCGTTTCATTTGTATTCTCTCCGCTCCCAGCCCGGCTCCCAGTCCCGTTCCCAGTCGACTATTACCTTGGCGGGCACCAGCGCCGGGCACACCGACCGCGCGGTGTCGAAGGCGTCCTTCTCGCGGATGATGGTGATCATGACGCCCTCATGGCTCAATCCGGCCATGGACGGGGCGTCGTCGCGCAGCGATCTGCCATTGGCGGTCAGGGCGAGGTGCTGCTTTGTCGTCTCCTCGCCCCGGTACACGAATGTCACCCAGGGCGCGTTGTCGATGAGCGGCGCGAATTGCGCAACGGCCTTCTGCTTCAGGTCAAAGACCACCACATGGAAGTGCCCCTGGTCGGATTCCACGTTGTAGTAGGTGTCGTCCAGGCGGCCGATGCGAATCCTGGATACGTTCTCGCAGGAGAGGTCGTAGGTCGACTGGGCGCACACTACGGTGGGGACCAGCAGCAGAAGGAGGAACAGGAGGAGTTTCATCGACCGGCTATTCCCACTTGCCGTCTTCGAGCACATTGGTAGGCACCAGGGCCGGGCATACCGCACGCGCCGCGTCGAAAGCGTCCTGCTCTCGGATGATGGCGATGTCGATCCCTTGATC
>CAYVDY010000931.1:0-1831 GCA_964450255.1 uncultured Candidatus Solibacter sp. | reverse complement strand
TCACTCAGACGGCGGTCCTGCGTGAATTCATCCTGGCTGTGTGCCACGCTGCCGCTCCGGCGCCCGCCACCCGACCCATGGCAAAGCAGGCGGTCAGCAGATAGCCTCCGGTCGGCGCCTCCCAATCCAACATTTCTCCGGCGCAGAAGATCCCCGGAAGCGTACGGATCATCAATCGTTCGTCAAGCGCTTCGAACGGAACTCCACCAGCCGTACTGATTGCTTCTTCCAGCGGGCGTGGTGCGACAAGTCCCAGCGGCAGCGATTTGATTGCTGCCGCCAGACGAGTCGGATCCCCGAAATCCTCTTTTGCGACCACTTCACGAAGCAGCCCTGCCTTCACGCCTTGGTACCTTGTCCGGCGTTAAAGTTGAGTCGCGATGGTGCGTTTGCCGCGCGGCCGCGATAAATCATGGATCAGGCGTGGTTCGTCTCGATCTGGCGCCAGATCGAGACGCAACGTGGCCACGCCCTTTGAGAGAATCGCGTCGCGAAGAGAGGCTGATACCGCATAGACCACACCTCCTTCAACACCGGTCTCCGTGATCACAAATTCCCCCGGATGCCAGGATTCAGTGCCCGCATCATTCCGCATAACGACCGCCACCGACTTGACCGGATGTCCGGCAAACTTTGTCCGGAAATGCTCGCTCCAGCCCACATCGAAGCCACAGTTCGACGGCAGCAACGGCGCAATGTGAAGCCCCCGTTGAGCCAACAGCGGCACCCACGACGCAGTAGAACCGAGCTTCGGCCAACTTCCCCCTCCTAGTGCAAGCACCACTGCATCGGTCTGGACAGCGTGAGTCCCCTCTGTCGTGGCAAAACACAGAGTCCCCTGCTCATCCCAACCGGACCACCGATGGCGCATGTGAAATTGCACGCCAGCCTGGCGCAATCGGCGGAGCCACGCGCGCAACAACGGAGCAGCTTTGAGATCGGTGGGAAACACACGTCCGGAAGAGCCCACGAATGTGTCAATGCCGAGACCGCGAGTCCAGGTCCGGAGCGCATCTGGTCCGAACGACGAAAGCAACGGCTCAATCTGTGCGCGCCGCACTCCGTAGCGCGCGAGAAACTTTTGAGTCGGTTCCGAGTGTGTGAGATTCAGGCCGCCTTTCCCAGCCAGAAGAAACTTGCGACCAACCGACGCCATGGCGTCATAGAGATCGACCCGCGCGCCGGCGGCACTCGCCGCCTCGGCAGCCATAAGCCCGGCCGGCCCTCCACCGATAATGGCAATGTTCATCTGTCGCCCTTTGATTATTGATTATGCCTGGCGAGCGGGAAAACCGGCCAGTTTCTCTGGGCTATTTGGTCCGTGTGATTTGCAAAGTTAAATGAGACTCGCCAGATGAACCCGCACACCTCGCGGGACACTACACTCAGCTATGGACCTGGTCAAGATAGGGCTAGGCAGGCACAAAAAATCTCAAGATTTCCATCCAGACAGGCTATACTCCACACCAACGATGGATGAGCAAGAATCAGCACAAGTCATTGAGCTTCGAATCAGCTACCGCTATGCCGCCGCGCATCCCTGGGTCGTGCAGGCCATCGGTGGATTTTATCCGCGTATTTCATGGAGTACCCGGGGTTTCGTGTACAACGGCACATTGAAGAACTGGAGTCCGGCACACATCTCTGGGTATGCGAGGTACCGCCCGCCATGAAATTTCCCAGGCTCTTGAAGCGCCTGAAGGAAGATATTCCCTCTTGCCACGCTAAAGAGATCGCCACCGATCTTCCCGCGCGACCTCGCTACCTTATCGATTCCCCCGAGTGAAATAAAAGATAGGCGCGAGCGACAGGCGGGACAAGGGAGACTTGC
>CAYVDY010000930.1:0-1833 GCA_964450255.1 uncultured Candidatus Solibacter sp. | reverse complement strand
GAATTCTTCCCCTTCGGCTGGGCTCCCGCCTCATCTTCACGCTGAACCAAAACAGCCGCGCGATGGCCGGGAACAGCTCCACGACCCGCTTAGTGTACGCCTCGCCGCCGTTGGTGGCGAGCAGCAGTGCACTGCCGCGCTCCATTCGTCCACCGTGCCCCTGACGGGCGGGCCGGGGTCCCTTCAATACTGGAGCCGCGGCGTCCAGCGTCGCCACCGAACCGTGTTGCATGTCCGCCGAGGATGACGAGCCAACCAGCCGGGCGCACACCACGAAATATCACTTCTAGTGGGCGGGCGCGTGCAGCGTTAGGTAGGCGACATCACCGGGACGTCCACCCATACGGGGTGCCGCACGTCCCCGCCGACTACGCACCCAATTCTGGCGACCACGGGGTGGTAGGCGTCTACCGGGATTCGGATCTTGACTGTGTACCAGCCTTCTTCGTAGGTGATCTCATCTGGCGTGATCGGCGTGCCCGGTGACGCCAGCGATGCACCCCACAGCCATTGCAGGGACTGCGGCTCCTTGCCCAAGCCCGTCATGTGTATCCAGACCAGCTCGCCTGGCAGGAATGGGTCCATTTCGCCGGCAAGCCCGCCGCGCGTGCCGTTTTCGAGGTACGGCAGGTGGTCCTTATCGGGATTAACGCCCTCGATTTCACTGAGTTTGATGACGCGCGGGAAGGCCCTGCGGATCTCGCCGGGGATCCTGCTGACAAAGGGACTCGGCGGCTTGTCCAGTTCGATGATGGCGGAACCCGGTTCGATCTCGGGTGGGACGATGAACAGGACTGTCTGGTCTGACGAATTCAGCACGGCCGCCGGAGTTCCGTTCAGCTTCACCGATGCCCCGCTGAGCCCGCTGCCCGTCAGTTGATAGCGTCCGCCAGGTGCGTAGATTTGATTCGCGTTCCACGCGTGTACTTTTGGCGTGCGGTCCACCAGGACCCGCGTCACGCCGCTGTCGATATCCAGGCATCGGATCATGCCCTCCTCGCCGCTGTAGCACGCGGTCCGGCCGCTGCTGTTCAGCGAAGCGGTGAGTGGCGGTTCCGGACCCAGCTCGAAGCGCTGCAGGCTCGTGGTGTCAAGTACCCAGGTGGCACCCTTATCCAAACCAATCTGCGCGCTGAGCAGTAGTCGGCCAGCGTCGCCAGTGAGATCCGAGGCACTGCAGTTCCAGCAGTGCTCCAAGAGCGTTCGCATTAGGCCGGTTGAGTTGTCTCTCATGAGCAGGCGCGCCTCCGGCAGTTCGATCTCCTGTCGGCGCCACACCATGTTGCGCCCTTCACGGTCGAGCAAGCGGGAACTCGTGTACAGCGAAGATTCAGGGAGGGCGCGAAACAATCCGCCTGGAGACATCGTTCCGAGGGCGGGTCCGATGGCGACCAGGGCGCCGCCGTCGTCCGCGAGGGTCGAACTAATCAATGCCGGTAGGAACTCGTACTCCCGGTCTGTTGCCATGTCCAGGACACCGGTTCCCTTCTGAGCCCACTGTCCGTTGCGGCTCAGATTCCACAGACCTGTCCATTCCTTCCCGTCGCTGTAGCGTCGGAGGAGCCTGGTCACACGCGTCGGTACTGGAGTGATGCCGATCATCGGGACCTTAGCCTGATTGAAGGGGAGCACCTCCACAAACGTCCAACTCACCACATTCCCGTCGTCGCTGACCCGATCGAACCACGCGGTGGCAAATGGGTCAGTGTCCGTAGGAGCCTCGGCGAAGAACTCGACGCCCGCTGCGGTGGCCGAGTAGATCCGCGCTCTGGCGCCGCCGTCCGTACCGCGCAGATTGTTGGTCGTGGTGAACCACACGCGCAGTCCCGTCGG
>CAYVDY010000929.1:0-1834 GCA_964450255.1 uncultured Candidatus Solibacter sp. | reverse complement strand
CGCCTTCTCGCAGGCTGTGTACCGCCGGCTCGTCCCCGATACAGCACTAACGGTTGTGGCCGCCGGAGCCACCCACCCCTGCGCCCCGCACTCCCCGTACCGGGCGGTCCGCCGGATCCCTCCTCCTTAACCATCACCACCACGCCCCGGACTTCGCCCGGTCTTTGATACTTGAACCGGTCTCTCCACCCCTTCACCGGCACGCCCGGAGCACGCCCGCTCGCCCGGTTTTCTCATCACCGCGCCAATTTGGGATAATTGCGGGCGACGTGCTTTCCTTCTGGACCAAATTGCGGCGGGCGCTCTTCGGCGCCTATGAGCACGGCGCCCTCGGGTTCGCCAAGGGGGCCGCGTATTCGGCGCTGCTCGCCTTCTTTCCCGTCCTCACCACCACCACCGCCATCCTCGTGCAGATGAACGCGGAGGCCGTGTCCCGCAAAATCACCGGCGCCCTGTTCCGCGTCGCGCCGGCCAGCGTCGAGGAACTGCTGCGCTTCTATATGACCGAACGCGGTTCCCGCCCGCTCGCCGTGCCCATCGCCGCGGCCCTCCTCGCCATCTGGGCGGCCTCCGGCGTCATGATGAGCCTCATGGAGGGCTTCCAGGCCGCTTATCAGCGCAAGAGCAGCCGAGGCATCCTACACGGCCGCTGGATCTCCATGTGGCTCGTGCTCGTCTCTATCGGTCCCATCCTAGGGGCGTCGGCTTTGATGATCTTTGGCGACCGGCTGGAGACGAGCATCCTGCAAGTGCTCGGATTCCTGGATATGGGCCAAACCGTGGCGGGAGGAGTCAAATTCTTCGCGATGCTCGGGCGCTACGCCGTCTCGGGATGCGCTGTGGTCGTCGTGGCCGGGTTGCTCTATATGTATGGCCCCGACGCAGGGTCCGGGCGCCGCATCTGGCCGGGGTCGCTGCTGGCGACTTCGCTTTGGCTCCTCATTACCACCGTGTTCGCCTGGTATGTGCGCAATATCGCCAACTACAACGTGCTTTACGGTTCCATCGGGGCCGTCATGGCTCTCTGCGTGTGGATGTACCTGCTGGCCCTCAGCGCCATGGTGGGCTGCGAATTCAACGTGCAGTCAGACCGGAGGAAGAAACCATAAATGCCGTATCACCTGGGCATCGACTACACACCGCGCGGCGATCAGGCGCAAGCCATCGAGGAACTCGTGCGCGGAGTCGAACAGGAAGAGCAGCACCAAGTCCTCCTCGGCGTCACCGGCAGCGGCAAGACCTTTACCATGGCCAAGGTCATTCAGCAGACCGAGCGCCCCGCCCTCGTAATGGCCCACAACAAGATCCTGGCCGCCCAGCTCTATCAGGAATTCAAGACTTTCTTCCCGAACAACGCCGTCGAGTACTTCGTCAGCTACTACGATTACTACCAGCCCGAAGCCTATGTGCCCGCCTCCGACACCTACATCGAGAAGGAATCCACCATCAACGACGAGCTCGATAAGCTCCGCTTGAAGGCCACAAAGACTCTCTTTGAACGCCGCGATTGCATCATCGTCGCCAGCGTCTCCTGCATCTACGGTCTCGGCTCGCCGGAGGCCTACTTCGGCATGTTGCTCATGCTGGAGACGGGCCAGACCATGCGGCGCGATCAGATCACCAAAAAGCTGGTCGAGATCCTCTATCAGCGCAACGACATGGATTTCCATCGCGGCGCGTTCCGCGTCCGCGGCGACGTTATCGAGATCTGGCCCACCTATGACGACGATGCCTTCCGCATCCAGCTATGGGGTGATGAGATCGAGTCTCTCTCGCGCATTGATCCCCTCCTCGGCCAGGTCAAGGAAACGTATCGCCGCCTGCCCATCTACCC
>CAYVDY010000928.1:0-1841 GCA_964450255.1 uncultured Candidatus Solibacter sp. | reverse complement strand
TGATTCTTCAGGACTTAGGAGACTCGCACGCCCTGAACTGCGAAAGTCGGGCTAGCCGCTCGGCGCAAAGCACAAAGGACAATTTCAATGCCATACATCACAGCCGGTAAGGAAAACTCCGGCAATATCAACCTCTATTACGAGGACCACGGCACCGGGCGTCCGGTGGTACTGATCCATGGATACCCCTTGAACGGCGCTTCGTGGGAGAAACAGATCCCGGCGCTGCTGGCCTCTGGTCACCGCGTGATCACTTACGACCGGCGAGGATTCGGCAAGTCCAGCCAGCCTACGACGGGCTACAACTACGACACCTTCGCCGCGGATCTGCGAGAGTTGGTGACGCAACTGGAACTCAACGATCTCACCCTGGCCGGTTTCTCGATGGGCGGCGGTGAGGTGGCGCGCTACATCGGGAAATACGGCTCGAAGGGCGTGCGCAAGGCGGTGTTCATCTCGTCGGTTCCTCCGTTTCTGCTGAAGACGGCGGATAATCCCGAGGGCGTGGATGGCGGTGTCTTTGAAGGAATCCAGAAGGCCATCGAGAAGGATCGCTATGCGTTCTTCGGCGAGTTCTTCAAGAACTTCTACAACACGGATGTGCTGATGGGGCAACGTGTCAGCGAGCAGGCGGTTCAGACGAGTTGGACTGTTGCGGCCTCGTCTTCAGCAACGGCAAGCCTGGCGTGTGTGGAAACCTGGTGCGAAGACTTCCGGCAGGATCTGACGCGGGTGAACGTGCCAACGCTGGTGATGCACGGGGACGCGGACCGGATTGTGCCCATTGGCGCGTCGGGGCTAAGGACGGCGAAGCTGATCCCGGGGTCTCGGCTGGTGGTGGTGAAAGACGGACCACACTGCATTGCCTGGACCCACGCGGAGGAAGTGAATCGGGAGTTGGTTGGGTTCCTGCAAACGGGGTAGCCCCGGGACGGCGAACCCGTTGGAGTAAATGAAGACGCTCTGACGCGTGGGCGGTTAGGCCTTCCCGCGGACCACCTCGCCCTTACGGAAAGCGAGATTGCCCATGTGGGCGGCCTGCGCGGAAGCGACAGCGCTCCGCACATCGGCGTTCGGCTTCTTGCGGCTGCGGACACAATCCAGGAAGTTCTGCATGTGACTCAGCGTTCCGTCGCCGGAGGCTCGCGCCGTGGCTACGGGTTCCGGGTAGTTGGTTTTCTCCGCGCCGAGCACGCCCTCGGGATAGAGGGCCAGTCCTTCGCGGGTGATTTTCAGCATCCCGTCGGTGCCGCGGAAAACGAGCGTGCCGCCTTCCAAATGCCCCACCAGCGTCCCGTTGTAGGAGGCGTTGTAGCTGGGATACTGCCATGCGGCGATGATGGTATCCGGACAATCCCAGTAGGTGTGATAGCGCTTCGAACCCATTGCCGTGGCGGCCAGAGGCTGGTCCTCCTGCATGTACCAATGGATGACGTCCCCCCAGTGCGAATGCAGGTCCGTGAGCGCGCCGCCGCCGAAATCCCAATACCAGCGCCATTGCAGGAAGTGGCGCTGCTCAAAGGGCTGGTCCTTGGCATTGCCCAGAAAGCGTTTCCAGTCGAGCTTGGCCGTGTCCACAGGGCTCAGCCGCCCGAAGTTCCGGATGTAGTCCTGATACCAGTGCGACTCGACCATTGTGACCTTGCCCAGTTTTCCGCTGTGCACCAGATCGCGGCCAATCTGGAAGATATCCCAGCTCCGCTGCTGATAGCCGACCTGCAGGACTCGGCCCGTCTCTTCCACCGCCTTAATCAGCACGGGGCCTTCCCCCATCTTGTGGCTGACCGGCTCTTCGACAGAGACGTCCCTGCCGGCGCGCACGGCCGCGCACCGCATACGCC
>CAYVDY010000927.1:0-1847 GCA_964450255.1 uncultured Candidatus Solibacter sp. | reverse complement strand
TATTTAGTCGAATGGCGGGTGCCCGGATCGACATCATGCCTGCTTAAATTTTTTCATATAACGAAGAAACGGGCAGGACGGCAGACCGTTTTCACTGTCCCGTGTGCCCCCCGGGGCCGGTCCTTTCTTATTCAGGAAAGCCTCCATGGCTACTGCGGCATGGCTGTATCGGCAAATCCGAGTGCGCGGAGCGTCCGTTCGTCCTCCGTAATGGGCCACATTTCGGCGCATCCGATCCGTGCCCCCGGAATCCGCGAGGCTATCTGTATTGCCTCGTTCAGATCCTTGGCCGCAATAATATAGTAGCCCCCGAGTTGTTCCTTGGTCTCCGCAAAGGGCCCATCGGTCGTCGTGACCTTACCCTTCCGCACCCCGACCGTAATCGCGGCATCAGGAGGCTGCAGCCGGTTGCATTCGAGAAAACCGTAATGGAGCAGATGACAGAAGCCGATGCGGAGAAGCACTTCGAGGAATACTCCGAATTCACGGAAGCCATCAGGGAGAGCGGCCACTTCGGCACAGATCAGGCACAGGTACTTCATGGTCAACACCTCCGGTTTGGCGTGGAAAATTGGTTCTCATCGCATGGTCGTTCGGGGAAGACCAAATTCGACATTGGGAGCATTGCGAGAGACGATATTTTTCTTGTGCCGGAGCAGATGATGAGATCACTCTCCATAGTACCGCAGATCAGGGCGGGAGTTGTCTCAACCCGGCAGTTCGCGCAATCTGCCCTCGAGAAACCGTCGTTCGGGTTCCTGCCGGGCGAGACGGTGGGCGCGTACGTAGGAGGCCCGCGCTTCCGCCGTTCGCCCGAGCCACCGGCACAAGTCGGCGCGCGCCGAGTGCGCCAAGTGGTAGTCAGCGAGATCGCCCCGCGTCAGAATAGCATCGATGAGCGCCAGACCCGGCAGGGGTCCGTCACGCATTGCCACCGCCACGGCGCGGTTCAGTTCGATCACGGGCGACGGATCGGTACGCAGCAGTAAATCGTAGAGCCTGGTGATTTCAGCCCAGTCTGTTGCTGCGGGGCGGGGCGCGTTGGCATGCACGGCCGCGATCGCGGCTTGCAGCGTGTACGGACCGGACCGGTGCGACGATAGCGCCCGCTCCACCAGCGCCGATCCTTCCGCAATGTAGTCCCCGTTCCAGAGTGAACGATCCTGGTCCGCCAGGAGGATCAGATCACCGGCCGGCGCACTGCGCGCTGCGCGCCGCGATTCCTGTAGCAGCATCAGCGCAAGGAGTCCCAGCGCCTCGGGCTCCGGCAATAATTCAATCAACAGTCTGCCTACGCGGATTGCTTCACCCGAGAGATCAGGGCGCATCAGCGCCTCCCCCGATGACGCGGAGTAGCCTTCATTGAAAACCAGATAGATCACACGCAGCACGCTATCCACGCGATCCGGTAGCTCAGCCGGCGACGGCACCTGATAAGGAATGCGTGTATCTCGAATTTTCGCCTTGGCGCGCACAATACGCTGGGCCAGCGTGGGTGCAGCGGTCAGGAAAGCGCGTGCGATCTCCTCGGTGGTCAGGCCGCAGACCTCGCGCAAAGTGAGCGCCACCTGAGCGTCCGGAGACAGGGCTGGATGACAGCAGGTGAAGATCAGTCTAAGCCGGTCATCTTCGACTCCTTCACCGTCCGGCTCATCCCCGCCATCGGCCGTCAGGCGTTCTTCCATATCGTCCGGCAACGGTTCGAATCGGGCTCTTCTGCGTATGCCATCGATCGCCTTGAAGCGGCCCGTCGAAACGAGCCATGCCTGCGGATTGGCCGGCACACCTTCCCGCGGCCATTGCCCCAGCGCTTCCCGTAAGGAATCGTGCAGCGCCTCCTCCGGCCC
>CAYVDY010000926.1:0-1860 GCA_964450255.1 uncultured Candidatus Solibacter sp. | reverse complement strand
GTTGGCCGAGCATGCGCGGGCATATGTCGAACTGCTGCGCAACCACATTTTCAAGGAGGATCATCGGCTCTTCCCGATGGCGAACCAGGTGTTTTCGAGCGAAGACCAGGTACGTCTCGCAGATCGTTTCGCGCAGGTCGAGGATCAGGAGGTCGAGAAAGGCGCCCACGAAAAGCATCCCGACATCGCCGACATGCTGGCCGAGCGTTTCCAGGTTCCCCGCGCGTCCCCAACGGGTTGTGGATGCGGACATGCCAGACCCGTCGAAAAATCAACATCGGCCGCATGCAAAGAGAAAACCGACCGCTTCGTAGACGACCCGGCCGAGTTGGGCGTAGGGGATTGACGACAGCAAACGGATCGCCCCTGATTCGAATGGATCTCACTCAAGTAGAGGAATCGGCGAATGAATGGACAGCAACCCGGAGAGCCGATCAGCGCCGAATCGTGGAAAGCTCTCTTTCTGAACACGTTGGCGTTCACGGTCTGTTTTGCCGTGTGGATGATGAATGGCGTCCTGATTACCTTCCTCGTTGACAACGGCGTCTACGATTGGGACCCTGCGGCCATGGGCTGGTTGATCGGCATTCCGGTCCTCACGGGCTCGATCATGCGGCTTCCCCTGGGAGTCCTCACGGACAAGTACGGAGGCAAGTGGGTCTTTGGCCTGTTGCTTTTGAGTTCCGCGCTTCCAACGTACTTCGTGAGCGCGTGCGATTCATTCAGCGATTTCTTCCTGGTCAGCCTCGGTTTCGGCATGACCGGAACCAGCTTTGCCGTCGGCATTGCGTTTACGTCGGTGTGGTTCCCTCCGCATCGGCAGGGGCTCGCGCTTGGCATTTTCGGGGCCGGAAATGCCGGGGCGGCCGTCACGAGCTTGTTGGCCCCGACGCTATTGCGTTGGCTCACTCACGAGGGAGAAAACCTTGACGGCTGGCGAACGTTGCCCAAGATCTACGCCGGCGCCTTGGTCGTGATGGGGCTGCTCTTCCTCTTATTCACCACCAATCGTTTGGCCGAGGGGAGCGCCCATAAGACATTGCGGCAACGATTGGAACCTCTGGCGCAACTGCGCGTCTGGCGCTTCGGGCTCTACTACTTCTACGTCTTCGGCGGCTTTGTCGCCCTGGCACAATGGCTGATCCCCTATTACGTCAACGCTTACACCATGAGCGTCGCAATGGCCGGCTTCCTCGCCTCACTCTTCAGCCTGCCTTCGGGCATCATCCGGGCTCTGGGCGGTTGGCTTTCCGATTTCCTCGGCGCGCGCACGGTCATGTACTGGGTCTTCGGTACGAGCCTCGTCTGTTTCGTCCTGCTCCTCATTCCACAAATGGACATTGACGCCCCCGGCAGCGGTGTGATGGCCCGATCCGCGGGGAAAATTGAGGAAGTCGCGAGCGATCGCATTGTCGTTCAGACGAAGGCCGGAAAGCAAGAGGTCTACAAACTGACGGCCAAGGAAGGCGAATTGGTCACCGAGGCCGAGCGCCGGAGCGGTTGGCTGATCTTGCCACGGTCCCTGAGTTGGCAGGTGCCGCTTGTTCAACCGGGCGATGCAGTTGTGAAACGCCAACTCCTTGCTCGTGGGACGACGCACATCTTCTTCCAGGCGAACGTCTGGATCTTCACGGCGTTGGTGTTCATAATCGGCATCGTTACAGGCATCGGCACAGCGGCGGTCTATCGCTACATTCCCGATTATTTACCGACGGATCTCGGCGTTGTGGCCGGCCTCGTCGGCGTGCTCGGCGGCCTGGGCGGCTTCATCTGCCCCATCATCTTCGGCTGCATCCTCCGCGGCCCCGGTCCCTGGACCAACGGCTGGGTGTGCTTCTTTTGCGGCACGGCGCTCTGGTT
>CAYVDY010000925.1:0-1868 GCA_964450255.1 uncultured Candidatus Solibacter sp. | reverse complement strand
ACTGTATGAGGAGCTGCACCTGCACGGAGAGGACATTATGCCGACAGATCACGAGAAGATCATGGTGTTCTCCGGCCACACCCTCAGCCTGCCGCAGGTCGACGAACTGCTACGCGAACTGCAGGATATCTGCGAAGAGCGCGACCTGGGGCGGCTGGCCCTGGCCATCAAGTACGTCGCGCCTGACTACAACCCCGGAGCCGATTTGCTGCGGCGAGCGTTCGCTCACCGCGGCCCTCCGCGCAAACAGCCGGCGTCAGCCGGGGCCGGCAACGGACATCACTGGCAAACCCGAAGCAACGGGGGCAGTGCCGGACTCGGGCCCAATCTCTGGTAATCGCCTGGCGACGGCCCGGAAGCGGGCTATCTACGCATAGGTGAACACTGCACTTGCAATCATCCCCCGGTCTGGCACAAGTCTCACCCAGTGCGCCGAGTACCCCTTCGGGAACTCATAACGGAGCGTTTGACCGGGAGCAACCGTGAGACGTGCGAACTCAAACCACTCGCCTGACGCGTCCACATCCACCTGCACTGTGACCACCGAACTCTGCCCAGAGGTGTGCGAGAGCGATAGTGCCTTCGCCTCGTAGCCGCACATCAGGTACGGATCCGAGGGCTGCCCTGCCTGAACCGCAGTCCCGCTCCACGGACCGCCAATGCCGCCGGGAGGGCCGAAGCGGAACAGGTCATCCACATTGCCAAGCCAGACTGCGGCTCTGCCATCATCGCTTCGGAGGATGTGCGCCCCGGCCGGAGGTTCCGCGATGACGCCGCTCACCACCAGCATGCCCCGCCATGAGACGAAATCGAAAAGCTGGAGATTGTGTGTGGTAATCGGACGTATCCGCCGCATTCCCCCGGCGTCGTCGCGCGGCAGTTCGTAGATAGTCCCGTGCGCGTTTAGCAAAGCACGCTCGCTCACCACCTCGCGCGTTCCACGCCGCCAGCCGCTCGCAGTGGCCGTATCGTAAGCGGCGCTGCCTTTGGGCAGCCGATACCGGACTCCACCCTTCTCTACAAAAACCGAGGCAGCATCAACACCAAACTCTCGCTGAGTTGCGCCGTTCTGGCGAAGGTCGGATTCTGCCACAACATCATCCACCCGCTTCAGGACGAGGTGCCGGTCTGGGCTCACACTGGCGCGATAGAAAGCCGATCCCGTCTTCCTTCCGCCCGCGTCCACAAAGTCCGCCGCAAACTCGAGCGGATAGTCCTCTCCTTTCGTCACCCGGAGCAGTCCCTGCGAAAGGGCTGAGCCCTCCGTCGTGGCGAGTCCCGCCACCATCCCCGGTAATGCGGGTCGAGGTTTGGCCGAATAGGTCATGAAGGCGGTCGCCCGAGCCATTTCGGTACCCGCCTTGATCCGCAGCCACTCGGCCCTCACATTCGGCGGCAGGATGGCATAACGGTAGCCCGACGGCTCGACCGGCACTGTCTTGTAGTCCTCCCACGACCCACTGCCACGCGCGTCGAGTTGAATGGTGAAGTTCGTCGTCCGGCCGCCCTCCTGCGCCAGGTGAATCGTGCGATGCTCGAATCCCGCCGCTAGAAACGGATCGGAGAACTGACCCGCGGCGACGTCTTCCCGTATCCACACGCCACCGAAGCCGGAGGGAGGCCCGCCATACTCCGCCAACTCGCCCTTCTCGACGAACAACAGGTTAGAGTGCACTCGGCCAACCAGCGGATTGTTGAAGTAGGACATGTCATCGCACCCGATGACAACGCGCCCATTCCATTCCGCGTAATCGACGATCATCTTGTGGAATGTGGCGAGAGGCCGCAGCCCTCCCGATGCAGCGCTCGTGAACCCACTGGGGAAGCGATACAACAGCCCGTTCTGGTTCATCAGATACCGCCCCTGG
>CAYVDY010000924.1:0-1884 GCA_964450255.1 uncultured Candidatus Solibacter sp. | reverse complement strand
GGAACGCCGCCAGCACCCGCTCGCGGTGGTTCTGCGACTTGTTGCCGTGGATGGCGTCGGCGGTGATGCCGGCCCTGGCGAGGCCCTTCACCACCTTGTCGGCGCCGTGCTTGGTGCGGGTAAAGACCAGTGCGCGGTCGACCGGCTCCTGCTTCAGAAGCTGCGCCAGAAATGCCGGCTTGTTGGAGTGATCGACCTGGATGATGCGCTGGGTGATGCGCTCGACCGTGGAGGCCACCGGCGTCACGGCGACGCGCGCCGGATCGCGCAGCATGGCTTCGGCGAGTTCGGCGATATCCTTCGGCATGGTCGCCGAGAAGAACAGCGTCTGCCGCGTGAACGGCAGTTTGGCGACGATCTTCCGGAGGTCGTTGATGAAGCCCATGTCCAGCATGCGGTCGGCCTCGTCGAGTACGAGGAATTCGACCTGGCCGAGTTTCAATCCGTTGCTTTGCACGAGATCGAGCAGGCGGCCGGGCGTGGCCACCAGAACTTCGACGCCCTGCATGATCGAGCGGACCTGGCGGCCCATCGGCACGCCGCCGATCGCCAGCGCCGAGGTCAGGCGCATGTGACGGCCATAGGCGTTGAAGCTGTCGAGGATCTGTCCGGACAGTTCGCGGGTGGGCGAGAGCACCAGTACGCGGCAGGTCTTGGGCTGCGGCTTGATGCGGTTCTCCAGAATGCGGTGCAGGATCGGCAGCGCGAAGGCCGCGGTCTTGCCGGTGCCGGTCTGGGCGATGCCGACGACGTCACGGCCGGTCAATGCGAGGGGGATGGTCTGGGCCTGGATGGGCGTGGGCGTGAGATAATTCTCTTCCTTGAGGGCACGCGAAATGGGATCGGCGAGGCCGAAATCCTGAAAGGAGGTCAAAAGATGGGTTCTTTCCATAATCAAAGGCAGGCGCCCGGCTTCCATGGCCAGGAGCGCGCGAGGGGGTGTCAGAGACACCCGCGTGTTTGGGGCGTCGGTTTTGCTAGCTGAAGGGGCAAGCCAGAAACCGTTGGACGGGCTCAGAACACGCGGCTCGCAGGGACCTGATGATTCTAGGTCACGGCGTTCATATGGCGCATCAGCGCGGCGCTTTCAAGGTGAATTCGGCCATCTCCGGAGGCGCGGTTAAGAGATTGCCTGCCCCGAGGTTGATGCAGGTGCGGTTCCATGGCCTGTTCGGAACTCAAACGGACCAAAATTCGTGCAATAAATTTAGCCAAAATACGGCGATCGCCTAAAATATAGAGCGTCTGCCGCTGAAGCATACATTTCGGCGGGCTAAAAATTAGGCAGATTCCTCAGCGCTTTTTCTGGTTCCATCAAAATTCTTGAGTGGTTTTCTGGACTTAGCCCGCTTCCGGGGCGTGGCATGGTTCTTGCGATTCCGTTAACCGCAGGCGGCCGTGGGGCCGTTCGCAGCGTTTAACGCCTGCGTCAGGGAGATGACACCTCATGCTTACTCAATTGACTCACGATATAGCGACGATGAGCCGCCGTCGCTGGCTGGCGGCCACCGCCGGCCTGGTTTTGGGCCTCGCTACATTTTCGAACGCCAAGGCCCAGGAGACCATCAAGGTCGGCGTTCTGCATTCGCTTTCCGGCACCATGGCCATCAGCGAAACCACGCTGAAGGACACCATCCTTTTCCTGATCGACGAGCAGAACAAGAAGGGCGGCGTGCTCGGCAAGAAGCTCGAGGCCGTCGTCGTCGACCCGGCGTCGAACTGGCCGCTGTTTGCGGAAAAGGCGCGCGAGCTGATCACCAAGGACAAGGTCGCGGTCGTGTTCGGCTGCTGGACCTCGGTGTCGCGCAAGTCGGTGCTGCCGGTGTTCAAGGAACTGAACGGCCTGCTGTTCTACCCCGTCCAGTACGAAGGCGAGGAATCCTC
>CAYVDY010000923.1:0-1895 GCA_964450255.1 uncultured Candidatus Solibacter sp. | reverse complement strand
AGGAAGGGACTTTTTCGTCAGCCTCGCGCCGCGCGAGGAGCCGGGTGGCGGCATGGGGATGGTGGGGGTGGGCAGGGCGTTCCGGTCGTTCACGCGGAAGGAAGACGGGAGTTTCGAGTTGGGCGGCGTACCGAGGGGCGCCTATCTGGCAACAGTCAACCTAGTGAATCGCGTCAATTCGGCGGAGCGGCAGTTCGCGACGTTGCCAGTGGATGTGAGCGACAAGGACGTGGATGATCTCACGCTGCGGTTGTCCCCGCCGATCATCCTGACTGGAAGCATTGCGTTAGAGGGAACTCTGCCGCCGGGGGCGAAGGCGACGCTGAGCAATGTGAACATCCAGTTGATGCCTGCCGACAGCGGAATGTTGATGTTCTCCGGCGGTGCGATGCCGGGCCGCCCGAAAGACGATGGAACGTTTTCGCTGCAGATCTCCGGGCCTGGGAAGTACAGGTTCTACGTGAATGGCAGAGTGGGTCAAGGGACTTATCTGGCGTCGATCCGGGTGGGTGGAGAGGAGTATATTGCCAATGAGATCGACCTGACCGGCGCCGCGCCGGGCCCGGTCAGAGTAGTGTTCCGAACCGACGGGGGCAAGGTTTCCGGCACAGTTGGGCGTGGGGAGGAACAGGGCAGCGGACCGGCCATGGCGGTGCTTCTGCCAAAGGACCCGGCTCTGCGCACCGGGCCGGCCGGCCGGAAGATGGTGCCGGTCAACCAAAACGGCGGATTTGAGATCCCGGACATTCGCCCGGGAGAGTATCTGGCCGTGGCGCTGGCATCAGCGGACATGCAGGTGCTGGAGGACGAGGATGTTATGAAGGCGCTGGAGAGTAAGTTCCAGAGCGTCAAGGTGACGGCATCCGGGTCGGCGGCTGTGCAATTGAAGATGTTGACGGTTCCCGAGGGTTAGCCGCGCTCGGGAACGGTCTTGACTGCAAAGAGAATGGCTACGGTCCCCAGGCCTGCCAGAAGAATCGTGGCCAGCGCCGCTTTTCTGTTGACCGCCGAAAGCGCGACGGAAGATATCAGCGTGGCCGTCCACATCGAGCCAATCGCCGCGGCCTTTCCTGCCCGGGTGATGCCGCCTGTGTCCCGGAATCGCTGGAGAGGCGGCCCGAACCAGCGATGGGTGAGGAGCCAGTTTTCCAGGCGAGGAGAGCTCCGGCTAAAGAAGTAGGATGCCGCCAGGATGAACACGGTGGTGGGCATTCCGGGCACCAGCACGCCGATGAAGGCGAGGGCCACGGCACAGCAGCCGAGGCCGCGATACAGGATTCGGCGCGGTTCGGGTCGTACTGGATAGTTCATGCCAGGATGTCGTGAATCACCTCGCCGCTGACATCGGTCAGGCGGAAGTCGCGTCCGCTGTAGCGATAGGTCAGCTTGGTGTGATCGATGCCCATCAGGTGCAGGATTGTCGCATGGAGGTCATGTACATGGACCGGCTTCTGCACAGCCTTGAAGCCGAATTCATCGGTGGCACCGTAGGTCATGCCGCCCTTCACGCCGCCGCCGGCGAGCCACATGGTGAAGCCGAAGGGATTGTGGTCGCGCCCGTTCTGCTGCGGGCCGCCGCCGCCACCGACCTCCATCACGGGCGTGCGCCCGAACTCCGAGCCGCACACGACGAGGGTATCCTTGAACAGGCCGCGCGACTTGAGATCCTTGATGACTGCCGCGAAGGGCTGATCGGAATCCTTCGCGTTCTTGCGGTGGGACTGGATGTCGCCATGGGCGTCCCAGGGGTCGCCCTTGCCGGAGTAGACCTGCACCATCCGCACGCCGCGCTGCACCAGGCGGACCGCCATCAGGCAGCCGCGCGCCGTGCTGCCTTGCCCGTAGGGCTTCAGCTGGGCCTCGCTCGCCTTGCGAATGTCGAAGACGTCCGGGAG
>CAYVDY010000922.1:0-1896 GCA_964450255.1 uncultured Candidatus Solibacter sp. | reverse complement strand
GGCATTGTGCTGTCGCCGGAAAACGTCGTCATCATCGTGGTGACGGCCGCGCTGGACTACGGTGCCAGCGGGATCGGCTACGACCTGAATCCGGAGCGGATCAAGGAGGCGAATTCCAACGCGGCGAAGGCCGGCGTGGATAAGCGCGTGCGGTTCTTCGAGAAAAACCTCTTCGACGCGGATATCAAAGAGGCAACGGTGGTGACACTGTATCTGCTGCCGGGCGTGAATGAGAAGCTGAAGCCGAAACTGATAGCCGATTTGAAGCCCGGAACTCGCGTGGTGTCCCATAGCTTCGCCATGCCGGACTGGCCGCCCAAGGAAGGGATCCGCGTAGACGGGCGCACCGTCTATCTGTGGGTGATACCCGAAAAACAGGCGAAGTAGAGGCGCAAGCCGCCGGGCTACCGGGATTCAGCCAGTGATCTCCTGCCTTCAGGGTATGTCCCGAAGAGGCCCTCCCACCGCAAGATGGGCGTGGGAGGTACGCACTAATGGCCGATTTCTATCAGACCGGAGTGGTCAGTACATTGCACCGGTTGAATTCCAATGGACTCCACCGGATTGAAGCGGAACTGGAAGGGTTTGCTCAGACGCGCCCGATCGGTCTGGTGCTGCCGGCCCTCTATTCGGAGTTCAAGACGCCGGCGATGCACCGGATCATCGATGAACTGTCGAACGTGAACTACCTGCAAAGAGTGGTGGTGGCGCTGGGCCGCGCCAACCTGGACGAATACCGGCACGCCCTCAGTTTCTTCGACAATTTCCCGATCCCGGTGACATTCCTGTGGATCGACAGCGCACGGATTCAGGCACTGTTCCAGCGGTTGGACGAACGCGGATTGACGGCCGGCGCCGATGGCAAGGGGCGCTCGTGCTGGCTGGCGTACGGCTATCTGCTGGCCCAGGCGGAGTGCAAGATGATCGCGCTGCACGACTGCGACATTGTGAACTACAGCCGGGAACTGCTGGCGCGGCTTTGCTATCCGGTGGCGAATCCGAATCTCGGCTATGAGTTCTGCAAAGGCTACTACGCGCGAGTGGGCGAAGGGATGAACGGGCGCGTGACGCGGCTCTTTATGACGCCACTGGTTCGCGCGCTGGAGAACATGGCGCCGGGGTTGCCGTTCCTGCGCTTCCTGGATAGCTTCCGCTATCCGCTGGCGGGCGAGTTTGCGATGAGGACGAATCTCGCTCGCGTCAACCGCATCCCGGGGGACTGGGGGTTGGAGGTGGGCGTGCTGGCCGAGGTACACCTCAACTGCGCGACTGCACGGGTCTGCCAGGTGGACCTGACGGACAACTACGAGCACAAGCATCAGTCTCTTTCGGCAGATGATCCAACTAAGGGGTTACGGCGAATGGCCTGCGATGTGGCCAAGAGTCTCTTCCGCACCTTGGCGGGTGAAGGAGTAGTACTGACGCAGGATCATTTCAACAGTCTGCAAGTGCGCTACGTGCGCATGGCCGAAGATACGATCAACCGCTACTACGGCGACGCGATGCTGAACGGATTACGGTTCGACCGCCACTCCGAGGAGCTCGCCGTGGCTACCTTTGCAAAGAGTCTTCGACAGGCGTCGGACGATTTCCTGGCGGACCCGCTGGGGCTCCCGCTGATTCCGAACTGGAACCGTGTGCTGGCGGCGGCGCCTGATTTCTTCGAGGACCTGAAGTGCGCGGTCCAAGAGGATAGCGAGATCGCGCTTGCCGCGGCGGCGTAAGGCGGAGGCCGGTATGGAGGAGCTGCCGGGAGAGGCGGACATTTTCCTCGGCAGACCCAGCTATAACAACCCCCGCACTATCGGACACGGGGGACCGGCGTGCCCAGCCGGGCGTAAGAAGTATCTTGCCGCATACACCCGGGCTAACCACACAAGCGACAGGGGGACGCAG
>CAYVDY010000921.1:0-1898 GCA_964450255.1 uncultured Candidatus Solibacter sp. | reverse complement strand
GCGGTCTTGCTGACGTTCGGCTGCCGCCCCTGTGGCACGTATTCGGCGAGATTCGGCGCCGCAATCCGCAACTCATACTCGCCCACCGGCAGCACCAGGTGAAACGCCCCCGCTGTGGTTGTGCTCTGCACGCGCGTAGAGCCGTTCAGCAGATTGCTGGCCTTGACGCTGGCTCCGGCGATAGCCAGGCCTGAAGCATCAGTCACCTGCCCTTCCAAGGTCGCGCTGGTGTCCTGCGCGCCCAGTCGCCCGCAGAGCAGAAGTAGGGGAAACAGTTGCCGTCTCATAGCGAGGCCAAGGATTGCATTCGTTGAGAGTAGCGGTAACTGTTCCGTTTTGACAATAATGCAGATCAGTTAGTATGTACTCACGATAAATAAGGTTTTTGTCCCCGAAACTCACCATTTCTCTGCGACGTTGCCCCCCCTCTCGGAACCCACGGGAGCTGCTGACCATGTGCCGTCAGCTGACCACATATCGTCACGAAAAGCGGCTGATGCCCGGAGCTGGGACGCCCCGGCGGCGTTTGGCCCTCCTCGTGCTTCCAGGAGATTGACCGAGATCGTATTGGACGGAACTCATGAAGCACTTCAGAACATACCTGTTTTTGTTGGCCATCGTGATCGCCGGAACGCTGATCAGGTCGGGATCGTAATCAGACCGGATTCGCGCCTGCAGGTGGTGGCCACCAACGTGCTACCTACACGCGAGAGGAACCGATGCGGCTCACCTGATTCTCAGTTCGCCAAGGCCACCGTCCGCGCCGGCAACTGGGATCAGAGGCAAACCGTAAACGACGGCGACCAGATTTAAGGAGTCTCCCCATGAAAACGACTAACTACTGGCTCTTGACCGCGGCGGCCGTGACGGCTCTGTCTCTCCCTGTCTGCGCACAAACCTCTGAGCGCCGGGCCAAATACACAGGCGGTGGCGGTGGAGACACCGGCAAATGCACCATCGAGGTCTACGTCGATGGCGCCGCCGATGTGGAGATCCTCGGCGACAGAGGCATCATCCGTACGCTCTCCGGACAACCGGCACAGTGGCGCCGCTTCGAATGCTCCGGCCAGATGCCCGCCAACGCCAGTGAAATCCGCTTCAATGGCATCGACGGGCGTGGCAGGCAGGATGTGATCCAGAACCAGAGAAACGACTCCCGCGGAATCGTCGTCAGGATTCAGGATCGCGATGGCGGCGCGGTAGGCTACACATTCGACCTGGAATGGCGCGGATCGGCCTACAATCCCGGCTATAACTCCGGCCCCACCAACCAAATGCAGTACGTCGCATACCGGTCGGGCGCAACCAATGAATCCGTCCGCGTTTGCGAAGAATCCGTCCGGCAAAGGGCGAAGCAGCAGTACGGACTCCGCAACATCACCTTCAGGAATCTGAGTGCTGACGACAACCCTGGCCGCAACGACACCATTGTCGGCACCTTCGATGCGCGCCGCGGCGACTCCCGCGCGGCCTACAGGTTCTCATGTGCGCTGAGTCTCGACAACGGGAGTATCCGCGACGTGAACATATCTCAAGGCCAGGGCGTCGCCTCAACCGATCGCTATGGATACGGAAACGACGCGTCCTCGGCCTGCCAGCGTGCAGCCGAACAGCGCATCTATCGCGACGGATATCGCAACGTGCAGTTTGGCTGGTTGGACGCCGGCAACAGCCGCAACGGCCGCCTGGCCGGAACTGCCACCGCGCAACGGGGCGACTACGGGCAAGAATACAACTTCGACATCAAGTGCACCGTCGATCTCGCCAACGGCAACATCCGCTCCGTGAACGCGAAGCGCCGCTGAATACCCGCTTACCGCCACACGCCGCCGCGGCCGCCCCCATAGTGGCACACACACCCGCCACGGTAGTACCCCCCGCACTAAAAACGCCGAGCC
>CAYVDY010000920.1:647-1899 GCA_964450255.1 uncultured Candidatus Solibacter sp. | reverse complement strand
TGATCCGGCGCTGGGAGAGCCCCTTTGCCTGCGCCATGGTGATGTAATCCTCCGCCAGCACGGAGATCATCGTATTGCGCATACCGAGCAGCCAACCGCCGATGGAAACGAGCACGACCGTTCCGGCCGGCAGAATGAGATGGTAAATGACACTCTTGATGAACTCGAATGAGAACTCCGGGGACATCCCATCGGTATATGCGTGACCAAGCGGAAAAAAATCACCACGAAAGGCGAGCAGGTACAGGGCAACGGTCGCCAACCAGAAGTAGGGAAATGATCCGACAAAGATCAGCAGCGGGGGCATGATCGAATCGACGAAGCCGCTGCGTCGCCAGGCGCCGATGACACCAAGTGTGCAGCCGATGAGAAATGCCAGGATGGTGGAAACGCCGCCAAGCAGGAGCGTCCTGGCAAAGCCCTTGCCGATGACCTCGGTGACTGGAGATGGGAACGAGGAGATGGAGAGTCCAAAATCACCCTGCAGGAGCGAACGGATATAGGTCCAGTACTGCGAGATCAACGGGGCGTCCGAGAGACCGTACGCCTTTTTCATGGACTCGAGTTGTTCTGGCCGGACCTGACCCTGGAAACGGGCGAAGATGGCTGTGGCTGGATCGCCCGGCATCATTCGCGGAAGAAAAAAGTTGAGCGTGATCGATGCCCACGCCGCGAGCAGAGAAAAGCCCAACCGCCGCAGTAGAAATCCCATGACGTGATCTCCCGGGTACCGTCCAGTGACCCTTGCCGTCAGCCTCTCCCGCCCGGAGCGAGAGAGACTGGCGGCTGGTTCACTGAGAGGGAGTCGTTACGCCTTCGGCTTGATCGTTGTGATCATGATAAGCCGTCCCGTATTTTCATACGTGGATGGGATGACGTACGGGTTATCCGCACTAGGGAAATCGGTGAAGCGCATGGTGTTGAACTCTGCCCAATGTGGTCCCGGGAAGAGCGGAATTGCCTGCGCATTGTCGATAATGAGTTGCGTCATCTGGCCGGCGATTGCCTTCTGCTCCGCCGGATCCGAGGTGGCGGCGAACTGCTCGATCAGTGCATCGGCCTCAGGACTGACATATCGGTGCCAGTTTTCCGATCCCGCTTCTCCTACTGGTTTGGCGGTCAGACTGGACATCACACCGCGATAGAAGTTGAGAGGCGTGGCGGCCTGGCTGCTCCATCCGATGGAGAGATCGAAATCGCCCTGCGATACCCGGTCGTACCAGGCTGAGAAGTCATAGGTCTGGACGGTGGG
>CAYVDY010000920.1:0-637 GCA_964450255.1 uncultured Candidatus Solibacter sp. | reverse complement strand
GAAGGACACGGGTGTCGCCATCCATGACCAGTCCGGCAGCATCGAGCAGTGCATTGGCGGCATCGACATCCATGTTGACCCACGTCGCGCCGGCAACAGCGGCTTCGTCCTTCCAGCTGTTGAAGGCGTCGCTCATACCGGTGCCGTCGGCCGGGTGGGTGTAGTCGTACATCGCAATCTGGACGATCTGCGCCCGGTCAACCGCCATGCTGATGGCCTTGCGGACGTTGGGATCGTCAAATGGTGCGCGGGTGGTGTTCGCATACAGGTGAACGGTCGCGCCTGTCGGCGGGAACCAGTAGTGGAAGTTTTCAGGATCCTTGGCGATGAATGTCTTCTCGACATCCGCGATGAAGTTGGCGGCCATGTCGATTTCACCGCTGAGCAGTGAGAGGGCTACCGCGTCATTGCTCGGGTATGCCGGGAAACGGAAGCCATCGACGTACGGCTTGCCTTCCTGCCAGTACGTGGGGTTCTTGAGGACTTCGTAATACTGATCCGCGAACTTGCCGATCTGGTTGAAGGGACCGCTTCCGACCGGATTTTCGTTGGTGGATGTTTCCGGAGCGGTGACGGTGGACCAGATGTGCTCAGGCACAATCATCTGCTCGGCGATGTCATACAGACCAGGGGTGAA
>CAYVDY010000919.1:0-1911 GCA_964450255.1 uncultured Candidatus Solibacter sp. | reverse complement strand
TTAGCCCAAGGCGCTGCATGCCGCCCATGTAAGGGCGCTTAAACATCCTGGCAATCTCCAATGAGGTGAGCGTTCGGTTAGTCAGCTTGGGATTGCAGTTGACCACGTGCCCCGGGTAATCGAGGACCGTATCGTAGCTGGCATACGGCGCGACGTAATCGCAGACGTGAAGGATGTTGAACGGGCAGGCAGTGCTGATCTCCCTCATTGCCACCAGATCGGAGGGTTTCACGTAATCTGTGAAGATCTTCGGATTCGTGAACTGCCCGGCCTCGGAGCCCTGCGTGGACATGTAGAAGCCATCGACGCCCGCCTGGATGCAGGCGCGCACAAAGAGCATCTGGCTCTCCGTGAGAATCTCCAGTCCGCGCTTCACCGCTTCGGGATTCTCCTCCAGGTGCCGGCGAAGCACTGGCGCGGTCGCGCAATGACCGGCGCCCATGTATGGCGAGTAGAGTGTCATCAGGATCAAGGCGTCCTTCTTGGCCGCCTTGACGAGTTCCCGGACGGTCTGCAGTACGGGTTCGTAGAAGTCGAGCTTTCGTAGCGTCAGCTTCGACCAATCGGCCGGTTTCTGAAGAAACGCCTGCCGCTCGTAGGTCTGCTCGAACTGGATCTTCACGAAATCCATATCCGTCTGCCGGAAGAACTCCAAATGGCGCTTGGCGGCGGCCGAACCGTTCTTATACTCCGGGCCGAAATGGAGGAAAAAGGCCGCGGGAGTGTAGTTGGGATCGGTCTTCCCCGCCAGCCATCGCTGCATGCGCTCCCGCTTGTTGGCCGGTCCGGCGGCGAAGGAAGCGGCGAACGGAGAGAGTGCCAGAAAAGTGCGTCTGTTCATAGTGCGGATTATCGGACGTGCTGGGAACATCATATGCGATTATCCGGAGCGCGTGAGCGCCGGCGGCGAACCGTGATAGTCTGATGGCGGCTTGGCCTCATCGCACGCCGGAGTTTCAACCATGAAAACCAATCGCCGCAGGTTTCTCTCAACCGCTGCCGCTGGAGGCTTGGCGTCCATGCCATCGTATCCGGCCGCCGGCTCGCCAATAGCCGAACGTTATCGTAAGCTCGACCAGATCCTGGCGCAGCCGGTCTTGAAGAAGCAGCTCTTCAGCACGCCGGTCATCATCGAGTTGGTGGAACTGCTGCATCTCGACAATCGCTATCTTTGCCGTGTTCGCTCCCGCGACGGCGCCGAAGGCATTTCGGTCGCCCACAGCAGCATGAGCACGCTGTTCCCCATCTTCCTCAAGAACCTGCGGCCTTTCTTTCTCGGCAAAAACGCAGTCGAACTGGACCTGATCATGGAAAAGGTCTACATCTTCGGCTTCAACTTCCGGCTCAACGGCATGGCTCTCGGACTGCCTCTGGCCACCATCGAGTTTGCGATCCTCGACATGCTCGGCCGTATCGCCAGGAAGCCGGTGGGCCAGTTGATCGGTGAGATCCACAACCCTGAGGTCGCCGTCTACATGGCCACCGAATGGCGCGAGAAGCCGGTGGAGGAGTCCATCAAGCTGATTCAGGCGGCCGTCGCCGCCTATGACGTCCACGCGCTGAAGATCAAGATCGGCGGCCTCATGTTCATGACCACGGACATGTATGCCGCCGGCCCGCCCGGACGCACCGAGAAGATAGTCCCCCTCGTGCGCAAGACCTTCGGCGACAAGCTGGCGCTTTATGCCGATTCCAACAGCTTCTATTCGGTGCCGGAAGCCATCCGCGTCGGCAGGCTGCTGGAGGAGCATAAGTTCGTTTACTTCGAAGAGCCCGTCATGTTCGATCACTTCGAGGAGATCAAACAAGTCGCCGACGCGCTAACCATTCCCATCGCCAACGGCGCTGAGGACTACAGTTTCCATGGCTTCCGCAGGCCGCTCGCCAACAACGGCATCGAACTCGTCCCGC
>CAYVDY010000918.1:0-1913 GCA_964450255.1 uncultured Candidatus Solibacter sp. | reverse complement strand
CTTCAAGCCCGCCCATATCACTCTTGATAAACCAGGACGAACTCTATTGATCGACAACTGGCATGCGCTGCACGGCAGGAGCCCAGTCGCGATGTCGGAAACGGGCCGCCGCCTCGAAAGAATCTACATGGAGGATTCCGCGAATGGCCACGAAGACACCGCATGAGTGGTCAAGTGCTGCCTTGCTTACAAAGGCCCAGCGGTACGCAGAACTTATGCTGGAGCAGCCGCGCCACGATTGGCAGTTCGGGTTCTGGTCTGCTCTTTGCCTAGAAATGATTCTTCGCTCCTCTGTGGCGCACACTTCACAGGCACTTCTCGCAGACGCGAAGGATTGGAACAACACGCTGTTCGCACTCGAGAAGAAAGGATCAGTCGGCAAGTTGTCGCCGAAGTCAATCGATTCCTCGGAAGTGATTTCCAGAGCTGAAGCGTTGTATCCGGAGTTCACACGCGAGCACGCTAACTTCTGTGTCCTTCACATTCAGCGTCGGAATAGCGAACTTCACTCAGGATCTCTGCCATTCGACGGCCTGAACACTTCTGCTTGGCTCTCTCAGTTCTACGCGGCGAGCGAGGCGTTGCTATCCGCCCAAAATCAGTCGCTGAAGGATGTGTTCGGGGACGACGAGGCAACCACTGCCCAAACGCTGGTGCAAGCGATGCAGGACAGTGCCGCTAAATCGGTGAAGGGAACGATCAACGCGCACAAGACCATCTGGGACGACAAGTCTCCTGAGGACCGGGAGAAGCTGGCAAAACAGGCTGAAGATAGATCCACTCGGGCAGACGGACATCGAGTTCAGTGCCCATCATGCGAGAGCATCGCTCTTGTTCACGGCGCTCCGGCTGGTGCCGAGTCGTCTACCTACAAGGATGGCTTGATCGTGTTGCGGCAGCCTATGTTGCCCGCGCACTTTGAGTGCAAGGCGTGCGGTTTGAAGATCGTTGGCTATTCGAAGCTGAGTGCCTGCGGGCTTGGCGGTACGTTTACCTCAACGTCATACGCTGATCAAGTCGACTACTTTGAAGACGACTTCCGCGACCGCTTCTCCGGCATGGATGAGGACAACAATGAACCATAGTCACCTTAAGCGTGTTTTGAGGGTGGCCTAACCTCTCGTTCAGTCGGTTCGCTACGACAAGCGCCGTAGCGAACCGGTTAACTCAAACGATGGACACCTACAGGGTGCCCGGCGTGAACCACCTCAAGGCCCACGGCCGCTGGGCCTTGTGCCGAGAGCACCGACGTGTGGCAGATGCAGGTGGATTTCGCCGCCAGGGTCAAAGCCGAGTTCAACGACATGATCTATCAGTTTTCTGCGGCAAAGACTTGAGTTGCATGCCCGCGTCCCGACCCCAGTGGCCACCGACGCCGAATTGCTGGGCTTCATCGACGTGGCAGCTGCTCGCATCGGTGGCGCTCGCCGCCCCGACCCCCCGTTGTGGACCCGCGACAGGCGTCTGGCGAATGTCGCTGGCGGGGGAGGCCGTCGCCGTCAGTGCGCTGGTCTGGTACGAGTTTGTTCCGGCCTGCTGGCTGAAACGAGGCCGGCTTGCCGCGCGCATTCCTCGAAGGACGTATTCTGTCGGTCGGTGAGGACGCAGCCGAGCTGGCGGTGGAGCTGTTCAATGCCGCCGGCCGCAAACGCACGCTGAAGACGGATGCGCTCATCGCGGCGGTGGCAATCCGGGCCAAGGCCGAATTCGTCACCCTGAACGGTGCGGATTTCGAGCCTTCGTCAGCCAGGATCTGCGCCTGTTCCCGTTGCCGGCCTAGCACGCATGGACTTGCGCATCGGCGCCGGACGCCGGGCAGAGCAAAGGGGCTGAGCGTGTACGAGTTCTCGACTTTCCATCTCGGCCTCGCCCTCCTGGGTATGGGCATCATTCTCGCCTATTGGCTGCCGCGC
>CAYVDY010000917.1:0-1927 GCA_964450255.1 uncultured Candidatus Solibacter sp. | reverse complement strand
AAATATTCTCCCCCATCGATTTTCCCAGCAATTCCCGCACTTCCGCCCCGCCCCCCCCAGCCAACCACCCCGAAATCCTTGCACCCATCTGCTACCGTATCCTCGGGTGCCCACCTAACGGCGCCCATAGCACTCCCGCGGCCCCGTCCTCACCAGGCGGGGCCGTTTCCATTCACCGCCCACCCAGAAAGGACTCACCCCATGGCCACCGCCGCCCAGATCGCCGCCAACCAGGCCAACGCCCGCCGCTCCACCGGGCCCCGCACCCCCGAGGGCAAAGCCGCCTCCGCCCGCAACCACACCTCCCACGGCCTCTCCTCCCGCGAGTTCCTCATCTTCGATGGCGACCATCAGGAATTCGATACCTTCATGACCGCCCTCCGCGACGCCCTCCAGCCCGTCGGTGCCGTCGAGCTCGATCTCTTCACTCAACATGCCCACGCCTCCTGGAACCTCCGCCGCTGCCGCCTCGCCGAAGTCGCCCTCCAGAACGACGGCCGCTGCGCCACCTTCGACCCCCTCCATTACCCCGACCTCGCCGAGCGCTCCCAACGCATCGATCTCCACGCCCGTCGCGCCGAACGCACCTACCACAAGACACTCAAGGAGCTGCAAGCCCTCCAGACCATCCGCCTCAGCGCCCAACTGCCCGAAACTCGCATCGAGACCCTCCCCGCCCTGCCGGTCCTCGTCAATCCCGTCCACCTCAACCGCCAACGCGAAGCCGGCGCCCGCGCTCAGGCCGCCGCCACCAAGGCCGCGCAGGCCGAGGACTTCCGCCAAATGGCCCGCGCCGTCGAGGAGTTCATCGCCCCGCCGTTCACGCCCCCCTTCAATTCGGACTTTCGAACCCAATCCGCCGCGGGCGCCCGCTAACCCTCGCCCTGCGGTAAAACTGTACAAGAGAGGGCTACTTACCGGATGCGTCGACTCCCCCTGGCTGGACCACTACTCGTGTACCTGTTCGCCGGCGCTCTCGCCGGCGCCGATTTCTCCGGCGACACCGAAAAGGACAAGGCCCGCATCGCCGCGCGCCGCAACTGGTGGGCCTTCCAGCCCGTCACGCGCCCCGCCGTCCCACACGCCAACTCCGCCTGGGCCCGCACTCCCATCGACCATCTCCTTCTCCCGGCCATGCAGGCCAAAGGTGTCCGGCCTTCCCCGCCCGAAACCCGAGCCCGCCTCTTCCGCCGTCTCACGCTCGATCTCACCGGTCTCCCGCCCTCCCCCGAAGACGTCGCCCGCTACCTCAACGACCGCCGCGCCGACTCCTACGAACACCTCGTCGATACCCTCCTCGCCTCGCCTCAATACGGCGAGCGCTGGGCCCAGCGCTGGCTCGACGTCGTCCGCTACGCCGATACCAACGGTTTCGAGCTCGACGCCGAACGCCCCCACGCCTGGCGCTACCGCGATTACGTCGTCAACAGCTTCAACAGCGCCAAGCCCTACGACCGCTTCATCCGCGAGCAGATCGCCGGTGACGAAATCTGGCCCGGCAACCCGGAGGCCGCCATCGCCGTCGGCATGCTCCGCGCCGGCCCGGAACACGTCGTGGGCGGCAACCAGGATGCCGAGATGAACCGCCAGGAGGTCCTCATCGAGATGACCGGCGGCGTCAGCAGCGCCTTCCTCGGCCTCACCATGAACTGCGCCCGCTGCCACAACCATAAGTTCGATCCCATCCTCCAGTCCGATTACTACCGCCTCCAGGCCGTCTTCGCTCCCGCCATCGGCAAGGACGTCCCCATCGCCACCGACGCCGAGCGCGCCCGCATCGAGGAAGCCAAACGCACCCACGCCGCCCGCATTAAGCCCATCACCAGCGAAATCGCAGCCATCGAGAAGCCCTATAAGGAGCGCCTTACGGCGGAGAAGAAGTCGCGCCTGGACCCCGCCCTCCGCGCTCTCCTGGACCAGCCGAAGG
>CAYVDY010000916.1:0-1936 GCA_964450255.1 uncultured Candidatus Solibacter sp. | reverse complement strand
AAGCCCGGCATGGGAATACCGGGTGCGGACATCGGGAACCCGCCGTTTGAGCCCGGTGAAGAACAAGCCCTGAGCTCTGAAGAAGAGTGCGGGTTGTCCCGCAGCCTGTTCAGGGGACGAGAGGATATATACGCCACCCATTGGGAGAGCCCGGATGACTGGAAGGGATAGCCACGACAACGCCAGCCTCCCGCGCTCTGGGCGAGGGGACAGCCATAGGCCGGGATAGCAATATCGAAGTCAACACGCCTCGCCGAGTATACCAACGGACTTTGAATCAGGTGGCGTATGGCCCGAATATCGGATCCGCCGCAGTTGCGGAGCCGGACGAGCGTTACGCCTTTCTCAGGAGCCTCAGGATGCGAGCTGCTGTCACCCATCTGGAAGATGCGCGTGGCGCGCAACCGGGGATGACGATCCAAGGTTTGGCGGACAAACTCCATGTAAGGATCGACCATCGAGGAGCGCAGACGGCTGGCACGATTGAAATCAACAGAGCCGATGGCGTGACGGACAGCATCGGGATGGATGCCCAGTTCCCGGGCGATGGCGCCGATTCTTCAATGCTCGGCGTAGAAGTAGTGACGGACTTGCACACAGGTTTCCGGACTCATCATCTGATCTCCCATCTGGCTGGCGGAATGCGCGGGAAAGGGTCAACCCAATGGCTGCTCCGGCCACAGAAGGCGCAGCGCAGGAATGGGACAGCGCGTTTCTCCGGCCCGCTCTGAGCCAAATCAGCGCTGGAACGGGGTTGAACAGCTACTGGCGTTGAACTTGAAATCCCACATCCGCATAGTGCTGGAGAAGTGATCGAATGGGAACCTTGATCCGTCACGCGCGGCTGGCAGGCTTGGCGGTGCCGATATTCCCGCTGCCGGTCGCGATGGTCCAAACGTCCTTCCGGACTCCGCTGGTGGCGGCGGTTGGCGCAGCGTCGTTGCCGGAGCCGGGCTTCCGCGCGGCAAGTGGGGCTGCAATAGCGCTGCCCGCGATCACGGTGCAGACAAATCCAGAACACCGCATGGCAACCACTGCCGCGGCAAACCCGCTGCCGGAGAACTACTTCGCCATGAGCCGCCATCCGTGCGCACGGGCGGGGCTGGACAACGGCAACCGATCATGGCAGGTTAGAACCAGCTTCGATGTGTGGTGACCTGTCGCTAGGTTGCCAGGCCGGAACCCGACCGGTTGCACGGTCGGGTTCCAAACTCGCTCCCGCCTCCGAACACGAACTTACACCCTTGGCGACACGGCTCGATGATCGGACGATGATTGCGCCTGCGGCGCCGATGATGTTGCTTTACGCCGGCGAGTGTTCAGAAAACGATGTCTTCAGATGATCGATGACATCGGCACGGCAGTCCTGTACGGAATGTGAGCAGCCTCCGCCTAAACTCGAAGCCGTTGGCCAAAACGACCCGGCATCCGAATCAGTTGGGTATTGTCGGAGCTGCCGTCCGTTCCAGTGAGCCGACACCACAAGACGTGGAAGCAGCCAGCATTGTGGCCCAGACCTGCGCCTGAGCAAGCACCGATTCCACGGCGGTTGCCGTCCCATTTCGAGTGCGGTCAAGGCATCCGAGAAACCACTGTAGCCATGGCGTGACGTCCAGTGCGCCAATCTGGGACTGTTCGAGAATGCCACAGTAGTCACGGCGTTCGCGCCTGATCTGTGCAGACAAACTATAGAAGCGTTGGGAGCTTCCCTCTGATTGGGCGAGGACCATGTCGGCGATGGCTTTGGCAATCCGCCCAGTGCCGTCGTCGAACGGGTGAATGGTCACGAACCACAGATGCACCAAGGCCGCCTTGATCACCATGTCCATACTGACAGGTGAATTGAGCCAGCCGAGGAACGCCACGATTTCCGCGTCCAGTCCTGTCAAGTCATTTATCTAGGTGACCGAAATGGGTCCTGGTTGGGTCATATAAG
>CAYVDY010000915.1:619-1939 GCA_964450255.1 uncultured Candidatus Solibacter sp. | reverse complement strand
GAATAGACCCGTTTCCAGTCGGCGGTCGCCTTTTCCTGAGCCTCTTGGGTCCAGACGCCGCCTCTGCTGCGCAGTTTCTGCTTGGCTTCGTCGGAGTAGGCCGCGTCGGAGAGCTCGACCATAGTCTGCAGCTGCTCCTCGGTGAAGTACTTCTGGACCCACTCGTTGTTCTTTTCCATGCGTATCGTCTCGATCAACCTGGCGACCGTTTCCCATTCACACTCGCCGGCCTTCAAGAGGGCTTCCGTCTCGGCGATGGCGCGGATGATCGCTTCGAGCTGCTCGCGCTTCTCGAGCATCATCTCGCGCTGCCGCGACAAGGCTTCGGCCAACTGTCCCGGTCCGCGCGGCAGGCAGGCTCGGATCTCGTCCAGCGACAGCCCCAAAAACTTCAGCGCCAGAATGTGCTGAAGCGTCATCAGGTCGTCGTCGGAGTAGAGCCGGTAGCCAGATTCGCTATGTTCCGAGGGGGACAACAGGCCGACCTGATCGTAGTAGCGCAGAGTCCGCAGTGAGACGGACGCCTTGCGGGCGAACTGGCCGGTCCGATAATGTCGCGTCAGGGTGATCTCTCCTTTCTCGTCCAGGACGATAAACCGTGACGCTACGTAAGGGTCAAGGGCTGTTTTTTGGGTGAGTAGCGAGTGGTGAGTGGCCAGGGGTGGAAGGGGTCCGGGGCTACTTCTTGTCGAAGCGGTCGATTTCAGGGCTGCCTCGAAGGCGGCGTCCGTTGACGGAGGTTTACCGCTGCATCGGTTCCAATTCCTTCACTCCTCTTTCGGTTCCCGCGCTAGCCGTGCAGCAGATCTACGCTGGGACTTTACACATAACCCGTGCGCCTGTAGGATATGTTGCATGAACCTGACACTATCGGTGGATGAGAAGACAGTGCGTGAGGCCAGGAAAGCGGCTGAGAGCATGGGCCTGAGCCTGAATGAGGCTGTACGGGGCTTCTTAGCTGAGCTCGCGGGCGACACCTCGGTGGAGCAAGACATCGCGGAACTGGTCGCGCTCTCGATGAATTCAGGCGGTAACCCGCATGGTTGGCGGTTCAACCGCGATGAGATCCATGAAAGGTCGTAGCTTCATTGACACGAACGTTCTCGTGTATACAGATGATGAGACCGCCCCGGACAAACGGCAGATTGCCCTGAACCTGCTGGACGAGTGTTTGCACGAACGTTTAGGCGTGGTCTCAACGCAGGTGCTTCAGGAGTACTTCGTCACGTCCACGCGGAAGCTTGGCGTCTCCGCGGAGACGGCGCGCCGCAAAGTCGCGTTGTTCGGTAAGATGCACCTGACCAGCCCAGGCGTTGACGA
>CAYVDY010000915.1:0-609 GCA_964450255.1 uncultured Candidatus Solibacter sp. | reverse complement strand
CAGGTCTCCTACTGGGTTGCGCTGATCATCCGCGCGGCGTTGTCCTCGGGGTGTGTTCGCATCCTCACGGAAGACCTGCAGCATGGTCGCCGGTTCGACGGCTGCGAGATTGTGAACCCTTTTCTACCCGCTGACTGAGGCCAGCCCATTTGACGCGCAGGTCCTCTGGAGATAAGATGGCCCTGCCCCGTCGTCCGGGGCGCCGGTTACCCGTGGAAGCCTGGAATCACCTTATGCCCGCACAGCCGCCGCGTGGACTCTGGAACGTCATCCGCCAGAAGAGCTCCAAGGAACTGGATGAAATGGAGCGCAAACTCATCTTTCGTCCCTTCGAGAAGCGGGAATTCGCCGGCGATCCGGAGCAGCCGAAGCATTTCTGGGTCCGCCTCCGGAAGAAATAGCCGGACCGCGAGGTATCGCCCGCACCCGGCGGACGAGGACGTCCGTGCACCCAGTCCGGCTCGTGGGCCGCGAGGTATCGCCGGTGGATGAGAGCCGTTTTCGGACCGTTTCTTCCAGCGATGATCGGCTCTTCTTCGAGGAGATGGAGTTCCGCACCACCTGGGAGAGCCTGGACGCCGCGGATCGGGAGCGTTATTCACCCCGGCA
>CAYVDY010000914.1:0-1942 GCA_964450255.1 uncultured Candidatus Solibacter sp. | reverse complement strand
GCTGGCTGGGGAGGGTTTTGAGGCGGGCTTTGACGACGACGCCCTGTTCCGTGAAGCGGTCGACGCCGGCGACTTCCATGGGCTCGAGCAGCAAAGAGGCCCAGGCCGGTTCGGCCCTGAGTTCTTCGCCCACTTCGGCGAAGAGGGCCATGAGGCGCTCCGGATCCTCGTCGTATTCCACGGCGACATCAAATACTGAATACGAGTGCCCCATCGTAAGGTTCGAAAAATTCTGGAAGGCCCCGTTGGAAAAAATGTGAGCGGTACCGTCGTAGGCGCGCAGCACAGTGGTGCGCATGGTTAGTTTTTCCACGGAGCCGGAGAGCTCGCCAATCTTGACAACGTCGTTGATGCGAATCTGGCCCTCGGTGAGGAGGAAGAAGCCACTGATCCAATCCTTCAGAATGCTCTGGGCGGCGAACCCCAAGGCTAGTCCGGCCACGCCGGCGCCGGCCAGGATGGGGCCCACGTCGAACTGAAACTCCTTCAGCGCCAGCACCAGGGCCAGCGCCCAGATGGCCGAGAAGGCGGCGCGCCTGGCGATATCGGAGATGGTGGCCGTCTGTTTCTCCCATTCGAGTTCTTCCGGACCGCCGCGCTCCTGAATCAGTTCGGCGGAGAGCCGGCGCATGCGAAGAAACAGTTTGCCCAGAAGGTAAGTAAGCAGGGCGGCGCCGATGAGATAGACAGAGGCGCGGAGTCCGGCGCGGAGCCATACGTCGATACGGTCCATGGGGATCTGCGCCAGAAACGTGGGCATGTCTCTTCATCGTATCGCGAGCTTTGATAGTCTGTTACGAATGAACCGCCGACACTTTCTCCCCACCGCCGGAGCGGGCTTTGCCGCGCTCAGCGCCGTCTCCGGCCAGACAAACACCGCATCCGCCGGCCGCATCCAGCAGTCGGTTTGCCGTTGGTGTTACGGGAAAACGCCGATTGAGGAGTTGGCCACGGCCGCAGCGAAGATGGGGATCGTCGCCATGGATCTGGTGGACCCGAAGGAATGGGATGTGGTACGGAGGGCCGGTCTGCGGTTGACGGTGGTACCGGGGCCGACCTCCATTCCAGACGGGCTGAACCGCAAGGAGAACCACGATGCGATCGAGGCGAAATTCCAGCCTATGATCGAGGCCGCGGCGAAGGCCAAGGCGCATTCGATTATCGTGTTTTCGGGCAACCGCAAGGGCATGAACGACCAGGAGGGCGCCGAGAACTGCATCGTCGGGCTGAACCGGCTGAAGAAGTACGCGGAAGGCACGGGCGTGATGATCGTGATGGAGTTGTTGAACTCCAAGGTCAATCACAAAGACTATATGTGCGATAAGACGCCTTGGGGCGCGCAGGTGATGAAGGCGGTGGGCAGCACGATGGTCAAGCTGCTGTACGACATCCATCACATGCAGATAATGGAAGGCGAAGTGGTCGGGATGATCCGCGAAAACCAGCAGTGGATCGGGCACTACCATACCGGCGGCAACCCGGGGCGGAACGAGATCGACGAAACGCAGGAGCTGTATTATCCGGCGATCGCCCGCGCTATCGCCGACACCGGATTCCAGGGGTACATGGCGCACGAGTTCGTGCCGAAGCGAGAGCCGCTGGTCTCTTTGCAGCAGGCCGTTGGCATCTGCCGGGTTTAATGAGCGTTGAGCGGGGGGCGGGCAGGAGGTCCGCCCTACTGGGCGAGAGGCGCGGCCATCACGACACGGTTGCGGCCGGCGCGCTTGGCCTCGTAGAGCGCAGCGTCGGCGGCACGAATCAGATCTTCCGCCGTGATTTCAGAGCCGGGCGACGCGGAACAGGCGCCGAAGCTGGCCGTCCGTTTCAACGAGTCGCCACAAACGTCGAAAGGTTCGGTTTCCATGACGAGCCGCAGGCGCACGGCCTGGGGCCTCCAACAACCGCCGGCGCAACCTGGGACAACCATTCGGGACTCTTCCCC
>CAYVDY010000913.1:0-1947 GCA_964450255.1 uncultured Candidatus Solibacter sp. | reverse complement strand
GAGCACCCGCACATCGTGCATCTTGCCATCGCTGATGTGGATGAAGCTGGGGATGGAGCCCCGCAGATCCAGCAGCGTGTGCAGCTTGATGGCGGCCTTCGTACTGCGGAATGGCGCCCACTCGAACAGCGAGAGGCAAAGGTCGATGGTAGTGGAATCGCGCGCATAAACAGTGTTGTTCAGAAGGATAGGATTTTCAAAGGCCCCATCCCGATCCCAGCGTTCCTCGGTGGCCCTGGAGCCCCCTTGACCAGGTTGCCCCCCTTCACGCCGCAGCCCGATTCCTAAACGCCGGAGGCAGAGCCCCCACCCGCACGGTGGGCCCTTGGCCAGCATTCAGCTCCTCCGTCCGGCAAGCCCCGCGGTGCAGCATCAGGGTCAATGCCGCGTCCAACTCCAGCGCTGAGCCACGGGCGATTCTCAGTGCCCGGGCGCGGTCAAGGCCCTCGCGCCCCAGGGCTTCCGCCAGATTGAGCACCACGCTCGCGCTGGCGCGGGTCGCCTGAACACAGAGCCAACCGTGGCCGCGCCCTGGTTTGCGGGCGATGGCGACGACGGCGCCGTCCAGCGCCACCGCGACTGTGTATGCGTCCAGCCGTTCGTGGTCGAGCCTGGCTGAAGGATCGAATGAATCTGACACGGTAGCCTCCTGGGTTCCGGCCGCGACGCGCGGCCCTCACACGCTGATGGGCCGCGTGGCGCGGACGGAATCCAGGAGGCTGGAGTGATGACTAATCCACCGCCGAGGACGACGCCGGATCCGATAGCCGAGGTCGAGGCCGAGGTCCGATTCCGATTCCGATGCCGAATCCGAGCCCGAGGGCGAGGCCGTGGTCCGATTTCGAGGTCCATTCTCCTTCCACGCACGGCATCACAACCCTGAAGGCATGCGCCTTCCCGTCGCCTCCTCTCCGGCATCCCGCCCTCCGGCCGCCTGTTCGGGGCGAAGGCGGTCCTCGGGCGGGCTGCCGGAGAGGAGGAGGGTCATGTCGCATCCGTTCCATGTTTATGGTGCCGCGCTGGGGTTGGTGTCCGCGTTGGGTCCAGTGCTAGGGCAACTGAAGACAGCGGATCGCGCGCTGGCGGATCAGTTGCGGCGGGCGGCTTCGTCGGTGATGTTGAACATAGCGGAGGGAAACCGGCGGACGGGGAAGGACAGGCTGCAGTTCTTCCGGATTGCGGCGGGCAGCGCGGCGGAGGTTCGTGCGGCGCTGGAGGTGGCTCGGGCTTGGGGGATGATCGGGGCGGCCCCCGCGGCCGAAGTCGAGTTGGACCGGGTGCTGGCGATGCTGTGGCGGCTCACGCACCGGCGGGAGTGAGGGCCCGCCGCCGAACTCGATCTCCGCGGCCGAGGCCGAGGTCCGATGCCGATGCCGAAACTGAATCCGAGTCCGAGGACGACCCCGACGCCGGGCCCGAGGCCGCGGTCCGTGGGTTAGAATGTCATTTCGTGGGGGAATCCGATGCGCGTGCGTGTCCTGGTATCGCTCAAACCGGGGATTCTCGATCCCCAGGGCAAGGCCGTGGAGCACGGGCTCCGGGAATTCGGCTTCCAGCCAGAGCAGGTGCGGATCGGCAAACTCATCGAGCTGGAAATTCCAGGGTCAGACCCAGTCGAAGCCACAGCCCAAGTCCAGGCCATGTGCGAAAAGCTGCTGGTGAATCCGGTGATGGAGAAAGCGACTATCGAGGTGGTCGGCTAATGCGCGTCGCGGTTCCTGTCTTTCCCGGTTCCAACTGCGACCACGACGCCTTGCACGCCTGCGGGACGGTGATGGGGTGGGACACCCGGCCGGTGTGGCACCAGGAGCGCAGCCTCCCTGAGGGGACGGATCTGGTGTTCGTCCCCGGCGGGTTCAGCTACGGCGACTACCTGCGCTGCGGCGCCATCGCCGCCCTCAGCTCGATCATGGCGGATGTCAAACGGTTCGCCGAGAACGGCGGTCT
>CAYVDY010000912.1:0-1948 GCA_964450255.1 uncultured Candidatus Solibacter sp. | reverse complement strand
ATACCCTCGGGGTCGTGTTCCACCCAGCCCGGCCTGGGGAATATCTGCGCGAAGGGTATCTGGGTCACGCCGCGCACGGCTCCCGAATGGTCGAAGACGATGGCGCGGGACGTGGTGGTTCCCTGGTCCAGCGCGAGTACGAACTGATCCCTGGTCTTCATGCACGCCAGTATAACCGAGGAGGACGGCTATGACCAACGCAGAACGCGAAGCAATCATCGAAGGATTCGAACACGCCTACACCGAGCTCCGCGACCTGGTCTTCGGGATCAACCGCGAGCAACTCACCTATGCGCCGCCCGAGGTCCCTGACGCCTGGTCCATCGACGAGCATCTCGTCCACCTGCTGGACGCGGACTGCAACCTCGTCTTCCGCGTCCGCGGCGGCATCGCCGAGCCGGGGATCGTTTCCCCGGTCTGGAGCCAGGAGGGCTGGAAAAAGGCCAACGTCTACGCCAAGAGCGACGGCAAGGCCGCCCTGGCCATCGCCATCAGTCTGCGCGCATTCATCGCCGCCTCCCTGCGCGAGATCAGCCCCGCCGCATGGGACGCCGCGGGCATCACCCACCCCGAGCGCGGTCCCCTCTCCCTGGTCCAGCTCCTCGAGATGTACACCGGCCATGCGGCCACCCATCTCAAGTACGCCCGGCGCAACCTGGAATCCTTCGCGAAGCGCACGGCCTGATCCGGCCACCGTGGGCGCCGGGCGTACGGCCTTGCGCCCTCAGTTCGTCTCATCGGAAATCCCTATCCGTCCTGCACCAGAATTCTGCCCCCCCCCACAGAGTGAAGATTCAGTGAAGCCGAACCGCCAATGCTCCAGACCGTTTAGGAGCGAGGAAATACGTTTGACAGCCCGAAGTTGTTGTGGTATAAATAACATTAATGTTAATACTAACAGCGGGCGTTTTCAGCCACGCTGGAATCTGTCTGGAGGCCAATATGAACAGGAAGCGTTCCCTATGGACATTCGCCATCCTGATGGCGCTCGCGATGGTGGTTGCGCCCCTCTTCGCGCAGCAGGCTCGGCCAAAACTCGTAATGTTCTTCTCGGTCGGAGGGTCTGGCAATTCGCTGAAGTCGTCGGCGGAAAAGTTCGGAAAGCTGAACGGCGTCGATATCGAAGCGCTACTCTTCCCGATCTCTGAGGTCTACCAGAAGGAAGTACTGGCTCTCAGCTCGAGGCAGGCTACTCCGGACATCATCGCGATGGATGAAACATGGTTTCCTTCAATGAACGGGTTCCTCGAGGAGTTGCGCTTCTCCCAAAGCTACTACGACAAGTTCATCCCCTCGATGCTCGGTACATTCCGGAGCTCGAACGGCAAGCAACTCGGCATCCCCGTGCGAATGGGCGGCGAGGTGATCGTCTACCGCGAGGACGTGTTCAAGGCCGCGGGCATTGATCCGCTCAAGCTGAGGACCTGGGAGGATCTCTACGCCGCGGGGCTGAAGGTGACCAACAAGAGCAACAAGGTCTGGGGCTGGGTCGACGGATACAATGAACCGGCTTATATCGTGATGCTCTGGCTGAACCTCATGAGCTCCTACGGGCAGGACATTCTGAACGAGGGCACGAACAAGGCCATCTTCAACACCCCGATGGGAGTCAAGGCCACCCAGATGTTCGTCAATCTCACCGCGAACCTCGCCACGCCCGGCATCCTCAGCTACGGATATCCGGAAGAGATCGAAGCGTTGCAGAACGGAAGCGCCGTGATGGGACAGCTTTGGTCGGCGCGCTATGCCGCCGTCGACAAGCCCGGGCTCCCCGTAAGCGGGAAGCTGAAGGTGTTGCCCTTCTATCCTTATGGTAAGGACAGCGGGCTGACGACCGGTGTCGACCGCGTCAACGGTTGGGGACTCGGCATCAACAAGTATTCCAAGAACAAGGAAATAGCCGCGAAGTTCCTGGAATTCATCGGCTCCTACGAAGAGCAGCTGCGGC
>CAYVDY010000911.1:0-1951 GCA_964450255.1 uncultured Candidatus Solibacter sp. | reverse complement strand
GGCGCTGGGGGGGCGAGCTGCCAGCCGCAGGGCCGGAGGCCCGGGGCCGTAGAATTGGACGGACTTGCCGTGGACGCGCTTCTGTCGGAGCATCTGAACGACGGTAAGGACCAGGTCGGTAGCGGTGATGCCTTCGACCATCTTTCCGGTGAGCTTGAAGCCGACGCCCTGCGGCAGCAGCATGGAGACTGGCTGGCCCAACATGCAAGCCTCGGCTTCGATGCCGCCGACACCCCAGCCAACGACGCCCAGGCCGTTGATCATGGTGGTGTGCGAGTCCGTGCCGACTACGGTGTCGGGGTAGGCGAGTGTTTCCCCGCCCTCGGTTTTGGTGAAGACGACGGGCGCAAGGTATTCCAGGTTGACCTGGTGCACGATGCCGGTGCCGGGCGGGACTGCGCGGAAATTGGCAAACGCTTTCTGGGCCCAGCGAAGGAGCGAGTAACGCTCGGAGTTGCGCTGGTATTCGAGGAGAACGTTGTTCTCGAAGGCCTTTGCGTTGCCGAACTCATCCACCTGGACGGAGTGATCGATCACCAGATCGACGGGGATGAGGGGGTTGGCCTTGCTGGCGTCTGCGCCCATTTTGGAGAGGGCGTCGCGCATGGCGGCGAGATCGACGACGCAGGGGACGCCGGTGAAATCCTGGAGGATGACACGGGCCGGCATGAACTGGATCTCTTCAGCGGGGCCGGCGGGATCCCACTTGGCCACGTACTCGATGTCGGACTTGCGCACGACGACGCCATCTTCGTGGCGGAGGAGGTTCTCGAGAAGGACCTTGATGGAATATGGGATGCGCTTCAGGTCGTAACCTGCGGCTTCCAATGCGCCCAGTTGATGAAACTTGTATTCGCGGCCGTTCACGCGGAGAACGGACGCCGTGCCGAAGGAGTTCGTGCTGTTCATGGGATTTGGTTCTATTGTATCGCGAGGGTGGCGAATTAGAAGCTGAGGACCATGTGCCAGATGTAATAGTAGGCCAGTGAGTCGACATCTTCCCAAATTCGCTTGCAGAGCTGCGGGTCGCCTGGGATCCCGGCAAGTTCGCTCCGCTTCTGTTCCCACGCGATGCAGGCGCCGGGCGGCAGTTTGCCCAGCGGCCAAGTCGGAGCCGGGGGCCGGATCGCTTCCACGGGCGGCGGGGGTGCGGCGGATGGAGCGTTGGAATACACTCCGTACTCGCGTGTGAACTCCGTCATGGCGCGCACGTTTTCGACAGTCGCGTCGTTCTGCATGATGGCGCTGGCGTCCATGATGAAGCCGCCGGCTCCGGCGCAGGTGTCGATGAGATCCTTGCAGTGGGCGCGCACCTTGTCCGGGGTGCTGAAGGCCAGCAGCGCATTGGGCACGCCGCCGCTGAGGCAGAACTTCGCGCCGAGCTTCTCGTGGACGAAGCGGTAGTCTCCGCGATCGATGTGATAGACGATCGACCCGGCGGGCAACTCGTTGAAGGCGTCGAGATGCGCGTCCCACTTGCCTTCTGCGTAGAACAGAGTCTGGTTACCCTTAGCCCAGATCGCCTCGACGATCGGCTTCAGGGTCGGCCAGTAGATGGTATTGAAGTGCTCGTGCGAGATGAAGGGGACACAGCCGCGGTGCATCCAGATTGGAATGGGGATCTGCTGCGAGGGATCGAGCGAGGTCAACGCGACGTGGCCGAGGTGAGGCATCAGGGCGCGGCAGGCGGCCTCGACTTTCTCCGGACACTCCATCAGATCGAAGGCGAGGCCGAGATAGCCGCGGAGCTTATCGGCGAGCACGTCCATTGGCGCCTTCAACATGCCGCAGATCGCCGAAACGGTCCCGGTTTCGTCCTTCATGCGCTGGATCTGCGATCCGAAGGCGTTGAAGTAGTTGGCCATGGCCCAGGTGCTCTTGACGAGGGAGACATCGCGGCGATACGGTCCGCGGGCCTGCTCGCCGGAGACGCGGGGGAGCCATGTGCGGT
>CAYVDY010000910.1:0-1954 GCA_964450255.1 uncultured Candidatus Solibacter sp. | reverse complement strand
AAAGTATGGCCTTCCGGGATGGCACGCGACATGGGGCGCGGCCTCAAGGCATATAAGACAGAGCTGGGTGCCCAAGCGAGAGAATTGGTCGGCATCTTCGATAGCGGTTCCGATGTCATACCTGCTCGGGTTTTAACCCAAGAGGAATTCCACCGCGACTGGATCGCTTCGCTACATAGCTAATGTCTTTTTCGATGGTCACTGCACTAAACCTTGGGACCGCTTGTGGGTGCTTCCCTATCAACTCCTGAGTCGGACCGGATGAGCGAATGAAGCCGGGCCCGGCCAACCGGTCCGGCTTCACCCTAGGCCGCTTAGCGGCCTTTCGGCTTCTGGCCAGCCGTCTGGTCCTGACCCAGCGCTGAGGCGGCGAGAGTTCGGACCTGGGATGCAGTCGGGGTCACACGGCCGGCGAGATCGCCGGATGCGAGGGTGGAAACCGACGGCGACGTCTGACGGGGGGTGTTCTTTGACATGATGATGCTCTTTCCGTCACCCTTGGTGACAAATTCGTAGGGAATATGGTATGAAAGAGCCCTGGAGCTCGACCGCCGCGAGGTCAGCCGAGCCCCAGGGCACCGTCTATGAAGGCGGCTTGCCACATAGGGATACTCGCTTTCTGCTCCTGGACCGGGGCGATTGAATGGATCCTTGATGGTCGGGGCGTTGGCGCGCCCTCCCCATCGGCGGATGAGCCGCGACACCCTTGGGTGCGCGGCTCATCTTCTTCCCAGGAGAAGAAGTCCCCTGGTCGAAGCTCGGACATCAGCAACATCACGATTTCTCATCGCCAAAGGGGCTGCGCTGACCGATGTAAGTCGGCGGCACTGCCGGCCCGCCACCCGCTGAGACGGGCGCAGGCGGAACCCAAGTGCTCGCCGCCGGCGTCCCCCAGTTCTGCGGTGCCGGCGGTGCCGGTGCCGCAAAGGCTTGGGGAGGGGCGATGACTGGCGCCGGCGGCACGGTGGCGGAAACTTGAGGGACAGGCGGTGGTGGCACCGGGTTGCGAGTGAACTCAAACTTCTGCGCCGCTTGGTCGGTGACTGTGAACAGCCCGAATGGATCCAAGGAGACATAATCGTAGGCCACGTAGTTATCCAGTATGCGGCGCGCCTCGGACGGCTTCATCTGGCGGTCCTCAAGCCGTTGCACAGCGTCGGCAACATCTTGCGGGCTGAACGGTTTCCCAGTGGTGTAGAACTCGCCGAGAATCTGCCGCCAACGCATTGAGATCGCCCCCGGCTGGCGACCGCCGCTACCACCGCCAGCCCCGGGATCGCGCGGCGCCGATGGGCTGGACCGTCGACGCGTCGGCATTGCGTGGAAGATCATCTCCATTCCCTCGAGCTGGGTCTCCGCCTGCGCGAGTTGCGCGCGGAGACTGGCGACCAATTGTCGCTGCTGTTCCAGGATATCGAGGGCGGGGTTAGACATGGGGGCAATGTACAGGTGAACAGATTCCACCACCAGCGCCTGGCACTAAATTCTCACGCCCCTTTCTATCGGTTCACCCCGGGCGGAGCACGCCCGGGCGCTATTTTTCGGTGGAGGATAGATTTACCCGCCCGTCATTTGAGTTTTCACCACCAGAGTTGGTGTGTGATAGCGCGCCAGAAACCCGATTCGGCCTAAGACTCGCTGACGGATATGCTTTTGGCGCACGTTTGCCGTGTGAAGAATAGGTTTCAGGAGGTTGCTGGGCGTTGTCGGTTGGATCCCGGCCGGGCCCACAGCGGCCTTTAGAGCGGCGGTTTGACGTTCCAGCAAGGCGTCCTTTCAGCTTGAGCGTCCTGGCGCATGGCGTAGCTAAACGCCTGACACTAATTGGCGCGTGATTGGCGTAGGAAACTGACCTAGTTAAAACGGCGAATTGATGGGCGTACTCAGTACACCGTTTAGGGGGATTCAATGTTGTCGGATATACAGGGAGACGAAGCCGATAGTTGATGCTCGT
>CAYVDY010000909.1:0-1956 GCA_964450255.1 uncultured Candidatus Solibacter sp. | reverse complement strand
ACCGGGACCAGCCGGGAGGACTGTCAGGACTGCGGCAGGTGAGCGGGCGGGTGCTGCCGATATGGGTGTCGCTGGAGTCGGCGGCCGGCTTGGTGCGCCGGACACAGCCGCTGTTTCAGACCCGGCAGTTCGTGGAGCGGCTCGATATTGAGCCGCGCGTGATGACGGCTCTGCGCTGGAAGGATGTTCATCTGATCCCGTCGTTTTCGGTGCGCGAGACGTATTATGGATCAAGCTTCCGGACCAGCCTGGACAAAGTCAGCGGCGGGGAGGTTAGCGGCACCAATCTGAACCGCTTCTCAAAGGAGTTTCGAGCCGACTTGATTCTGCCGACTTTGGAGCGTACCTTCAATGTTCCCAGTTGGATAGGGCAAAAACTGAAACATACTATTGAGCCTCGGGCCAGCTTCCGGGCTGTTTCCGGCGTCGATGATTTCAGCAGCATCATCCGCTTCGACGAGATGGAGATCCTGTCCAATACCTCTGAGGTGGAGATCTCGCTGGCCAACCGGCTGTGGGCGAAGAACCGCAGTGGTCAGGTCTGGGATTGGATGAGCCTGGAAGTGCGGCAGCGGCGGTTTTTCGATCAGACGTTCGGCAATGCACTGGTCAGCGGACAACGGAACGTCTTTCAGACGTCGTCGGATTTGACCGGCTATGCGTTTATCGATCAGCCGCGGGGCTACTCACCGATTATCTCGGCGCTGCGGGCGCAGCCCAGGCCCAGCTTTGGCGTGGCGCGGGGGGCCGGTTGCGATCCACTGCCCGGCAAGATTACGAACATGGGCGTTTCCCTGGATGCGCGAGTCGGCTACTATCTCATTTCCTTCGGACACAGTAATGTGTCTTGCGTGCCGATAGGCATGGTGGCGGGCCAGACGACCAACCCGTGCATCGATTCGTCGTCGACGGCCCGTGTGCTGTCTCCTTCGTCCAACCAGCTACGGACCATGGTGGGGCTGGGTGACGAGAACAAGCGGGGCTGGAATGCGGGCGTCCACGCGATCTACGACTATGCGACCCGAACGCTGCTCTCGGCCAATACACAAATCACGTACAACACGAACTGTTGCGCGTTCAGCGGTCAATACAGGCTGTTTAACGTGGGAACCCGGAACGAGAACCAGTTCCGCGTGGCGTTGGTGATTGCCAACATCGGCAGCTTTGGAACGCTGCGGCGGCAGGACCGGTTGTTCTAGTCGAGGAGATCAGCGAGCTTGTGATCGAGCTCTTCGAGGCGGCCGTATAGGGCGGAGGAGTCGCGTTCGAGGTGCCGGACCTTATCGGCGAGGTGGAGGCAGGCGAGAACGGCGATGCGGGTGGGGTCTGCGCCGGAAGTGCGCGTGGCGATCTGGGTCATCAGCTCGTCTACGGCGTGGGCCAGTTTTTCTGTGTCACCGCCATCGCCTGAGGAGCGCAGAGTGTAAGGCTGCTGAAAGATGATGACTCGCACCAGCTTCTTGTCGGGAGGGGCAGCGTCCACTTCGTTCCTTTCGGCGTTTAGCCTTCGGTCAACAGGTCCATTTGCTCGACCTGGGAGAGCAACGTCTTGATGCGGGTGGCGGCCTGTTTCTGTCGGGAACGGAGGCGTTCCGCTTCTTCACGGAGCTTGGCTGCCTCCCCCCGGACCGACGTCAGTTCAGAGGTTGCTTCCCCCTTTTAACTGAACGCTTCGCGGAGCTGGGATTCCAACTCCGCGTTATGCTCACGAAGGCGGGAGATGACGCCATTGACACTTTCCAGCCGGGCTTCGAGCCGTGCTAGGATATCGTCTTCTTCGTCCTGGATAGGATTCATGGCGGCTCTCCTGAAAACAGACTAGGCGATAGCGGCCTTTGCTTTCTCGACGAGCGACGAGAAGGCGACGGGCTCATTGGCAGCGAGATCGGCCAGCATCTTGCGGTTCAGCCCGATGCCTGCCTTCTTCAGCCCGCCGATGAACTTGGAATAGCTCAT
>CAYVDY010000908.1:0-1966 GCA_964450255.1 uncultured Candidatus Solibacter sp. | reverse complement strand
CCCGCGATCTGGCTCGGCATGCGAGGGGGCGGCGTGGACTCGGGCTCCCCTGGCCGGGGCGCCTGACCGCGGCCGCGGCGGGACTTTACCCCGAATCCACCGGTCCCCCTCCGAAATCTCCGTCCCACCAGTCCAGAAAGGCATCATTGGAGTTCACGGTCGGCCGGCGCTCACGGCCCCACGAATTGAGGCCCTTCTGTCTCCCGAGAAGCGGGTACGAGCCGGTGATTGCCGCGCCCCGCTCCAGGACTCCGTGGTAGTATCTGTGTCTCACTGCAGGAGTTGGAATCGTACTCTGCTCGGCCGCAACTCCGGGAAGAGCGCGGTGTCTCCTCTGGAAGGCGAGAGTGTGGAGCGAACTCGGCGGGGCTGGGGTAGCTTGCGGCCGTCCTCGGCAAGACGGGGACAGTCATAGTGGCGCAGTCCTTGCGTGCGGTGATTCAGTCGTCAGCCGTTGGCTGCTGCTCGATCGTGGGTATTCCCCGAGCACGAAGCTTGTCGTTGACCGACACAGGAACCTCCATCAGGGTGCCGTCAGGATTCTCGAACCGCCCGTTCCGCCAGAAGAACTCCCGGCCCCCATCAGTCAAGAATCGACCATCGCCGTAGTACCGAAAACCTCCGTCGACGATGGGCGTAGGGATGCCGAGTACTACCGGGCCAGACTCAACTCCCCCCCAGCTCCCGAACTGCGCTAGTCGCGGTCCAAGAACGATCATGCCGAACCCGAGGAGCACAAGCAATACAGCCGCCAGTAGCCCCCGCGTCCCTCGCCTCACCGATAGGGATGACACCGAGATGCACCTCCACCTTTGGCGCCGGCCCTCTGCGGCGACTAGTCAGGCTGGTCTCCGACCGCCTGGGGCAGTTGGGTAGCCACTCCCATGATGCGTAGTCTCGGAATGACGTGCCGTGCCCCCAGCAGGGGGCACGGCACGTCATTCCGGCCACACTTAGAATACCACGCCAGCCCGATCACAGCGTCGCGAGCAGTACCAACCGGACAGCTTACGGACGCATCATCCAGTCATAGTTGTTTGCCAGGAATTCGAATCTGGTGTAGGCGGGCGTAACGTGGGCTCCTGTTGCGACCTCCTTGAGCCATAGGCGATTTGCAACGGTTCCGGTTTGATTCCCCCATGTGGAGTAGTTACTCTCTCGAAGTTTGATAGCTGCGAAGTGATTGGCCGGGTCGTGAGGAACTGTATACCGGGAATTGTTGGCTATCTCGACCTGCGTCTCCGTATATATTGAGGATAAGCTATTAGGCCAATACAGGTTATAGTTCAGTCCAGGACCGCCGTCGAGATACACATCCAGATTGCCAGCAGTATTACGGACCATCTTGATGTTCTTCCAAACAGGACCATTCGCCGTACTGAATGTCTTATCCCAGTAGCTCTTGTAGTAGTCAGGGTCGACTTGATACTTGAAATGAAGATTCGGAACCCACTGGTCTTGATCAAAGTCAGATATCTGGAAAGCAGCAACAGGGTTTCCGGAAAAGTAAGTGAATCGAACCATGTAGTACTCGGTGAAGCCAGCAGATCTGTCGGAGACGTTTACATTCGCCTGTATGCCGGTCTTACTCGTAGCAGATCTCCGGACCTGCCCAACGTGAAGCCAGGCGCCTGGGCTCAGCGCGGCCAGCGTGCGCATCCCCTCCAGCATCTGCAGCCCAGCCGAATCAGCCTCACTCGGTTGTCGTTCTATGGGCTGCAATCCCCGAGCCGTGAGGATCTCGTTCACCGACCCGGGTACCTCCATCGCACTACCGTCGGGATTCACATAATTCCCGTTCCGCCAGAAGAATTCACGCCCGGAATCGGTCACGAATCGCCCATTGCCGTAGTACTAATACCCTTCGTCAACGATGGGCATTGGGGCTCCATCCCTGGCGTCACTTTCGAAGGAAACAAGCGCATTCCACTCCGGGGAGGATTGCCCGTCGGCCGCCGCCGAAGGG
>CAYVDY010000907.1:0-1982 GCA_964450255.1 uncultured Candidatus Solibacter sp. | reverse complement strand
GCCTGCCGCCCAGTCTCGCGGAGATCAACGCCTTTCTGAAAGACAGCGCCCCGGGCGCCTATGAGCGATTGGTGGATCGCCTGCTCGCATCGCCTCACTACGGTGAGCGCATGGCGATGCAGTGGCTCGATCTCGCTCGATACGCCGATACGCACGGCTACCATATCGATTCCCACCGAGACATGTGGCCGTGGCGCGATTGGATCATCTCCGCTTTCAACCGCAACCTCCCCTTCGATCAGTTCACCGTCTGGCAGCTCGCCGGCGACCTGCTGCCCAACGCCACGCGCGAGCAGCGCATCGCCACGGGCTTCAACCGCAATCACATGATCAACTTCGAGGGCGGCGCCATCCCCGAGGAGTATCAGGTGGAATACCTTGCCGATCGCGTCGAGACCACCACCAACGTCTGGATGGGCACCACACTGGGTTGCGCGAAGTGCCATGACCACAAGTACGATCCCCTGGCGCAGAAGGACTTCTACCGCTTCGGCGCGTTCTTCAATACCATCCCGGAAAAGGGCCTGGACGGCCAGAAGGGCAACGCCGAGCCCGTGCTGGCCCTGCCCTCGGAGCAGCAGGAGCGGCAGCTTGCGGAATCGAAGCAGGCAATCGCCGCGCTTGGCGATCAACTGCCGTTTGATGACATCGCCATCGTTCAGTGGATCTGGGAACGTGCGAAGTTCAACTCCGTCACTCCGGCCTCGCCGCGCGACGGCCTGCGCGCCTGGTACGAACTCGACGGCAACCTCACGGACATCAGCGGGAATTTCCGCAACGGCCGCGTGCTGAAAGGTGATATCTCTTGGAACGCTGGCGGCCCGGTGAATCGCTCCGCCGATCTCGACGCTTCCGTGCAGCTTCGGTTCCCGGCCGGTGTCCTCGATAGCAGCAAGCCTTTCAGCATGGCGTTCTGGTTTCGCATCGGTCGCCAGAAGGCCTCCACTATGTTCCGCCAGCAGGATGGCTCCCGAGTCTTCGAGGTCGGTTTCGACGAGCCAGAGACCCTTCCCAGGCTTCGGAGGGGGCATCACATTACGCTGCGCTGGCAGGAGAGTCCGGGTAAGGAGCTCGTCATCCGTTCGAGTGATCGCGCTCTGCAGGATCGGCTTTACCACTGCACCATCGCCTTCGACGGCAAGAACGCTTCCATCTTCCTGGACGGCGAGCCGTTCCCGACGCAGGTCGAAAAGAACACGATTGGCGCGCTACCCGCACTGGCAGCGCCCGTGGAGGTTGGGGAAGGCCGCCTCCGCCTCGATGATCTGCGTTTCTACGATCGTCCCCTGAACCGCAGCGAAGCGGTGCGTCTGGCCGTGCACTATCCGGCCGAGGTGCTGCTGATCACGCCCGGCAAGCACAGTAATGACCAAGCCGCGCGCCTCCGCGAATACTACCTGACGCAGGAGGCCCCGCCCGTCTGGCGGCAGACGTATACAGAGTGGAAGGCTCTCCGCGAGAAGCGCGACGAACTGGAATCGCAGGTGCCCACCACGATGGTCATGGCGGACATGGAGACGCCTCGCGACACATACCTGCTGGGCCGCGGCGACTACACCAACAAAGTGGAGAAGGTCACGCCTGGCGTGCCCTCGGCCCTGCCGCCGCTGCCCGCGGGCGCCAAGGCGGATCGCCTTGCCCTGGCTCAATGGCTGGTGAGCCCGGAGCACCCCCTCACCGCGCGGGTCGCCGTCAACCGCTACTGGTACATGTACTTTGGTCAGGGCATCGTCAAGACCACCGAGGACTTCGGTTCGCAGGGCGAGCAGCCTGTGCATCCCGAACTGCTCGACTGGCTCGCCACGGAGTTTGTCCGCACCGGCTGGGACGTCAAGGCCCTGCAGAAGACCATCGTGCTGAGCGCCGCCTATCGGCAATCGTCGCGCATCAGCAAGGAGCTGTATCAGAAGGACCCGGAGAATCGCCTGCTGGCGCGGGGGCCGCGGTTCCGGCTGGCGGCCGAGCTGATCCGCGACCAGGCC
>CAYVDY010000906.1:0-1983 GCA_964450255.1 uncultured Candidatus Solibacter sp. | reverse complement strand
CCGTCCTCTGCGCGTCGCTCTCATGGAGGAGATGGTTGAGCGCCTCCTGTGCGGCAGGACTGAGTCGGCGAACTGACGCCCCGAGAGGACCAAGTGTGTCCCGCGAGAAGAAGAAGTAGGGGCGGAGATCGGTGCCAGTGAGCGGTGGATCAGACTTCAGCCAGTCACCCATCCACGGATCGGAGAGCCACGTTTGGAACTCGGGTGCAATCGGGGCAGATGACGCGGCCGGCTTGGCATGCACAGCAGACCGCGCACCAGGTGGCTTCGTGTCCGCGGCTGATTGTTGGGTGTCCGTGTCCTCGGGTTCGCCCGCGGCCCCAACCACGGGTTTCGCACGGGCCTTAGATTCAATCGCGACAAGTTCTGCTGGCTTCCCATCCTGAGCCGACTGGAGTTCCGCGAGCCGCTTGAACCATTCCGGCTTGAAGTACTCGACGAGCATCAGCTTCGCGAGCACTGTTTGCTTGAGTTCGACGTTTCGCGACTTGGCCATCCGTCCGCGGATGAGGAGTGTGTTGAGAAAGCGCTTGCATTGTCGCGGGTTTCCGCTCAACCCCACAGTGAGCACCGGAGCGAGTCGCTGTGCGATCGCCAAGTTCTCGGCCAATCCCGGCGGGACGGTCCCAAAGAGGGACTCGGCGATGCCGTGGTTGAAGTTGACTCCGTGGAGGGCTTCCGCAGAGGAGTTCACAACGGCGATTCGGGCTTTCTCGAACAGGCCCGGTAGAAGATCCTGCGTCGCGTCCGTGAAAAGGAGATTGATGTAGGTCTCGATCTCGACGTGACCGAGGGGTGGGATGCGGATCGGGAACTGGACGAGCTTCTCCAGGTACTGGATGCCGACCTCGATCCGCTCACCCGGCTGGTCGAGTTCCGGAAATCGTTTTCGGACGGCGTAACGAATCAGTCGCTCGTCTGCCCCGAGGATGAACGCCGTGTGCGGGACGAACAGGAAGAGCTTGATCGCTTCGAGGGTTTCGATCACCGTTCCCGGGTTGCACCGGTCCAGGTCATCGACGATCACGACCAGTCGCTGAATGTGGGTCTCTTTGAGCAGGTCCGAGAAGTCCTTCCTGAAGTCACGGACACCCCGGATGATGTTCTGACCGGGATCGTCCTTCAGAAACTTTGCGGCGTCTTCGGCGGAGTAATCTTCGCCCAGCTTCTTGGCCACATCCTTTGCCGCCGTTAGCGCGTCGGCCCCGGCGGTGATGCCGAGGCCGGCCGGCCCGGTGGTGGCAAACGCGAACGCGTATTTTAGCCCGGCACCCGCGACCCGCATCCAGTTCACCCGCTTGAGCAACCGCGCAGCAAGCCCGACCGCCTCCTTTTCCAAGGGGCGGTTCGATGTGATGGCGTCGATGATGGAACCCATGAGCGCCGTCTTGGCGTCTTCGTAGCCCTCAAATAGCCATCCGTTAAACGTCAGCACCAGGGTCGCCTTGTCCTTCTCTAGCTCGGACTTCACCATGCCGAGCAGAGTGGACTTCCCGCTCCCCCAGTCGCCGTAGACGCCGATTGTCACCGGCAACAAGGCGTCGTTCTTGACCAAGGCGACCACGCCGTCGGCAAGGTGCTGATATCCCAGGAAGTCTGTTGCTGACTCGTTGTCGGACCACATGGCTCACCGATATTTGTTCGGCGCATGAACTAAATTCACACGAGTTTACGACCTGGGGAGCAGCCCCTGCAAGGTCTGTGGGGGCCAAAAAGGGAGTGGCCGGATCAATCAGCCGGCAAGACCATACTTTTGCAGGAACCGATGGTTCCCGCACCCTCCTTTTGAAGACCGAGGGGAGGACGCTCCCGGCTCCCTCCAGCTCGAAAGGACGACCCCATTAAACCCCTCCCAGGCTCCCGAAGGCTTCCCCAGGAGGGAGTATCCTCATGCCCTCGATACAAAGGGGAATCTTCCCGGGCCGACACACGGGCGATGACGGCCGTTGGGGCGCTGGTGCTGCACCTGCGGCGTGAGGCCGG
>CAYVDY010000905.1:0-1990 GCA_964450255.1 uncultured Candidatus Solibacter sp. | reverse complement strand
TCACGAACAGTGCGCATTCCAAGTCTCAGTGTTTACCATCACTAACTCAGGCGCTTTGCGTACTGCCGTTCCGACGACTAGTTGATACGCCGCTGGTGGCCTCGCCAGTACGGCTCCCGCAGCTGCCTCTTAATCACCTTGCCGGCGGCATTTCGCGGAAGCGATTCGACAAACTCTATTGAGGAGGGGCACTTGAAGTGAGCCAGGCGCTGACGAACGTATTGAATGAGCTCCTGGTCGGAGACGCTATGCCCGGGCTTTACAACCACGATCGCCTTCGCCACCTCGCCCCATTTTGAATCGGGTACGCCGACAACGGCGACGTCGGATACGGCTGTATGTTCCAGCAAGATCTTTTCCGATTCTGCCGGGTAGATGTTCTCGCCGCCGGAGACGATGAGATCCTTCAATCGATCCGTCAGATGGAGATATCCTGCCGTGTCAAAGTGGCCGGCATCGCCCGTCCGAAGCCAGCCGTCGACGATAACCGAGGCAGTCGCATCGGGGTCGCGCCAGTAGCCCCGCATGTTTTGTGCCGATCGAACCCAAAGCTCGCCTGGCTCGTTCGCCTTGCAAGGCATCAGGGTTGCCGGGTTCATTATCTTTGCTTCTACCCAGGAATAGGGCCGTCCAGCCGAGTTCAGGATTCCATCCACCGAACTCCGATGATCAGAAGCATCCAGCTGGGTAATTGCACTCGTCGTTTCGGTCAGCCCGTATACCTGAACGAACGCGCAGCCAAACGAGCGCAAAGCATCGGCGAGAAGTTGTTTGCCGATGGGCGCAGTGCCATAGAGAATCATCTCGAGACTCGAGTGATCCTGAGTGCGCACGGACGGTGAGGCTACCAGTGCGTTGATCATGGCGGGCACGAGGTTGACGTGCGTCGCACGCTCCCGAGCAATGACGGCGAGCAGCTCCTCGGCGTCAAAGGTGTGGACGAGAACGACGAGGCCGCGAAATCGCAAGGCGGCAAGCGCCCAGCCGATGCCTCCTATGTGAAACAGCGGCATGCAGGCGATGGAGCGCGTGCTGTCGCCCAAGCCCCACATCGGGCCGACTTCATTGAGCAGAGTGAACAAATTCCTGCTTGTCAGCATCACGCCCTTGGGGCGTCCGGTCGTACCCGAAGTGTAGAGCAGCAGCGCGACGTCGTCGGGCTGAACGGGATAGCGGGAATCCTCGGCGTCGTGGGCATCCCTCCACCCGGAATAGCTGTTCGGGGAGTTGCTCGCGCCGACCACGAAATACTCGGCCAGGTGCTCCAGTTCCCCCCGTATCTCCGCGACGAGCAACTCGAACTCCGGACCCACGAACAGAACGCGGGCTTCGCAATTCTTGAGAATATAGGCGACTTCCGACGGCGACAGGCGCCAGTTTATCGGCACGATGACGGCACCGGCCTTGCTCGCACCCGCTATGATCTCGAATTGCTGAGAGCAGTTTTTGGCCAGCACTGCAACGCGATCTCCCGGCGCCATCCCATGACGCAGCAATCCGGTTGCCACACGGCTGGAAGCGTCATCGAGTTCACCGTAGCTACAGACACGTCCTTCAAACGAAAGCGCCGGACGCGCCGGATCTTCACCGACACCACACCGTACGAGATCTGCGATGGTCCAATCCATGACCCGCCTCAATCAGCCCGGAAGGCGAACGTCAAAGTCACACAAGCCAACGAGGTCGTCCTTGGCATCAATGGCTTCGACGTGAACCATCGCATAGTTGCGGCCAGGATTCAGATAGTGAAGATCCTGGACGACGCCCCGCAACGTGAGCAACTGGTTCACCCAGACTGGCTTTGTGAACTTGCTTCTCATTCGTGTGATCGCGACCGCCGGGCCCCAGGCCCGCGTAACGACTGATGCCATCAGCGACATCGTTGCCATGCCATGCAGCACGGTAAGGGGCTGACCGAATACCTCGGCGCGAGCCGCCCAATCCGGGTCTATGTGCACCGGATTGAGATCGAGCGAGGCGACTGCGTATC
>CAYVDY010000904.1:0-1991 GCA_964450255.1 uncultured Candidatus Solibacter sp. | reverse complement strand
CTGATTCTTCAGGACTTAGGAGACTCGCACGCCTCGAACTGCGAAAGTCGGGCTATCCGCCGTCCTCCCCTCCCCTGCCGCCCGGCACGCCGCGTCCCGCGCCGCCGCCCCCTAAGTCAATCGTCTGGATCAGGGAAGGTTAGCCGGACCCAGGGATCTCGCCATGGACCTTCAGCTCAACGCCGTCGCCTCAGGAAATCAGCTCCAGTCCGCTGCCCGCGCCAGGCAGGCGCTGGCCGTCGCCGGAGCGTGGATCCTCAATCACCACGCGTTCTCCAACCTGTCCATCAGCATCTCGTTCACCATTGAACCCGCCCGTCTCCCACGGTTGATCGCGGAACTCGATTCCGCCGGTATCTCCCTGACGGCGTCCAGCCGGGCCCGCGCCGCTGATGTCGCCGCGATCCCCGGCGAGCTCCAGGCCAGCCTGCAGATCACCTTCTTCCACAACCAGCCGGACCTCCGCGACCTCATCCCTGCCGTACCGGGCTGACACGGCGCCATTCGGGTGTATCCTTGCTACTGGCCGCACTCAGACCCGCAAGAGGAAGAACAAAATGAACATCAAGTCGCTGGCACCTCTTCTGCTACTGGCGGCGGCTGCCTTCGCGGCTGGCGTCTCCGGCACCTGGAAGGCAACGTCGGAGGGCCCCAACGGTGCTATGGAGCGCACGTTCGTCTTCCAGGTCGACGGCGCAAAACTCACCGGCGAAACCACCAGTTCCCTTCTCGGCAAGTCCGTCATCGAGAACGGCAAGGTCGAAGGCGACAGCCTCTCCTTTGGCATCACCGCCCGCATGCAGGACAACGAGTTGAAGATCAACTACAAAGGCAAGGTCTCCGGAGACACCATCAAGCTCTCTTCCGAGGTCGTCGGCGGCCAAGGCCAGATCATGGAATGGACCGGCAAGCGCGTCCCGTAAACCCTATCAGCGCCCCGCTCCGTCTTCACCCGCCAAATAGGGCACGCACAACGCCCCCAGCGTCACCCGCCCCACACCCTTCGCCGCCCGCAGCAACCGCAGAAACACCTGCGCCGTCAGAAACGCATCTCCGCCCGCCGTATGCCGGTCGTGGGTCTTCACTCCGAACATCTCGCACAACCCGTCCAACGAAAACCCGCCCGTCATCGGCCGCCCCGCAAACGCCCCGTCGTCATTCAAATGCAGGGTCAAGTCCATCGTATCCAGCCACCGGTTCTTCAACTCCAACCCAAAATGCCGCTCGCAGGCCACATTCAGCGCTTGGATATCGTGGCCGATGTGATGCCCCACAATGACGCCGTCACGCAGATACTCCAGGAACAGCGCCACGGCCGCGCCCTCCTCCATCCCCTCGCTCGCCTCGTCCCGAGTCACCCCGTGCACCGTCACCGACGCGTTGTTGTACGCCAGCCGTAGCATCACCTCAAACACATCGTCCAGCAGCATTTCCCCATCGCAGACCGCCAGCGCCCCGATCGTGATGATCCTGTCCCGCCGCGGATCGAACCCGGTCGTCTCCGTGTCCAGCACCACAAACCGTACCCGCTCCGCCGGAGTCTCTTCCCCCCAGGTGTGCTCGAAAGCCGCCAGATACTGCTCCATCATTCCGCCTCCACGAACGTGGCCAACGTGAACTCCAGAAACCGTTGAATCGACGAAAATGCCGTCTTCAAAAGCATCTGGTCGAACTTCCCCAATTCGCCCGGAGTGATCCGCGCGCCCCCCGCCAGCGCCTGGTAGTACATCCCCACCCGGAATGCATCCGCCGCCTCCCGGATCACTCCAGCCCCCTCCGGGTAATCCAGCGCTGCCATATCGAACCGTTCCAAAGTGTTCGCCGGAACCAGACGCCGCTTGGCCATGGCGAACACCCGCGCCGCATCCGTCAACGGCGAGATCACCGCCTCTGCAATGTCGAAGCTGTCCTGTTGAGCCCCGTCCATGCCCAGCACCAGCCCGCGGAAGAACGTCAGCGGCGGTACATGCCCCATCGTGTCGTTGGCCATC
>CAYVDY010000903.1:0-1995 GCA_964450255.1 uncultured Candidatus Solibacter sp. | reverse complement strand
CGTCATCTCCTGATGGGCGACAGCGGTCAGCTCGCGCCGTTCTCGACGGCTCCGCCGCCCCACCCAAGCTGTTCGATCAGGTTCTCGCGGCCCACGAAGGAGGGTTCTTTCAGCGTGCCCTCCACCATTTTCGCGTTGATGATCTCCACGTCCTTGTACACGTGCAGAACCTCGACCATCTTCCGTTCAAACTCCGGATCGCGGCGTTCGACATAGTAGCGGATTTTATGCGGCCGGATCTCGCCCTGCGTCAAGATCCGATGCAATTTGGATCGGCTCAGCTGGACCAAGCTGGGATGGCCCGCCTCGATGCAGTTCTTCCGGATGTGAGCCTGCAACACAGCGTAGGTCCAAAGTTCGTGGGAGTAGCCCAATTGCTTCGGTTTCTGGCACGCGCAGTGTAATACCCACGCCGAGGCAGTTCTCCAAGAGCAGCCTCCAGCCCGAACTTCAGGAACTTATTGACGCACAGCGCGGCTTCGCCGCAAACTGAGCATTGGTTGGCCGAGGCGTTCTCCTTTTGTACTATCAAGTCGTTGAAGTTCGAGATTCCTCGACAAAGACAGGCAGAAGGAGAACGCCATGCAAGAGTTTATCAACAAGTATCGGGACCAGATTAATGGAACGCTGAGCGGCTTCGACCGCTTGGTGTTTCGGGGTTCGCTGCGGCGGCTGAACTACGGCTACTGGGATCGGGATTTGCAGTCCGTGGTGGCGCAGGGGATGGAACAATACCTCTGGCAGAACCGCATCCTGTTCAAGGATTACCTGGACCACGTGAAGCGCGTCAGCCAGAAGGTGAAGCAGGCGAGCGTCAAACCGTTTGAGAGCCAGGGGCTGCCGGTCGAGTTTTTGCGCGACCCTTCAGCGGACAAGGACGAGATGGCGCGGGCCATTGCGGCCAAGCGAAGAGTGGAAAGCGGATTGGTATGCGCACTCAGCAGTGTGGAACTCAGCCCTTCGTTCGAACATAGGGGCACTCGCCTGGTTCGCCGGATGAAACCCTGCCAGGTGCTTTACCAATACCAGATTCATCCGCAAGTGGGGTGGATGTATGCGCGGATCCGGACTTGGTTCCCGTTCAACATTCAGGTGGGGCTAAATGGACGGGAATGGCTGGCCCGTCAAATGGACCAACAAAGGTTGAAGTACCGGCAGCAGGGCAACTGCTTCGTCTGGATCGAGGACTACGAAGAAGCCCAGAAACTGATGCACCGGCAGTTGGAGATCAACTGGGCCGAGTTGCTGAACGGTTTCGCCGGGCAGTTGAATCCGCTCCACGAAAGCCTCTTTGAGCGCTATCCGGCCAGCTACTACTGGACGGCGTACCAAACCGAGTGGGCGACCGATATCGTCTTCGGCGAGAAGAAGTGCCTGGAGCGGCTGATGCCGTTATTGGTGCGGCACGGCATGCTCAGCTTTTCCAGCGCCGACGTGATGCGCTACTTCGGCCGGAGAGTGAACCAGTCGGGAGACATCCCGGCGTCTTTCAACGGGACTCTGGAGACGGATCTGAAGCGCCGCCACGAAGGCGAGCGAGTCAAGTACCGGATGAATGGGAACTCAGCGAAGTTCTACGACAAGGCTTACAGCGAGATTGGCAGCGTGCTGCGCGGCGCGGAAACCACCATCAACAACGTCGAGGACTTCCGCACCTACCGGCCGAAAGAAGGCGGGCCGGAGGAGGATCTCCAGTGGAGGCCGATGCGAAAGGGAATCGCCGATCTGCATCGCCGGGCCGAAGTGTCGCAAAAAGCCAACGACCGGTTGTTGAACGCGCTGGCCAGCGCCGACGACAGCCGGAGCGTGGATGAGTTGACGGCTGCGATTCAGCGGCCCACAACCCTCTCCGGACGCCGACTCCGGGGACTCCGCCCCTGGTCCGGCGACAAAGATCTGCTTGCGGCGATCAACCACGGCGAATTCCTCATCAATGGCTTCCGCAACCGCGATCTTCAGGCTCTGCTCTACGCGATGGAAGCCAACTCGCCCGAG
>CAYVDY010000902.1:0-2007 GCA_964450255.1 uncultured Candidatus Solibacter sp. | reverse complement strand
CGCGAGATAGATATAGCCGCGGTCGTCGGTCTCGGCGTTGTTGCTCTGGATCGTCGCATTGCTGCAGCGCTGCTTGCCGTCGATCACGCCGCAGCGCTGCACGGTCGCCTTGCTGATCGGCGGGATGAAGTAGGCGACTTCCTTCGGCTGGTACGGGTTGCGCACGTCGGGCACGCGCACCCCGGCATTGAAGAAGGTGGTGAAGGGCGCACCAGCGCAGTTCATTCTGGGCGCCGATTGCACGGTTGCCGGGAACACGGACTGGAACCGGCTGCGCGGGATCATCGCCGCGGCCCACCGAGTGGGGCGCTAACGTCCTCCTAACTACAGGCCTTGTTCACGCAGTTGGAGTCGCAGAGGCTCTTGCTCTTCTCGCAACCCTGGATGGCATTCTTCGTCGCAGCATTCTTCATGCAGGCGCTGAGTGAGTTCGCGCATTTCTGCTTGCAGCTCGAAACGCACTTCGCCTTCTCCGAGGCTGTCTTGTCACGGGCAGACAGCAAGCCGAACGCCAGGATCAAGCCAACTATCAGTCTCATCACGGGCCTCCTCGAGGGGATCGACGAATCACGTTTCAGGGCTATGAGACCCGAAACTCGTGCTCAGTGTACACCAACCCTCCTAGTGAAGTGCAGTTTGGCCGCTGACCGCAAATACTGGCGATCATGGCGGATTTCCAAACAGACTCCAACACTTACGGCTCCGAGATCTCTGCGGTGGATTTCCGGCTTGCCGAACCGGGCAGATCCGGACTTCCGAGGTGATGGACATATGGTCGGCACGCACTCTCAGCTCCACTGACCGCGGCTGGATACTACCGCCTTGCCGTCCCGGGCACTTCGCCCGCAATTCGCCCCGCGGCGGTTGTGTTCAGCGGACCCGGGCCCGCACTTGAGAGCAGACAGCGTTCGGTTGCGATGGTCGGCTTCATGAAAAATGCCGAGTGGTTCACGTCCGCCATGAAGTGGCCTATTGCAACCCTCGGTCCGTTGTTGCCAATCAACCGGCACTCGCCTTGCCCACCGATTCAAACACTCGCGAGTGCGTCAGCCCTTCTGGTGTCCTGCGCCACTGTTCCGCTTCCGCGCTTCAGCATGCCGGCGTGCCGACGAAGGAGTTGTCGCTTCGTGGCCTTCGCTGGCTTGCCTGTCCCGCAAGGACAGAGAGAGTTGATGGCGTCGTGCCCGTAGTGACTACACCCCCTGGAATCGGGGTGATCGAATGTTGACGATTCAAGATCGGGTCCTGGTCTTGCAGTTCAATGACGGAGATGTGGCGGGCATGTGCCCGATCCACGAAAACACCGCGCTTGCCTTGTGCGGGTTGCTTCCGCTCTGCTGAACGTCCAGGCACAGCCATCCGGGTGAACGGCAACAGGACCTACTACACCCGCCCTCCATCTCCAATCGCCCTACGGCGGCGCTATCCTGATTGAGGATAAGGAGGCCCGTAATGCCGCTCGCAACTGATCTCGAATTTACCGAAGTCCAGGTCGACCCAGCACTCGCGGTTCAACTACCCGGCCAGTGCGCACCCGATCCCCCCTCTATTGGCGCTGCGATGCATGCGGCGTTTGACGCCCTAGGGAGTTTCGTGACCCGTCACCGCCTCACGCCGAACGGCCAGCCTCGCGCCATCTACACCGCCTACGGAGCCGGTGGAGTTTCCTACATCGTCGCTCTCCCGGTAGCCGCCGGTCCACCCACGGCCGTGGACGAGCCGCCGATTAGGGTGGATACCCTCGGCGCGACCAAGGCCTACCGCTTCACTCACCACGGACCGTACGCCGCTCTCGCGAACACCTACAGCCAGATCACCGCGTTCATGAAGGAGAAAGGGTTGATGGGGTCGGAGGCCGATTGGATGCGATACATGCCGATGTGGGAGGAGTATCTCAACGATCCCGAGACGCCCCCAGCCCCGGAACTGGCAACCTACATCTACCTGCCGGTTGCGTAAACGCAACGAGTTTCACGGAAGATCGCCCGCTTACTGACACGGTTGTCA
>CAYVDY010000901.1:0-2012 GCA_964450255.1 uncultured Candidatus Solibacter sp. | reverse complement strand
CAAGGCGGAGATGGCGCAGGTCGCCAAGCGCAGAAAGACATCGCCGGGAAAATTGCTGGCCCTGCTGCATGAGGACATGGACTGGGCCGCAATGAAGGCGCTCGAGAGGGATCGAAGCCGCCGCTATGAGACCGCCAACGGCCTGGCTATGTACATCCAGCGCTACCTCAATTCAGAGGCGCTCGCGGCGCGTCCAAGCACTTGGTTGTACCAATTCCGAAAGGTCTTCCGCCGCAACAAGGTGATCTTCGCCGCCTGCGCTGCAGTCTCCGCGTCCCTAGTCGCCGGCTTCGGAACCTCGACCTGGCTCTTTCTCAAGGAGCGCGAGGCCCGGCAACGCGCCGTCGGCGCCGAACAGCAGCAGGTGCAGCTCCGCCATGAAGCCGAGCTCAGGGAGAAAGTGACGCAGTCCGCCTTGCTTGTGTCGCAGGAGCGTTACGAGGAAGCCGATCACCTTCTTGAGAAAATCTCCCTCACCAAGCCCAGCGTGGAAAGCGCAGCCGTCCTGCGCTCCCTGGGTGAATGGCATGCCATTCAGAATCATTGGAAGGAGGCTTGCGAACGCTTCCAACTGCTCCTGCAGCTAAATATTCTCGATGGTTGGGATGTCACCACCCTGGATGCCCTTCGCTATGGCCCGGAGCTCATTGAAATGGGCGACCTCAAAGGCTTCGAACTCTTCCGCGACGAGGCGATCAAGTATTACTCTTCCTTCCAGTTCCAGGCGCCTGATCGCATTGTCAAAGTCTGCCTGCTGCGCCCCGTGGATGAGGAAACCATCAAGACCCTCCTTCCGCTTGTGGAACAGAATCGGAGACTCGCCCTCGAGTCGGATGCAGCCAGGGATGCCTTCCAGTCCGCCTGGCGTTCGCTCTCGCATTCGCTTTGGGAATACCGCTTGGGGCACAACAAGGAGGCCATCGAATGGGCCACGCGCTGCCTCTCCTACCCGGACACCAACGCACCTCGCACCGCCACCGCCTACTGCATCCTTTCCATGGCTCGCCATAAGCTCGGCAAGTCCGCCGAGTCCCGCGAGGACTTCACAAAAGCCTCCGAGATCATAGGCAACAAGTACAAGAGCCCCCTCGATCGAGGATCTCCAGTTCAGGGATTCTGGTTTGACTGGGTTTTCGCACGCTTGCTGCTGAGGGAATCAGCAGCACTGGTCGGTAGCGCCAGGAATTTCTAGCTCCCAGCTGTCGGGTTCCGGTGGTTTTCGGCGCATGTAATCATGACAGGCTACGTTGTGACGCGTCATGGCATGCACTCGCCTTCGCGCACTCACAAACAAGTTCCTCTTGGGTCAGTGCTTAGTGGGGTAGCACCATCCGGGTCATCTAGTCAGTCCCGGATGGTGCCATTCTCCGTGCCCACTGTAGCCGCGGGCGTCGACCGCGGGGTTTGGTAGGACGACGCTATTCTCAAACCACAAGACACCGGGCGTTCTGCTGGCCAGCAGAACGCCCGGCTACAACTTGCGTCGAGCAGCCGCATTCAACAACAAAGAGCTGTTTCTTGAGAGAGTTGAAATCGGAGCCTGCACTCGCTCCAGAAAAACTGCCGGCGACTCGGACTCCAGTTTTTCGGAAAGAAAGCTAAATATCTTCAGATCCGTACCGTACTACTACTCATGAGGCACAAGGACGTGCCCCACTGAATCGCACTTGTGCAGCCCCGCCCACGTGCGGCTCACAGTGCCATTTCGGATAGCATCACGGACGATCGCCATGTCAGTCATCATCAATACCAACACCGCAGCCACCCAGGCGTCCCTCAATCTTGCCAGGTCGAATCAAGCCCAGCAGACCAGCCTCAACCGCCTGTCGAGCGGCTCGCGAATTGTAAACCCTGGAGATGATGCCGGTGGTCTCGCGGTTTCGATGAAGCTTTCCGCAGCTGCCAAACGGCAGGGCGCTGCCTCAGCCAATATTGCGAACTCGATTTCCTATCTGCAAACGCAGGACGGCGCGCTCTCAGTCACCGGCAAGATCCTCAATCGCATCAGCGAG
>CAYVDY010000900.1:0-2013 GCA_964450255.1 uncultured Candidatus Solibacter sp. | reverse complement strand
GCCAGGGGGGGTTGGCCGGTGAGGGGCGGGGATACGTGGCGGGTGACTGTGTGTAGTGAATTGCGGAAGCGTTCTAAGTCAACCTCAGCGTCCTGTAGGGCTTTGGTTTTTCGGCGGAGTTCGATTCGGCCCCGCACCCAGGGAGGAAAGAGAAGGATGCCGGAAGCGAGCAGACCCACCGCAAATCCCATAAGAATGGGCTTGTAAATAGGGGTCGAGGCCTCAAAGAGTCCAAAGAAGTACCGGAGCGTGACTTCCTGCTCCTGGTTTTGAAGGAAAAAAGCCAGAGAGAGGAGCAGAAGTACGCCGACGAGAATCAGCCTAATCATGACCTTGTTGTGTTCCCCCTGTTCAAGGCCCGGCGTGGTGCTGCTCGCTGTACCCTGCCGGTCTTGCTGTACTGCTTGCGCGCAAGGGCGAGGACCTTGCCGGACTTCGGTCCCGTCACACTCAATTGAATGGTCCGGCTCCGTGCGGCACGATGGTTCAGCCTAATCTCGATCCGGTCCTCCGGTAACAAGGCACGGCCGTTATCGGCCCATTCGATTGCCGTCACGGTTTGGCCGGAGAAGTATTCGATCAGACCTGTGGATTCGAGTTCGTGGAGGGACCGAATACGATACAGATCCACGTGGGCCAGCGGCAGGCGCCCTTGATCGTACTCGTGAATCACCACAAATGTCGGGCTGTGAACAGACGTCGGCAATGCACCCAGGCCCTGCGCGACTCCACGAACGAACGCCGTCTTGCCGGCTCCGAGCGGTCCGTAGAGCGCGAGTGTTTCCCCTCCGCGAAGTACCTGGCCGATCACTTGGCCCAGCCGATCGGTATGCTGGTGAGAAGTGGAGATCAGCGTCCACGCCAGGCTTGAGGCAAACGCGCGGCGAGCGGCAGGTTGTTGTGCCTGAGCTGGCCGGGTTACGCTAAGTCGTTTTCGTCCGCTGGAGCGCATAAGGAATCTGAGCGAGGAGGTCACTGGCGATCATCCCGGGTTGCCCGAAGTGTTGGGCGGCCAAGTCGCCGGCTAAGCCGTGGAAATAGGTTGCGGCACAGGCGGCCTCCCATGCGGGGACCTTTTGCGCCAGTAAGCCGACGATCATGCCGGTTAAGACGTCACCGGTTCCAGCTGTGGCCATACCGGGATTACCGGTCGGGCAAATGGCGACAAGCCCATCGGGCCTGGCAATGACGGTTCGCGCGCCTTTTAAGACGACGAACACGCCGCGTTCTCGGGCAAACCGTCTGGCCGTACCTATTCGATCTGCGTTCACGCTCTGTGTGGTGGCATCGAGTTCGAGCCGGGCCATCTCACCAGGGTGCGGGGTGAGAATGGGTGGAGTTTTACATTCGGTCAGCAACGAGGCCCGGCCGGTCAAGGCGTTAAGCGCATCGGCATCGAGGACAGATGGCCGATCCAGATGTTGCATGAGCGACTGCACGAGTTCGACGGTTTCGTGATGTGTCGAGAGCCCAGGACCGATGGCAAGCGCGGTGCGTGCCTGAATAAAGGCTAAGACACGATCGAGTCCTGAGCGGGCCAGTGTACGCGCCTTCGTTTCCGGGAGAGGCACGGTCATGGCTTCCAGTAACTTGGCTTCCAGTACATCGTTGACGCTGCTGGGGGTGGCCACGGTCACCAGGCCGGCTCCAATCCGGAGTGCCGCTCGGGCCGCCAACGCCGCCGCACCGGTTTTCCCAACGGACCCTGCAATAATCCCTGCATGACCAAAGGTGCCTTTATGTGAAGAGGGCGCACGTTTCGGTAAAGCCTCATACGCACTATCGGGTGTGAGGAGCAGGGTGCGGCTCTCGATCGCATCCACATACGCGGGGGGAATGCCGATATCGGCGACGGAAATTTTTCCCGCCTGAGAGATCCCCGCATCGACATAGAGGCCCAGTTTCGGGAGGCCACATGTGACGGTCAACGTGACTCGGACCGCGCGCGCAAGGATTGCCACGGTGTCGGCCGGGAGCCCGGACGGGACAGCCAGCGCGAACACCGCTTTCACG
>CAYVDY010000899.1:0-2015 GCA_964450255.1 uncultured Candidatus Solibacter sp. | reverse complement strand
ACGCAGTCATGGTGATGCCCGACTGTTCACTGTTGGTGACGATTTTCTCGAGGCATAGCGGGCCGTTGCAGAGAACGGCGACAAGAGTAACGAGCATGGCGTCCTTCGTTGATAGAGAAGCACCCGGTTCGTTAAATCCATGCAGGCTTCATGCCACGATTCTGTAGGCGCACGGTCCTGCCGGGGGGCTTCCCGGTAGTTGTACGGATGCGCGAAGTCCGGCTTTCCGGCGTGGCGTGGCAGGCGCGTGAAGCCCGAATTTTCGGCTCACCGGCATGACACGCTCGCTTATGGATCAGCGGACGGTCGTTCCGGGCGCGGCGTGCCCGATCCGCTCGGTCGCCTCCTCGACCGCTCCGCCTCGGAGGCTATGCCATCGAACGCGCCCGTTGCCGTCCGCTGGCCGCTCGTCCCGCCGCGAGTCGAAACGGCTTGTCGGAAGACACGCGGGCCGGGCCCACTGTGTTGTTCGCTGATGTTCCCATGAGCAACATGAGCCGACGCAAGCGTGTGTTCCGCTTGTCATCGCTCTGTCATCGTTCTCAGCCGGCGGCACATTAGCGATCGAGAATTTTGTGGGTTTTTCGTCGCTCGCTGAATCGATGTTGGGATATGTCTGTTTGAATATATCGATTAGGTATATTTGTTTGGATATATCGGGTTCCCGCGCGAACCGCGCGCGAGTTCCCCGGAGTTCCCGTCAACAAAATTTTAGCAACAACTGTCGATGGAAAGTTCCATCGATGCATTGCCTTCGCAACTTAAGGTTTTTTTAAAACGCTCTCCCTCAAATAGCGAAAGAAAGTCGACACAACCAGACAGGTCGCGTGTCTGTCTGCCGCCACCGGCATCTGCATCTCCTCACCACGCTGGTCGCGGACATCTGTCCTGGAGCCGCAATCCATGAACGTGCCCGCAGCCTTTATCGCCGCAGGTCTGGGCGGAGCATTCTTTGCAGCAGAGCTGGTGTTTTATTTCCAGCCCTCCTGGATCAATTCCGACTACATCATGGGCGTTGTCTTCGCATCGAGCCACGCGAAGGCGCGCGTGGCAGTGCAGCGTTTGCTGGTCGATCCGCCGTCGGCAAAATTCGGCGAGTTGCGAACGGTTGAGGCGGACAAGACGAAATTTGTTTGCGGTACCGTCAAGGCAAAGGACAGAGCCGGGTACTACGCCGAGCACCGTGACTTCGTCTACACCATATCGACCGACTCTGCCCGCATCGATGACGACGGCTGGATTGCTCAGAAGCACCCGGCGTTCAGGGCTTGCCCGGTCGCGCCGGAGGAAAAGCCGGACCAACAGAAGCTGGATGCGGTGTCGATGGCGAAGGCCATCGAAAAAGCCGTCCCGGCAGCCGCCAATTCGGCGCTGTCGACCATGGCCTCGAAAATGCCGGCGGAAAGCGGGAGTTCGCCCGGCGGGTCGCTGGAACGGCAGGTCGGCCAGATGGCCGACAAGATGACGGGTGGCCCGCTGCCGCCGGCCGCGCCCGGTTCGGCAAACCTGCCCGGCTCGGGAGCAAGGTCCGGTTCGGCGGGACAGCCGAATTCGACATTCGTGGCGGCGCTCGGCAACGAGAGCGAATGGCGCAGCGACCGGCCGCCGGCCGCATGGCCCTCGTTTCCTTTCGATCTCCCGCTGGCGAAGTGGGCGCCGAAGCGGAGCACGGGTCTGGCGTTCGCCCTTGCAAAGGATATCGAGGACCGCTGGGAACAATCGCGATCCGGCAACGCGAACGGCCGTCCTTCGCCTGACGAAATCCGGGAAGCCTGCCGCGCACTGCTGACGATCGATCCGAAGGACAGCGAATTTCCGAAGGCCTGGGCCGCCTTCGTGCGCCTGCGAAAAATCGACCGCGACACGGGCTCTTGACGCCTGTTATGGCTGGCTTCCCGACAATTCCTTGCCGCGCTGCGCCAGCTTGACCATCACCTGCAAGGCTTGATTGCTCGGCGTCGGGATGCCGAGTTCCGCGCCCTTGCGCACGACATAGCCGTTGAGGAAGTCGATCC
>CAYVDY010000898.1:0-2020 GCA_964450255.1 uncultured Candidatus Solibacter sp. | reverse complement strand
TCAGCCGCTCCGGCATCCGCGACGCCGCCTCGACCTGCTCGCGCATGGCGAGCCCGGCCCGGGTCTCGGCCTCGTAGTCGATGCCGTGCACGTGCCCGGCCTCCGGGATCGCGCCGCGGCGCCGGCCCGCGGTGTACGCGGTGGAGATGTGCACGTAGTTCGGGACGCGTGTCCGCCCGCCGTCCGGGGAGGTGACCGCCTCGAGCATCCGCCCCATGGACGCAGGATCGAAAAGGCCCAGCGGGCTCTCGAAGATGGGACTCACACCGTCATGGGTGGCAAGCACGTAGACGGGGCACGCCTCCATCAGATCCTTGAGACGGTCCGCAATCGACGATTTGCCCCCGCCGACCGGCCCAAGGAGGTAGAGAATCTGCTTCTTCTCTTCGAGGCCCTGCGCGGCGTGCCGGAAGAACCCGACGATGCGCTCGATGGTTTCTTCCATGCCATAGAAGCCGGCGAAGGCCGGATAGGCGCGCATCGTGCGGTTCAAAAAAATACGGCCAAGGCGTGGGTCCTTGGCCGTGTCAATCATCTGAGGTTCGCCGATCGCCGCTAGCAACCGTTCGGCCGCATTCGCATATCTAAGCGGATCGCCTCGACACGATTCCAGATAGTCCGCCATCGACATGTCGCTCTGACTTCGTGCTTCGAAGGAGCGAGCAAACGCGTTGAACAGAGAATCGTTGTACATGGATTCATCTCCTCATGGTTCAGCTTTAACGTAAGATGCGCTGCCCAAGTTCCAAGCCCCGGCCGCAACTTCCGTATCCAATCGCGAATCACCAACAGCAGATGTGTAATCTGACACGCGACTGACTCCCTCACGCAATGCAATAGTCATGCTAAACGACTCCGCACCTGAAAAATGTGATGGAATTCACGTTTGCTGTCACCGGACTGCCACATGCGACACCCGGAGAAGTACTGCTTTGTCAGATAGATGAACGAGACCTTAACGTCCGCGCCCGGCCGAAGAGTCGCAGCCACAACGCCGAATGAGCCATGCTGCAGGCCGCACTTCGGCTGCCGCTCGACTGCTGCAGCAGGCTTTTTCTCCAAGGCCGGACGATTGGAAATTCTGATCACGCCAAGTTGCGCCAGCTTCGTAGATTCATCTCTCTGTTCGATGCCGCCCGGAAAGACAAATGCGCGTATGCGCGGTGCCGGGTTTATAATTCTTGCGACAATTTGCGACGTTCGCATTTGCGTCGGCATCGCGTTCGCGCCGACGCGAGGGAGGAAAGCTTCGATCCTTTCTTCGGCGCGACGGGCCATCGCTCGAAGGCCGGCCTCAAACTTTCGTCGATATCCCGATGCGTTCATCGCCGCGACCGATTCATCGTTGCCGTCTCCAGGGCCCGAGCGAGAAACGGAGCCCGATGAGTTGGCTTCCCTTGTTCGATGAATTGGACACCCGCCGAACTTTATTGTGCAAGGCACAACGCGGGCAAAACATGAGTCACTAATGGGCCTTCTGCCTATTTTTTAGGCAGATGCCAGTTTTTGAACGCGACCACAGCTCCTGGCGACCAACCCTCCAGATCGCTCCCGCAACTCGGCGGCTTGGTGCCGCACCGGTCTGGCAAGCGGATGACCGATCGATGTGTCATCTGTTCCGAGGCGATCATGAACCGTTCCTGCCTGTTTGCCTTTACACTGGCATTCGCCGCCTTCGCCGGCATCGGCTCCGGGCTCGCCCAGGAGGGCATCGACAAGGCCAAGGCCCGCGACTTCGACGCCAGGCTGTTCGCCCGTCCCTACGATCAGAAGACCTATGCCTGCTTCGTACGCCGCTATGATTCCAGCCATCTGACGCAGCACCCCCGGCAGAAGGTCAGCGCGATGAAGCTGCTGGTGACGGCGGAAATCCCGCCGGAAGAACAGACCACCATCAATTATTCGTTCCACCTCGGTGTCAAATATCGCCAAAAGGTCGGCAATTTCGACCCCGGCGGCTCTTGCCATCCCGTCATCGCGGAAGGGAAAGGTGGCCAAATCCATCCCGGCCGCGGCGTCC
>CAYVDY010000897.1:0-2024 GCA_964450255.1 uncultured Candidatus Solibacter sp. | reverse complement strand
ATGTGCGCATTGGCGCGGGGCGGCGTGTGCTTGTCGGGCGTCGCTCAAACTGGATGCGAAGAGTAGCGTGACTGTTGCCAGCACCCGTGCTGTCGCATTCCTCGAAGAGGGGCAGCGGCCGGATGGCGCCTGGCTACCGCTTTGGTTTGGAAGTCAGCACGCGCCTGGAGAGGAGAATCCGAATTATGGGACCGCGCGGGTGCTTCTGGGGATGCAGCAGATCTGTCCCAATTCGCAATCGGTGCGGCGGGCGGTATGCCGGCTGTACGAGGCACAGAACGAAGATGGCGGCTGGGGTGGCGATCGTGGCGTGCCGTCCGGCATTGAAGAGACCGCCGTTGCCATTTCCGCGTTGGCCGGCATGCCGGGCATGCTCGAACAGGAGGCGGCCCGCAAGGGTGCGGAGTGGATTGCCGCGATTACGCGCGGCGGAGAGGATACGCCGGCATCTCCGATTGGACTGTACTTCGCTCGGCTCTGGTACTACGAACGGACGTATCCCTTGGTCTTCGCACTCGACGCGCTGCGGCGAGTGACGGATCAATTGCTGCAAGAGCCCCGCTCGCTCGCAGTTCCGAGGCCGGTCGATCCCTGACGTTTTACATCTGAGGAACCAAATGATCAACGAACAAACTCAAGATGACTGCTGTGCCCCAACTACTGGAGCATCTCCAATACCTGACCTCGACCAATGCGTGTGCTCCGGAAAAAATTTGGCTCGCCTCTTGCGGCCCGCGATTTTGGCGACTCTGTTGCATAGCCCCACTCACGGCTATGCAGTGGCGCGACAGGTCTCCGAACTCGGACTGTACGCAGCCGAACCGCCAGACCCAAGCGGAATCTACAGAACGCTGCAGGAAATGGAGAAGGAAGGACTCGTCACGTCTGCTTGGGAACTCGGCGATTCCGGACCCGCCAAGCGTCGCTATGAGCTGTTGCCAGAGGGTCTGACGTGCCTACAGCGATGGGCGGCCACCCTGAAGACCTATCGGGCGAACATCGACGATCTGTTGGCGCTGGTCTCGCCCCAGCCTGCGTCCCTGCAGATACTCGATCAGAAATCCTGTGCCTGCCGTAGCGGGCATTCGTGCTGTTGCTAGGGGATGAGAGCAATGTCACAGCTAGTAAGCGCGCGCGAATTTACAGGCGAGTTGGCGGGCACATTCCTGATGGTGCTGTTTGGTTGCGGGGCTGTCGCCACCACGGTACTGTTTGGATCCCACTCGGGACTTATGCAGGTCGCCTTGGCCTGGGGCGTGGGCGTGACGATCTCGATCTATCTGACGCGCCACTTGTCGTGCGCGCATCTGAATCCGGCCGTCAGTCTGGCCCTGGCATTGAGCGGCAGAATGCCTGCCGGCAAACTGCTTCCTTACTGGACTGCCCAACTGGCCGGAGCCACAATGGCGGGTCTGACGCTTTACGCGCTCTTTGCACCATCGGTTGCGGCCTACGAAGCAGCTCATCAGATTGTTCGAGGCACGCCAGCCTCAATGCGAACAGCCATGATCTTCGGCGAGTTCTATCCCAACCCGGGCTCAGGTGCTGTCGTTTCGCTCCCGCTCGCAATGGGAGCCGAAGCGCTGGGTACGTTCCTGCTCGTCCTGATGGTCTTTGCATTAACCGAGAAGTGCAACGTTGGGCGGCCAGGCGACTCGCTGGCACCGGTGCTCATCGGCCTGTCGGTTACATCGATCATCTGCTTGATTGCGCCGCCCACGCAGGCCGGGCTGAATCCGGCTCGCGACCTGGGACCGAGGGTCGTTGCATGGATGATGGGCTGGGGCGACGCGGCGTTCCCAGACCGGAGCGGCGGTTTTCTCTTCGTATATGTACTGGCTCCCTTGGGTGCCGCGGCGTTGGCCTCGCAGGTCTTCGTTCGAGTGCTCGAACCTCAGGCGAAAGAGCGAATTCAGAGTTGCGGGACGGCCCATCAGGCAACGAGTGGAAGGGAGTCATGAGAACTAAGCTGATTGTTGTTGGGGGCTTTCTGGGATCTGGCAAGACTACTCTGCTCAGGGTGG
>CAYVDY010000896.1:0-2026 GCA_964450255.1 uncultured Candidatus Solibacter sp. | reverse complement strand
CTCCACTCCGTGTACCATCGTCCCAACGGCTGGGATCGCATGCCCGGCACCGATGGCGTCCCCCGCGGCGAGTCCTGCATGTGGGGCGATTACCACACCCGCGAGGTGGCGCTCTATCTCCTGCGGCTCAGCGCCGGTAAGCCCTACCTGACGTTCTGGGCGTAGCCGCCACCGCGCGAAGCCCCAGAACAAACCAGCTGCACAGCGCTACCAGGATCTCCTGGCCCGTCTCAAGAGCCAGATTCAGACGGCGCAACTCCGCGCCGCCGTAGCCGTCAACCAGGAGCTCGTTCTGCTCTACTGGCGGATCGGCAAGGAGATCCTCCTCCGGCAGCGGGACGAAGAATGGGGAGCAAAGGTCATAGACCAGCTCGCCACGGACCTGCGCCTGGCATTTCCGGATATGAAGGGGTTCTCTTCCCGCAACCTCAAATATCTGCGGGCTTTGGCCGAAGCCTGGCCGGACGAGGCAATTGTGCAACAGCTTGTTGCACAAATTCCCTGGGGCCACAACGTCAGGCTTCTGGACCTTACCAAGAGCGCGGAAGAACGGCGATGGTACATTCAGCAGTCCATCCAGCACGGCTGGAGCCGCAACGTGCTCGTCCTGCAAATCGAAAGTAACCTCTACGGCCGCCAGGGAAAAGCCCTGACGAACTTCCAGGCGACACTCCCCGCGCCACAGTCCGACCTCGCCCAGCAGATCCTCAAAGACCCCTACAACTTCGACTTCCTCACTCTCACCCAGGAGGCCCAGGAACGCGACCTCGAACGAGGACTCCTCGCCCATTTACGACAGTTCCTCATTGAGCTCGGCGTCGGCTTCGCCTTCGTTGGAAGCCAGGTTCCACTCGAAGTGGGCGGCGAGGATTTTCGTCTCGATCTTCTCTTTTACCATCTCAAGCTCCGATGCTTCGTCGTCATCGAACTCAAGATGACCCCCTTCAAGCCGGAGTACGCCGGCAAGATGAACTTCTACCTCGCCGCAGTGGACGACCTTCTGCTGCACACCGGCGACCAGCCCACCATCGGCACCATTCTCTGCAAATCGAAGAACCGCATCATCGCGGAATACACTCTCCAGAACAACACCGCCCCAATGGGCATCTCCGAGTTCCGCCATCTCGAGAACCTGCCCGAGAGTCTGAAGGGCACCCTGCCAACCATCGAGGAAATCGAGGCGGAACTGGGCAAGTCCCAGTCGCCGCGCCGCGGCAGGACAACACGAGATTCAGGCCGAATAGCCTAATATGAGAATGTGCGAAACTCCCGCGCATCACGCGACATTGCCCTTCTCGCGGCCCTGATCTTCACCGCCTGCCAGTCCCGCCCGCAACAGGCCCAGGGCCCGCCCCCGGAAATGCCCGTCACCGTCGCCACTGCCTCCACCCAATCTGCGCCGTTGGAAGTCTCCGTGGTCGGCACGGTCGAGCCCTCCGCCAAGGTGGAAATCAAGTCACAAATCGCCGGCCAGTTGATGAGCGTTCACTTCACCGAAGGCCAGAACGTGAACCAGGGCGATCTGCTCTTCGAAATCGATCCGCAGCCCTTTCAACAGGCTCTCCGCCAAACCGAAGCCGCGCTCGAGCGCAGCCGCGCCCAACTCGGCCAGGCGGAGTCCGCCGTGCAGCGCGATCGCGTGCAGTTGAAATCCGCGGAAGCCGATGCCGCCCGCTACGACACGCTCTCCAAGGAGAAGATTATAGCCGCGCAGCTCGCCCTCCAGTACCGCACCGCCGCCGAGTCTCTGAATGAGACCCTCCGCCTCGATCAAGCCGCTGTGGCCAGCGCCCGCGCCAATCTCAAGGTCGATGAGGCGGCCATCGAGAAAGCCAAACTCGATCTCTCTTACTGCCGCATTCGCGCGCCCTGGAGCGGCCGCGCCGGCAACCTGCTGGTCCACCCCGGCAATCTCATCAAGATCAACGACGTGCCCCTTGTTGTGATCCACCGCGTTTCCCCGGCATTCGTCACCTTCAACGTGCCAGACAAACATGTGGACGCCATCCGCAAGTTCAGCGCCCTC
>CAYVDY010000895.1:0-2026 GCA_964450255.1 uncultured Candidatus Solibacter sp. | reverse complement strand
CTGTAGTGTTTTATCGAGCGGGCTTGGAGAAATCTATCTCCGACAGACTCCTAGTCCGGCACAGTGTCCGGGGTGCGGGGGCCTGATCAGCGTTCCCCTTGGCTGCGCTCCTTCCCTCCACCATCTCCGCAGGCTGTTCGCCTTTGTTCGACAGCTTCCCAGGTACTATGAGCGCATCCGACTTCTCCACCGCTGGTTGTTCAGGCGTGCGGCACTTGGCCTTCCCTGAACCGCCCGGCGTCGTCGCGCCGAGCTCGGCGGAGATCTCCCAGCTTCTGAGCAGGAAACTTCCCGGCGTGTGCAGGGTCTCCGACCGCGCGGGACTGTCACAGGACTTGCAAGTGTCACCCTGGTTCATGTTGCCTTCCGCATCGGATAACTGCGTCGGCGTCCCGGATTTCGGATTACGCGGCTCAATGGCTGACCCGCCGGTTTCCCCTGTCAACGCTTCAGCGGCACCCTCGCGAGCGCCTCCGCATGACTCGGGGCCGGAATGACATGCTACGTCTTTTCCGTATTGAACTTTCATCAACTAGTTCCTGCCAGCTTTGGCTGGCGCACTATCCATCCGAGAACAATCCAATCAGACTTAGGGTGGGGGCAGGCCGCCAGGATGGACCGCTACGCCTACTGTGCGAGCGAGCCGCCGCCGCGGGAATGGGCACCATTCTGAATCCGGTGGTTAGCAACGTGACTGTCAGAAGGAAAAGCCCTGCACTAGCCGAAGCGCAGCTGCAAACGCCACGGAAAACCCCGCGGAGGGAAGATGTGGAGTTGGCGCAAGATCGCGTCACGGGAGGGGAGCAGGCCCTTCTCGTCGTCCGCCAGCTGGCCGGCGAGGCAACCGTCCCCAATCCGGAATCGCCTCCCGGCCGGTCATCCTGAGAAAAAGCGAGGCAGGCCTGAAGCTTGCCCCGCGTGACGCACTTTCCTACTGGCCGATGTCTACGAACTCGGCGTCAACCACATTGTCCTTCCCACCGTGTTGCTGGCCGTTTACCTTGCCGTTGGATGGCGCCTTCGAGCTGGGCTGAGCAGTAGCTGCGTACATAGCTTCGGCCAACCTATGGCTGGCGGCCGTGAGTCGATCGGTGGCGGAGGTGAGCCGGGCTGCGTCGTTCTCCCCGATGGCTTTCCTAGTTTCTTCGATGGCCGATTCGATCTCCTTCGCGCCAGCCTCGTCGATGTTGCCGCGATGCTCCTTCAACGTCTTCTCGACACTGTAGACCATGGCGTCGGCCCTGTTCTTGGCTTCAATGGTATCGCGCAGTGTTCTGTCGTCGGCTGCATGGGATTCAGCCTCTCTGGCCATATTCTCCACCTCGACCTTTGAGAGGCCAGAAGAGGATGTGATGGTGATCTTCTGCTCGTTGTTAGTCGCCGTGTCTTTCGCAGCCACATTGAGGATGCCGTTGGCGTCGATATCGAAGGAAACTTCGATCTTTGGCACGCCACGCGGGGCTGGAGCAATGTTGCCGAGCTGGAACACGCCAAGCGACCTGTTGTCGCGGGCCAGAGCGCGCTCACCCTGGTAGACCTTGATCTCCACCGACGGCTGGTTTTCAGCGGCCGTGGAAAACGTCTCGCTCTTGCGCGTTGGGATGGTTGTGTTCCGTTCGATCAGCTTGGTGAACACGCCCCCCATGGTCTCGATGCCGAGCGATAGCGGTGTGACATCCAGCAGCAGGACGTCCTTGACCTCGCCGCCCAGCACACCGCCCTGAACCGCGGCGCCGATCGCCACGACTTCGTCCGGGTTCACGCCCTTGTGCGGATCTCTGCCGAACAGTTCGCGGACCAGCGCCTGGATTCGCGGCATGCGGGTCTGGCCGCCTACCAGGACAACTTCGTCGAGTTGCTGTGGTGTCACGCCAGCATCGGCAAGGGCCTGCTTGCAGGGACCCACCGAACGCTGGATGATGTCTTCCACCATCTGCTCGAAACGGGCCCGCGTGAGTTTCATGACCAGGTGCTTGGGGCCAGTCGCGTCGGCGGTGACAAACGGAAGGTTAATTTCAACCTCCAG
>CAYVDY010000894.1:0-2026 GCA_964450255.1 uncultured Candidatus Solibacter sp. | reverse complement strand
TGGGTCGTGGTCGATGCGGAACACGGGCATCTCGATTGGAAAGAGATTGTCGAGCACATTCGGGCGGCGGTCCGCAGCAACACGGCGGTGTTGGTGCGCGTGGCCGAGAGCAATATCGGGCTGATCAAGCGAGCCTTGGACATCGGCGCCGATGGCATTGTGGTCCCGTGGATCGAATCCGCCGATGCGTTGCGGCAGGTCGTTTCGTACGCGCAGTTTCCTCCAGAAGGTGTGCGCGGCATCGGCGCCGAGCGGGCAACGTGCTGGGGCCAGTGTTTCGTGCAGCATACACAGGAAGCGAACGAGCATGTGCTGGTGGTGCCGATCATCGAGTCGGTCACCGGAGGCCGCGCAATTGAGTCGATGTTGCAGGTCGAAGGTGTGGACCTGTTCTTTTTCGGTCCGGCCGATTACTCCTCCTCGGCCGGCCACCGCGGTCAATGGGAAGGCCCGGGCGTGGCCGAGCAACTGCTGTCGATCAAAGACAAGATCCGCGCAGCCGGAAAGAACGTGGGGATCATCGCGACGAGTAACGAAAACTTGCTCGAGCGCACGGAGCAGGGGTTCCGCATGTTGGGCGTGGGAGTCGACACCGGGTTACTATTGCGCAGTCTGCACGGGGCCTTGGCCACTGCGGGCCGGGATCGTCGCATTGTTCCATCCTTTACACCGGAAAGCGACACGGTTGGTGCGGTGGTGGACCGCCCTCCCGCGGCCTATCGCCCCGATCGTGCGGAGGTGATCACTCCAGTCGGTGCGGGGATCACGACGGAGATTGGACGCGGCGTCAAATTTGAATGCCTGGTGGGCAAGCCTCACGGTGCCCGGAATCTCACAACCGGGCTGGTCACCTTCGCGCCCGGAGCGCAACTGGAATATCACCTGCATCCGTACACGGAGTCCGTCACGCTGTTATCCGGATCGCTCGTGGTGGAAGTGGAGGGGCGGCGTTATACGTTGAACCCGCTCGACAACATTGTTATTCCTGCGAACTTGGCGCATGCGGCCGTGAACACATCCGCCAATCAGGAAGCGATTGTGCACGCAGCCATGCCGACGGAATCTCCCAGTCGCACGTTGGTGGACAAATTCTTTTCGCGACGCGGAATGCCCGAGGATTCGCTGGGCAAAGAGGGAGCCGAGCATGTGACCCGGTATCGCACGGCTCGTCGGTTTGCGGCCGGTCAAGGGGCCAGTTTCATCGACTACTTCAACCGCGATCTGGTCCCGGGCATCGAAATGAGCGGCGGGTACGGGTTGTTCCAACCCGGTGGCCGACTCCTGTCGCACTTTCATGACTTCGATGAGTCGATCTGCATTATTCAAGGCCAGGCGAGTTGCATCGTGGAAGGGCGAAAACACACGCTATCCCGCTGCGCGACGGCCCTGCAACCACGTGGCCGCATCCACTACTTCATCAATCAAACCCAAGAGCCGATGGGCATGATCTGGGTTTACGGCGGTCCCGTTCCGGAGCGACTTGTCGTCGCCGAACATAACTGCACCGTCGAAGGAAATCCTTGGAAGTAACCCTGAAGGGAGTGTGAGTAATGGAAGGCTCGTCCAGCAAACCGTTTGTCGTGGCCCTGACGGCCGATTTCTTCGGTGCCGACGGCAAGCCGAAATATGACGATCTGGGTTTGTCTGTCTTCAGTGATCAACCACAGATTGTGCAGCGGACGCTCTCGACACACCGCACTCCGATCGGCAGCGATCAACTCGCCGGCATCCACGGTGTGATTGTGTTGACCCCCGCCGTTTCCGCTGAAACGGTTTCCCAGGCGGATGACCTGCTGGCCGTCGGCCGATTCGGCGTGGGCTACGACGCGGTCGATGTACCCGCTTGCACCGCGGCCGACGTACTCGTGTTCATCACGGCGGGAGCCGTCGATCGATCCGTGGCCGAAGCGACCGTCGGCTGGATGATCGCACTGACACACCGCATGCGGATCAAAGATCAACTGGTTCGAACTGGACAGTGGGATGTGCGTTCTCGGCACATGGGATGTGAGTTGCGTGACCGCAC
>CAYVDY010000893.1:0-2028 GCA_964450255.1 uncultured Candidatus Solibacter sp. | reverse complement strand
TGGCAGTGGCCAGGCGATTGGCCAGTTCCAGATCTTCCGAAGTCGCCACCACACACGCTTCACTCTGTCCGTTACGTAAACGCGTGGTGCGAGGCCGCTGATATTGATGCAGCAGCGCGCTGGCCGCGATCAACGTCAGGTACTTGGCATGATCGCGACGATAGCGAGTTTGATCGGTGCGAAACGTGAGTTGATCCGCCCACGGAATCACGACTCCCAGAGGTTCGAGGAGTTGCTGCGCATGCTGCTGTCGACGGCGAATCGTCTGCAACACTTCCTCTTCCGCCGCGCGGGAGTAGGCCGCCCGTTGCCGCGTGTGAATGGCCGCTGTATGCGTGGCGTCTTCGTTGACGGAGAGCACGAGGCATCGATTGGCGAGTTCCGCATCGGGCTCGTCGCGCGTGGTGGTTAACAACAGGGCCACCGGCCCCTCGACTTCATAGCATTCGGTTTGACTGCGGCCCGAGTCGCGGGTCTTGCTGGCCACGGCCAGCGCCAAACGTCCTTCGCTTTGCAGCAGCTTGAGCGCGTAGCTGGCCTGCGTCACGCCCTCTTCCTCGGCGACCGCCAAGACCTTGTGCCGCAGTTCGTCGCGTCCGAGATAGTACAGTGACTGACCGGTGAGGGCCGACCAGCGGCGCTGCGCCGCAGCGGGCAGGAACTGGAGCGTCGCTTCCAACAGTGAACTCTTGCCCGCCGCGCTGCTGCTTTGAATGAGCACTGACAACGGTTGCGGCAAGAGCCGCGAGACACAGGCCAGATAGCAGACCAATTTATTGGTCTCTTCCCCGACTAAGCCACACGTCGCGTAATCCGCCAGAATGCGTTCCATCAACCGCGGATCTTGCAGCAGTTCCAGCGCTTCCGTGCGCTCGGCTTCGGTCAGGACCGGCTCCGGTTCCTGCTGCCGCGCCACGCGCTGGCGAATGAGGGCCGTCTGTCGCAGTTCCAGATCCAAGAGCACGCTGCCCAGATCCTGTTTGAGCGTGGCCTCTTCCACATAGAGTTCGGCGGCCGCCTCTTCGAGAAACGTACGCCGCAGTCGCGCGGCGTAGAGATCCAGCGTGTCGATGTGCACCAGGTCGCGACGCGAGACCAGCAGGTTGACTTTCAATCGCTCGCAGCTGAGTTGTTTCTCCAGCCCCCGCACGCGCCAGTGCCGATCGTCGAACGTGTAGAGGAGCTGCGATTCCTGTTCGGTCGCGGGCGACGCCGAGGGAGTCAGCGCTATAGACGAAGCGGATGAAGTCGATGCCATGAGCGGATTCCCTTTCGATTCCTGGTTCGGTCGGCGCGCACCGCGAGCGCCGTGATGGTGAGGGGGTCTTTTTCTTCCGACGTTGTCCGCCACCGCCGCCGCTCCGGCTCCGGTGCGCTCTTCCTGGCGCGAGAGGAGCCGTTCGCTGTTTGCGGCGCGGGTTTTCGGTACGGACGCGTGACGGGTTGGCACGTGACGCGCCGGATCTCGCTTCAGGAATGCGACACCTCGCCTCCGCTGTCAAGGGTGCGGCGCGCATTTCCTCTTGCGGTGTGACTACCCGGCGCGATACACCTTGCCTAACCTCGCGGTCTTCGCGACCCGTGACGGACTTCGGACAGGACAGGAGATCCCCATGACGACGGCAACGGTGCTCGACTTGGCTTGCTCGACCCTGGTGGTCGCGCAGGCGGCGGCGAAATTGACTTTAGCGAAAGTGATTCGCCATTTTGGGGCCACCTATCGTCGCCAACAGGGCGCTGCGCTCACGGCGCCGGAAGATCGCACGCTGCGGGACCTCGAGATCTGTCGCACACCAGCCTTGGGTGGCGAGATCCGGCACTGCAACGTCTGTGGTCATGAGGAAGCGTTTTATCACTCGTGTCGCAATCGGCACTGTCCGCGGTGCAGCGTCGTTCCACGACGAAAATGGTATCAGGAACGCTTGGCCGAAGTTCTTCCGACGCCCTATTTTCACCTCGTATTTACGCTACCGGATACGGTGTCGGCCTTGGCGCTCGACAACGCGGCGCTGATTTACAATCTGCTGT
>CAYVDY010000892.1:0-2029 GCA_964450255.1 uncultured Candidatus Solibacter sp. | reverse complement strand
TACCAGTTAGTTAACGAACACTCGCTGGAATATTGAATCGACGCCTTTTAGCTGGCGCTCGATCGAAAACGAATGGGCGATGGCCTCGGCATTGAGGTGCTGCCGGACCTCGGGGTGGCCCAGGATGGCAGCCCGGAAATCGCCTTCTTCGTGCCATGCCTTCATGGCCTCGGTCTGCACGATCTTGTAAGCCTGTTCGCGGAGCATGCCGGCGGCGGTCAGATCGAGAAGCACCTGGCCGGAGAAGACGAGTCCCCTGGTGGATTCGAGGTTTCGGAGCATGCGTTCGGGGTAGACGCGCATTTTACCGACCAGCCAGATTGTCTTGGCGAGGAGATAATCGGTGAGAATGGCGGAGTCCGGCAGGATGACACGTTCCACGCTGGAGTGAGAGATGTCGCGTTCGTGCCAGAGCGCGATGTTCTCAAACGCGGCCTGGACGTTGGAGCGGACGACGCGGGCGAGACCGCAGATCTGCTCGCTGACGATGGGGTTGCGCTTGTGGGGCATGGCGCTGGAGCCCTTCTGCTGGCCTTCGGCAAAGGGTTCTTCGGCCTCGCGGACTTCGGTGCGCTGGAGGTGGCGGACCTCCAGAGCGCATTTCTCGCAGAGTGCGCAGACGAGGGCGAGGGCGGAGACGAAGGCGGCGTGACGGTCGCGGGCGAGAACCTGGCTGGCGATGGGGGCGACCTGGAGACCGAGACGCTCGCAGATTTGCTTCTCTGCTTCGGGAGAAAGGTGGGCGAGATTGCCGACGGCGCCGGAGAGCTTGCCAAAGCGAAGGTCTTCCGCAGCCTGGGCGAGGCGGCGGTGGGCGCGCACGGCTTCGTCGTACCAGAGGGCGAGCTTGAGGCCGAAAGTGATGGGTTCGGCGTGGACACCGTGGGTGCGGCCGATGGCGATGGTGTCTTTGAACTCAAAGGCTCGGGTTTTGAGCGTCTCGATCAGCTCGGAGAGACCGGCGAGGAGTAGGGTGGCGGACTCCTTGAGTTGTAGAGCCTGGGCGGTATCGACGACATCGTTGGAGGTGAGGCCGTAGTGGAACCAGCGGGAAGCCTCGGCTACACCCTTGGCCTTCATTGTTTCTGCTACGCATGTAGTGAAGGCGATGACGTCGTGGCGAATATCCTTCTCGATTTCCAGGATGCGCTCCACGGTAAAGCTGGCGTTTTCGCGCAGTTGGCGTGCGGCTTCAAGTGGCACCAGGCCGTGTTCGGCGAGCACCTCAGCGGTAGCGAGTTCGACGTTAAGCCATTGACGGTACTTGCTTTCATCGCTCCAGACTTGGCCCATGGCGGGGCGGGTGTAACGTTCAATCATGATAATTCCTACAGTTGAAAGATTTCACTGAGCTTGCGGGGCTCGGCGACGACCAGGCGGGGGGCGAGCCCTCGCTGTTCGAGCGCCATTTTGGCGCAGAGTTCGGCATTCCAGATATCGTTGTTGGTTTCGCTGAGGTGGCCGAGCACCAGGGTATGGGTTTCGCTGGAGAGCTCGGCGGCGATGTAATCGCAGGCGGCCTGGTTCGAGAGGTGGCCTTTGCGCGAGAGGATGCGCTGCTTGATATGCCAGGGGTAAGGGCCGACCTTGAGGGTTTCGGGGTCGTGGTTGGATTCGAGGAGGAGGAAGTTGGCGTCGCGAATGTGGAACTTGACGCTATCGGGCATGTAACCGAGGTCAGTGGCGATGGCGATTTTGAGGCCGTCGGCGCGGATAGTGAAGCCGACGGGATCAATGGTGTCGTGGGGGATGGTGAAGGAGCCGACGGAAAGGTCGCCGATGTCGATGGTGGCGCCGGCCTGAAAGGTCTCGATATGAGGGGCTGCGCTGTTCCAATCGAGGAGGGGCGCGGTGTGTGTGGTGAGGAAGACGGGAACGCGGGCGCCGAGCTTCTTCATGAGGGTAGGGAGGCCGGAGACGTGATCGGAGTGCTCGTGGGTGATGAAGATGGCGTCGAGTTTGGCGGCGTCTTCGCCGATGGAGGCGAGGCGCTCGACGATCTGCTTGCAGCTCAAGCCGGCGTCGACGG
>CAYVDY010000891.1:0-2032 GCA_964450255.1 uncultured Candidatus Solibacter sp. | reverse complement strand
GAGGTGGTCCTGATCGTGATCGAAGGCGGCGGCCACACCTGGCCCGGCAAGAAACCACCCCGCATCATCGACCTGGGCAAGTCCACGACGCACATCTCGGCCAACGATTTGATGTGGGAGTTTTTTCAGAGGCATACGATGAAGTGAGAGCGCCGAACTAGTGTAGTGTCCCTTAATTACGGCACAGTATTTGCGCCCGGGTTGATTCGACCTTTATTCCAAGGAGAATCAATCCCATGCGACGTGCGATTGCCATCCAAATGAGCGATGCCGAGCGAACGATGCTGCAACAGTGGGCACGGGGGCGAAAGACCCCTGCACGACTCGTGCTGCGCGCGAAGATTGTGCTCGCCGCAGCGGACGGCCGCGAAAACCAGGAGATTGCCGCGACCCTCGGCACCGATCCCCATACGGTGGCGCGCTGGCGCCAGCGCTTCGCCAAGCAGCGTCTGGCGGGGTTGGAGAGGGACGCGCCGCGGAGTGGCCGGCCAGCAAGCCAGCGCGCAATGGTGGCGGAGATTGTGCGCAAGACCACCCAAGAGAAACCGGCCAACGCCACGCATTGGTCGACACGGACGTTGGCGGCCGAGCTGGGTACGACACGCTCGCTCGTGCACCGCGTGTGGCGTGCCACCGGACTCAAGCCGCACCTCGTCAAGACGTTCAAGGTCTCCAACGATCCGCACTTCGCCGAGAAAGTGGTGGATGTGGTGGGCTTGTATCTTAACCCGCCGGAGCACGCGCTCGTGTTGTGCGTGGACGAGAAGAGCCAGATCCAGGCCCTCGACCGAACGCAGAAGAGCCTGCCGATGTTTCCGGGGCGTCTGGGAACCACGACGCACGACTACAAGCGCAACGGCACCACGACGCTGTTCGCCGCGTTGAATGTCTTCGAGGGAACCGTGATCGGCGCCTGCATGGATCGGCATCGCCATCAGGAGTTCCTTCGCTTTCTGAAGCAACTCGACGCGGAGACGCCTGCGGAGTTGGATCTGCATTTGATCGTCGATAACTATTCGACGCACAAACACACCCGCGTGCGGAACTGGCTGACCAAACACCCGCGCTTCCATCTGCACTTCATTCCCACGAGTAGTTCGTGGCTGAACTTGGTCGAGCGTTGGTTTCGCGACATCACCCAAAAGCGCATTCGCCGCGACGCCTTTCGCAACGTCGACGAACTGGTTCAAGCGATTGAAGACTATGTCGCGCACAACAACACCCACGCAAAGCCGTTCGTGTGGACCGCCACCGCCGAAGCAATCCTGGCCAAGGTCGCCCGTGCCAGGCAGGCCTTGGATAAAGTGCAATCTGACTGAGACACTACACTAGCCCAAGAGCCTTGGCGGTCTGCTTTTGCCACACGTCGTCGCCCAACGGCGCCCCACACACCACGGAGCGTCGCAGGGCGTAGAAGAAACAAAGGGACAGGTTTGGTTTCTCGATAACTCCCCTGCTATGAGCTGCCCCCAGCTATGCGCCTTTGCTTTTGAGCCCAATGGGGACATCGCCGTTTAATCTATGCCGGGATAAAGCATCGCGGAAAGGAAAAGGGGTCCGGAATCTATTCGCAACGGTCGGGCAAGCGCTCCTCACTGCGTCCACCAGGTGACCCTCAATCTCTGGGCGGCTTCGCGCGCGGGCGGTCCGCCGCTCTGAGCGCCCCCTCACTTCTTCGCCTCCGGCGGCAGGTCTTTGGCGCCGAGCGCCGTGTACTCCTCGAACTCGCGCGTCCAGAGCGCTGCCAGCTCGCGGAGCCTGTCGGGCTGGTCCTGGGCCAGGTTCACGGCTTCCGAGCGGTCGGACTTCAGGGCAGCAAAGGGGACGCAGCTGGGACGCAGCTGTTTTTGGCAGCGCAACCCATCGGCTCCCACAGCCTGCGGCAGCACCGACTGTAAGGTGTTAGTCTGTAAACGGTGCGTCCTGAAAAAGAGCTGCGTCCCCTTTATTTTGGGTTGTCGGTGAGGACGTCGACAACGAATCGCCCATTTGCGGATGATGCAGATATTCGCCGAGGTAGAAGGCCACCAAC
>CAYVDY010000890.1:0-2035 GCA_964450255.1 uncultured Candidatus Solibacter sp. | reverse complement strand
CGCCGGAAGATGATGGAAGAGACATGTTAAAATTCATCTCCGACGATGAGCAACACTGGCCTTCCCGGTTGCTGGAACGAGCCGAACTGGAGCGGCTGCTCCAGGAGGCGATCGAAAGGATGCCCCCTGTGGAACGGACGGTGCTGAGCCTCTACTACCAGGAGGAGTTGACACTGCGGGAAATCTCACGGGTCGTTAAGCTGCATGAATCCCGAGTCTCTCAGCTCAAGACGCAGGCCATTGTCAGATTGCGCGCGTTCATGCGGAAGAAATGGCCGATGGAGAGGGGAAGGTAAGGCACATGACACCCAGCACCGAAGCTCGATGGCTGTGTGAGCAGTGGGTTGCGCAACTTGGCCCCGCAATCTCCGCCATGACGGGGCAACCGGGGAGTGCCTGCGTGCCGGAGGGAAAATCGTCGTCGCCGAGCGATTCCGGGCTGCTGATCTGGCGGCAGCCATTCGACGCTGCTGCCGGCGCCGAAATGTGGATTGCCGTGCCCACGAGTGTCTGGCAGCAGATCGGCAGTCTGGTGCTGACTTCCGCGGGACTCGATGAGGCTGACCCGGCGGAAACGCGCGGTACGTTTCTCGAAGTCCTACAGCAATCCCTATCGCCACTGTGTGCGGTCCTTGGCAACCGACTGCGACGCGAAGTTCAGATCCTTGGGGGCGAGCCGATGGATCGACTGCTGGAGTCCAGCGATTGGATGACGGTAGAGATTCAATTGGCAGGGCAGGCGGCCGGGGCTGCCTGGGCTGCCTGCAACGCAGCACTCCTAGAGGTTCTAACGACACCCGCGTACCGGCCGGCCGCAGTCAATGAGCAGAGTGACACGCGGAACTCGTCAAAAACGATGGACCTTCTCATGGAGGTGGAGTTGCCCGTCGGAGTCTCCTTCGGGCGTGCCCAGATGCGCCTGAAAGACGCAATCAAACTGACAACCGGCAGTATCGTGGAGCTAAACCGCTCTATCTCCGAACCGGTGGAGATCATCGTGAACAACTGCGTAATCGCCAGGGGTGAGGTGGTCGTTGTAGAAGGCAACTACGGCGTGCGCATCAAACATATCGTCAGCAGAGAGGAACGATTGAGGACGCTTTTCTAATCGCGGACCGCGCCGGGCAAGAAGGCACAGCGGTCAGTATCGTATCGGGGCGAGATCAACGACAGGCAGGAATTCGCTTGGCTCAAGTCGCCGGAGGTTCTCGATGAGGACCAGCGCCGCAATCGGACGCTGAGTCTGTTCCCTGGTGATCGAGAGCCTCCCGACGATGCCATTGACAGTCTCCAGGTTCGAGTCAGCGGGTTGGAACTGCACCGCCTGCAGGCCTTAGGCAACTGCTTGCTTGCGAGCTGTGGCATCAGTTGGGGCGGGAGGAGTCCTAGCCCCAATACTGTCCACTCAACAACATTTCTATATTCCTCGTTCTTGGGCGGGAGGCTGGGGAATGGCTCGAATTGTTGCGTCCTTGCTTGCCGGGAGCCGAATCAGCGACTACATCAGTTTCGGCGTCATCGCGGAGTTCTTTCCTCTGGAGAGAGCGTGTTAGGTGCTCGCCGAAACCAAACACGCCAGTGAGCGGGATCAGGATCTGCCCGCTCACGTTGTCGTCTACCACGTGATTGCACTAGCTTTGTGCACGCGATCCTCCACCCGCGAGGTGTTGCGTTGTTGCGCGGAAAAGTCGCTTCCCTGCAACGCGGGGATAGCGTCCCCGAATCAACTTCGGTAGGCCAGCGCGGCGGCGCCGACGACGCCGGAGGTGTCCTGGACGCCGCTGGGAACTAGCGGCACCTGGCGTTTCAGCAGGCCCTTTACGCGCCAGTCCACCTCCTTCTGGAGTGGCGCGAAGAGGGAAGGGCCGGCGTGGGCGATGGAGCCGCTGAGGATGACGAGTTCGGGATCGAAGGCGTGGAGCAGACCGGCGAGGCAGGCTCCGAGGACGCCGATTTTGCGGTGTAGGATGCCTTGAGCGAGGGGATCACCCAGCGCAGCCTGCTCGAAGACGAAACGGGTATTGAGGGCCTCGGG
>CAYVDY010000889.1:0-2048 GCA_964450255.1 uncultured Candidatus Solibacter sp. | reverse complement strand
AAGACCCGAAGCACCCAGACTGGCTCATTCCAAGAACGAATCGGGATGGACTCGAGCGCGATCCATCTCGGGTCACTCACTTGAAAGTCAAGCCAAACCGCATCATAGGTCGCATCGAGCGCTGATCGAGCCAGTGCGCTCACAACGACGCCGTTGAAAGGAACTACCACCATAGCTCCGCGCTGACGGTCCGAACTCCAAGCGCCGCCACCGCTTAGGAATCGGATGCCGCCAGTGTCAGATACGAACCCAACCTAAAAGCTCGATGCAACCTGACTTGGCATGCCCTCCCGATCCATTGGGCCGCTCGCCAACGCGCCCGGCTCCATACCGTCCGACCACTTGAGGACACACCACCGTGCAGCACGCGACGACACCATGACGGCGAAGCAGTAACTCGATCCAGCATCACCTATCGCGGAAATGGACACTCTAGAATTAGTCGGCTCTCGACCGTCGAAGAACTCCAACGAATGAACTGGAGACCCGCCATCCATTCTGAAGGCCATCAACCAGCCACGGACCTCCTCACTATCGAGATTCGAGAACCCCGCGGCGGCGACGGCCGACTTCACAATCGCATCTCGCTGCTCACCTTCGGCAAGCAATATCACATCAATGCCAAAAGCCTCCCTTACGTTTTCCTTGGATGTCCGGTCAATCACTCCGTTATTCGGTGACTTCTCACCGGCATGTACTCGATCATCTCCGACTTCACCCAAAGCCCCACACGAACCAAGCACGCTCAGCGCAACGGGAAGCGCTGTGGCCGCCCCATTCGGCTGCAGTCCAAACAACGGTCGCGAGAAGAGTCGAAGTAGGTTATGCGAATAGAGCTTGAACAGCGGTCCGCCGCATCGACGGATTCGGGACGCAATTCGATCCCACTGCTTCGATAGACGCTGACGTCCAGACCGAAGCAGCCTCGCGCGAACGCACGACGCTCGAACGCAACTCAGAACGGAGCCGACCTCGGCACCACACTCTCCACACCCGGCGCCATACCCTGATGCGTTCGCTACTGAGCAAGGTTCACCTCTGAACTCGCCACCGGGCTCGCGTTTCGAAACTCGAATCTCACCCACCCTGACACCACCCCGTTGCTCGCGCCGACTCGCCGAGTTCATCGGCAGGTTCCGTTGCATGCTGGCGTCCCCTTCGATCGACCGGTGCCCGTCCCGCCCTGCCCTCCTCCTCCAATTGGCCCAAACTCCCCGGCACCGACAGGAGGCGGGGCCTGCTGTTGCCGGGTAACGCCCTTTTCGGAACAACAATCCCACTGAACGAAAAGCGAGTGATCGCCCTCGGCAAAATTGCCGTGCAGAAGTGCGGTTACCAGACTATCGTCCTGCGCAAGCCACGAGAATTCTCGGGTCACCATGCCGAATCTAGGAGCGATCTGAGCGTGATTTACCCCTGTCGGTGGATTCCAACTACGACTCAAGATCTCCTGATAAAGTTCGCTGTCCGCTGGAACAAAGTAGAGCGTGCCGAACAAGAACGCCCACCCTCTTCTCTTGCCGCCCTGCGAGAACACGTCCTCCCCGAGCGAAGTGGGCTCAGTCGACCCAGCCGACATCTCCCCGGTCTTCTTCATCTCAAGATACACTCCACTGATCAGCTCTGTCGACCCGCTATTGCACGGATCGTCTACTTTGTCATAGCTCACTACCTGAATGGCAATTCCCGGCTCGAGTAATACTGGATCAGTAGACCAGCCGCATGTCAACACGCACTGTGGACACGGGGTCAGCAACATATCGTCTCTTAGATTAAACGTAATGCCCTGCTTTGAGTTCCCAAATGGATCCGAGCCGTTAATGGGATTCGTGGCCGCGTATGAATACATGCTAGGCGAGTCCACATACCCCAATCTATCGCGACTGGTCCAGTCTCCGAGACTCGATCGAAGCGTTCGATTTCGCGCCGCCCATCCTCCCTGCGGCGAAGTTCCCATTAGCGAGTATCCGGCGTAGCCACGCTGGCTCCGAACGTCGCTCGACGAGAGCAAGTCTCTCCCCAACGCCTGCATCGTCGCGGCGTCGCTG
>CAYVDY010000888.1:0-2064 GCA_964450255.1 uncultured Candidatus Solibacter sp. | reverse complement strand
CGGCCCCAGCCGGGTCGCCAGGCCGCCCGCCAGAATCGCCACGGGTAGGCTCATCCGAACAACACCTTGGTGCCTTCAAAATCGAACCGGAAACGTACCTCTTCCAAACCCGCCTGCGTCATCGCCGCCCTGAGGCGTTTGCGGTCCTCGGCGTAGAACATCAGAAAGCCGCCGCCACCCGCGCCCACCAGCTTGCCGCCGATCGCGCCGTTGGCGCGGCCCAATTCGTACCACTCGTCAATCTGCGGATTGCTCATGCCGCCCGAGCGCCGCTTCTTGTGCTCCCAGTACTCGTGCATCAATTCGCCAAAAGCCCGCGTTTGTCCGGTCTCCAGCAGGTGTTGGCTGCGCCGTCCCAGTTCTTTCACGGTGTGCAAGTTTTGCATCATCTCCGGATCCGACTTCTGCGTGCGCGTGTCCTGATCTTTCAGAATGCTGCCGGCGCTACGGGCAAAGCCGGTGAAGAACAGCAGCAGATTATCTTCCAGATCGTACAGCGTATCCATGCTGGCGCGCAAGGGGTAGGCCGTGACTGTTTCGTCCGGGCAAAACTCGAAGCACGTCACCCCGCCATACGCGGCGATGTATTGATCCTGTTTGCCGATCGGCTCTTTCAGCCGGTTGATCTCAATCTCGCAGGCCAGCCGCGCCAGATCGCTGGGCTGAATCAGGCGGCGGCGATGGGCGTACAACGCCCGCAACAGCGCCGTGGTGAAGCTGCCCGATGATCCTAGCCCAGTGCCCGCCGGAATATCCGCCAGCGTCGTAATCTCCACCTGCGGCGTCTTAAAATCCAACATCCGGATCGCTTCCCTGATGATGGGGTGTTGCACCTCGTCCACGCTGGCGACATGCTCCAGCTTGGAATACTTCAGGTAGATGCCCGGCACAAACGGCCGCATGACTGTCACGTACACATACTTATCAATGGCGGCTGAGATCAAGAAACCGCCGTGCTCGCGGTAGTACGACGCTAGATCGGTGCCGCCGCCGCCCAGCGTAATCCGCAGCGGGCTACGCGTGATGATCATGGCCGTCGGTCCCCGTCTCTTGGTGCGCAAAGCGTAGCCCGGACTCCGCGTAAATGTGCTCGACGATCGCCAGCGCCGCGCGCGCATCGTTCAAATTGGCTGCGGGCGGGCGTCCCAGTCGAATGTCTTCCGTAAATTCCGCAAACTCCAGCGCCCACGACTGATCGCCGCGCGGGTACTCCCAGATCGTCGTGTCGGGCGGCCCCATCTCCGGCCGCATCTGATAGTACGCCAACCGCTCCACGCCGTAACTGCCGCCCAGCCCTTCGATGTGCAGCTTGGCCTGTTTGCCGTAGATTTCCAGCGAAAACAAATTCTTCCATTCCGTGCAGCTCACGTGCAGAAAAGCGGTCTGCTGTTGCGGCGTGCGCAGCAGCATAAAGCCGTTATCGTCCGCCGGCATATCCCAGAAGTAGGTGTGCGCGTAGCCCGTCACCTGCGTGAAGTCGCCCAGAAACACGCGCGCCAGATCAATCAAGTGTACGCCCTGATCCAGCAGCTCGCCGCCGCCCGCCAACTTCGGATCGGCCCGCCATTCCCGATCGTAGCCGATACGCCCGCCGTGCCCGTAGCGTCCGCGCACGAACATCATCTCACCCAGCGCACCCGCCTCGAATAATGCGCGTGCCTTCAACACTGCCGGATGGTACCGGTGATTGAAGCCCACGCGGACTTGCACGCCGGCTCGCTGCGCCGCGGCGATCACCGGCTCGATCTCGCGCACGCTGCGCGCCGCGGGCTTCTCAACCAGGACGCGTTTGCCCGCCTGCACCGCCGCGAGGGAAATCTCGGCCAAGACGTCATTGGTCGTCGCCACGACGACGATGTCCACGTCGTCGCGCGTCACTGCCGCACGCCAGTCGGCCAGCGCCACTGCCCCCGGCGCCGTCTGCGCCAACTTCTGCGCCCGCTCCAGCGCCACGTCCGCGCACGCCACCAGCCGCGCTGTGCTCAAAGCTTGCGCTCGCTTCTGCCCGATCAGGCCGCAACCGATAATGGCTACTCCGGGATGATCCGTCGTCGTCACCGCTCA
>CAYVDY010000887.1:0-2079 GCA_964450255.1 uncultured Candidatus Solibacter sp. | reverse complement strand
TGTACCGCGAGCAGATTCAGGCGCTGGTGGATGAGGGCGTGGACCTGCTGGTGTTCGAGACGTTCTCCAGCCTGCCCGAACTGCGCGAGGCGCTGGCGGCGGCGCGCGAGGTAGCGGGCGCGGAGATGGTGATTGTGGCGCACGTGACCATCGACGACGAGGGGAATCTGCACGACGGCACGTCGACGGAGACATTCACGAAGTTCCTGGACGAATCGGCGGCCGATGTGATCGGGCTGAATTGCTCGGTGGGTCCGAAGGCGATGCTGGAGACGCTGGAGCGGATGATGACATTCACCTCCAAGCCGACCTCGGCGATGCCAAACGCCGGCCACCCGACGAAGGTGGAAGGGCGCAACATCTATCTGAGTTCGCCGGAGTACATGGCGCAGTATGCGCGGCGCATGTTGTGGGCGGGCGTGAAGATTGTGGGCGGGTGCTGCGGCACGACGCCGGAGCACATCAAGAGCATCAAGAGCGAGGCACGGTCGCTGCAGCCTGGCATGCAGAAGCTGCATGTGACGGTGGAGGAGCAGAAGGACAAGCCGCACGTGATGGAGATGGTGCCGGTGGCGCAGAAGTCGTCGCTGGGCGCCAAGATCGCGGCTGGCAAGTTCGTGGCGTTTGTCGAGATTCTGCCGCCGCGCGGCGTGGACGCTTCAAAGGAGATTGCGGGCTCGAAACTGTGCAAGGACGCGGGGATCGACGTGATCAACGTGCCGGACGGGCCGCGGGCCAGTGCGCGGATGAGCGCGCAGGTGACGTGCCAATTGATCGAGCGGGATGCGGGCATCGAGACGGTGCTGCACTTCTGCTGCCGCGACCGGAACATTCTGGGGATTCAATCGGAACTGCTGGGCGCGCACGCGGCTGGCGTCCGGAACCTGATCTGCATCACGGGCGATCCGCCGCGGATGGGCGCGTATCCGGATGCGACTGCGGTGTTCGACGTGGATGCGATCGGGCTGACGAACATCGTGAACAATCTCAATCACGGGCTGGATATCGGCGGCAATCCGATGGGCTCGCAGACGGCGCTGCTGCTGGGCGTGGGCGCGAATCCGGGGGCGCTGAATATTGAGGAGGAGATCCGGCGGACGGAGTGGAAGGTGCAGGCGGGGGCGGAGTACATCGTGACCCAGCCGGTGTTCGACCTGCGGCAGATCGAGGCGTTTCTGAAGCGCATCGAGGGCTTCCGGATTCCGGTGATCGCCGGCATCTGGCCGCTGACCTCGTACCGCAATGCGGAGTTCATGGTGAATGAGCTACGCGTGCCGGTGCCGGAGGAGTTCATGGAGCGCATGCGCGTAGCCGACAGCCCCGAGAAATCGCGGGCCGAAGGGGTCAGGATTGCGCAGCAGATGGTGCGGGACGTGCGGCCGATGGTCGATGGGGTGCAGTTGAGCGCTCCGTTCGGCCGGTACACGATGGCGATCGAAGTTGCCGAGGCCATCGGGTCGCGCTAGACTCGTCTATTCTCCGCGGGAGTTAGCGTGGCGACCGACTTAATTGAAATCGACCAGGAACAGCCGAGTATAGAGGCGATTGAGCGCGCCGCGGTAGCGTTGCGGCGCGGCGAAGTGGTGGCGATCCCCACCGACGCCTTGTACACGCTGGTAGCCGATCCGTTCAACCTTCATTCGGTGGGCCGCGTGTTCGCGGCCAAGGGGCGGGAGGCGCAACGCTCGCTGCCGCTGCTGGTGAGCGATTTCCTGATGGCCGAGGACCTGGTGAAGGAATTGCCGGACCGGTTCTACATGCTGGCGCGGCGGTTCTGGCCGGGGCCGCTGACGATCATTGTGCCGGCGTCGGCCAAGGTGCCGCTGAAGGTGACGGGAAACACGGGGCGGCTGGCGCTGCGGCAATCGCGGTCGCGGACGGCGCAAGCGCTGATCGAATTCCTGGGACAGCCGCTAATCGCGACCAGCGCGAACGTAAGCGGCCAGCCCACGTGCCAGACGGGCATTGATGTATTCGGGACGATGGACGGGCGGGTGGACCTGGTGCTGGACGGCGGAAGCTGCATCGGCGCGGGCTCGACGACGGCCTGATAAATGGCGGGCAGCAGCGGTTTGATGT
>CAYVDY010000886.1:0-2103 GCA_964450255.1 uncultured Candidatus Solibacter sp. | reverse complement strand
GGCTGGTCTTGAACTCCTGACCTCAGGTGATCTGCCCGCCTTGGCCTCCCAAAGTACTGGGATTACAGGCATGAGCCACTGCACCCAGCCATTTGTATATATTTAATGTTAAGTGAGTCCTTCCAAATCCCACAGGGGCTGTGCCCCCCCTTCCCCTTCGCCCCCCTCCCTCCAAGCGGCGTTCCCCGCCACGATCACGCCATTGCGGTCGAGCAACGCCACTTCTCCCGGAATGGAATCAAGCGCCGACTTGTAACGCGCCGCAAGCTCCGTCAACTCCCGCTCTTTGTTCCGCCGCCGGTTTCGCGTTCTCATCCCAGCCGCGGCTCCGTCCCGCTACCCGCCACAACCGCATTCCCCGTTCGAGACGGCGTGCTCATTCTTCCGGCGACGTACGGCCGGGCCTGCTCTCTGAAATCCCTCTTCGATTTCATGCCGATTGGCTCCGCAATCCACTTGTCCCCCACCGCGTCCACCCCTCTCTGGGGAGCCGGCTGCCAGCTGAGATAATCACAAATTCTAACGCACTTTGCCAACAATTTTAATATAATTATTTGAAATTGGCTGCGAATTTCGCTCCTCCACGCCCACCCCGCGCCCACCCCTCCATTCGCAAGCCTTCCCACGGACCGCCGGACCTCCATGGCCGCTGTGTTACGCTCTAGCTTCCGAGCCGGAACGGCGCCTCCCGCCGCACCGCCGTGCTCGTAGCAATCTGGAGGTAGTTCCGTGAGGCGTGCACCGTGGATTCCCCTGCTTCTGACCGCTGGAGCGCTGGCCTCTGCCGCCGGCGCCGCGCCCTCGGTTCCGCGCGCTTCGCGCAGCCAGACCCTGCGCGCCTGGAGCGCACTCCCTCTGGCATTTGAGGAAAATCGCGGCCAGTTTCCCGCTTCCGTTCATTTCGCCGCGCGCGGCCGCTACTACTCGGTTCTCGTCGAATCGTCGGGCATTCGCGTACGCATGCGCGCCCCCGCGCATCACGTCCAACCCGCTTACGACCTCGTGTTCCGCCTCGCCGGTGCCGCTCCTGGGTGGTCTTTGGCCGCAGGGGAACAGACCGCCTCCGGCTCGGTCCACTACCTCACCGGAACGCGCCCCGCAGGAACCGTCCGCCAATTCGAACGCCTCCGCATGCGCCACGTCCGCCCCGGCGTCGATCTCCTTCTCTATGGCAACGGCGAATCTCTTGAGTACGATTTCGAAGTCGCCCCAGGCGCCGACCCCTCTACCATTGCCCTCGAAATCGAAGGCGCGGCAGACATGCGTCTCGATCCTTCGGGCGATCTGCTGCTCTCCACCCCGGCCGGCCTCCTCCGCCACAAAAAGCCCCTCGTCTATCAGGATGGTCCGCGCGGTGCGGAAGCCGTACAAGCCGCCTTCCGCCTCCTCCCGGCCAACCGCGTGGTCTTCGAATTAGGAAGATACGATCCGAAACGCAAGTTGGTCATCGATCCCGTCCTCTTTTCCACCTTCATCGGCGGAACCGAAGACGAACGCGCCTATGGCGTCGCCGCCGACAGCACGGGCAACCTCTTCGTTGTCGGCTCCACTTCCTCGGCCAATTTCACGACATCCAACGGCTCCTACGACCAAACATTCGCCGGCGGCGGCATGGACGGCTTTATCGTGAAGCTCAACTCCACCGGCACCCAGCGCATCTTCTCTACTTATCTCGGAGGCAACGCCGCCGACGCCGCACTCCGCGTGCAGACTGACCCAACCGGCAACGCCTACATCACCGGTACCACGCGTTCCCGCGACTTTCCCACCACCGGCGGCGCTCCCCAGCGCGAACTCAAAGGCGGCCAGGATATCTTCCTCTGCAAACTCAGCGCGCAAGGCGACCGCCTTCTCTACTCCACCTTTCTCGGCGGCACGCTCGACGAATCCGTCTCCACCATCCTGGTCGACTCCAACGGCGCCGCTCTCGTCGGCGGAACCACCAACTCCAACGACTTGGCCACCACCCCCAACGCCTTTCAGAAAACCACCCGCGGCGGCTCCGAAGGTTGGTTCGCCATTCTCAACCCGCAGGGCACCGCCACCGCCTATCTCTCCTATATGGGTGCCACCGGCAACGACACGTTGAACGCCGTCGCCCTC
>CAYVDY010000885.1:0-2108 GCA_964450255.1 uncultured Candidatus Solibacter sp. | reverse complement strand
CTTATATGACCCAACCAGGACCCATTTCGGTCACCTAGATAAATGACTTGACAGGCACGGTTCTACTATCCGCGCAGGACCGCTGGACAGAGGACGCCGCCAACAAGTGGTACGCGAAGCAACCTTGGCTGGTCGGCGGCAACTACACCCCGGCGACTGCGATCAACCAGTTGGAGATGTGGCAGGCAGACACCTTCGACGTCGCCCAGATCGATCGCGAACTAGGCTGGGCGCACAACATCGGAATGAACACCATGCGCGTGTTCCTGCACGACCTTCTCTGGCAGCAGGATGCCGTGGGCTTCCAGAAACGCATCGATTCGTTCCTGAAAGTAGCGAAAAAGCATCAGATCCGGCCTATTTTCGTGCTGTTTGACTCCTGTTGGGACCCGTTTCCGCGCCTCGGCAAGCAGCGCGCGCCCAAGTCCGGCGTCCACAATTCTGGTTGGGTGCAGAGCCCCGGCGCCGACGCCCTCAAAGACCCGAAGCAGTACGCGCGGCTGGAGGCCTACGTCACCGGCGTGGTGAAGGCATTCGCCAACGATGATCGCGTATTGGCCTGGGACATCTGGAACGAGCCGGACAATCCGAATACCTCGAGCTATGGAAAGATCGAGGTTCCGAATAAGATCGCGCTTGTCGAGACGCTGCTGCCGAAGGCCTTTCAGTGGGCAAGGGCAGGGAAGCCCTCGCAGCCGCTCACCAGCGGTGTGTGGCAGGGTGATTGGTCCACCCCGGCCAAGTTGAGCAAGATAGACAAGACCCAGTTGGAGATGTCCGACGTGATCTCGTTCCACAACTACGACGACGCGGCCGAGTTCGAGAAGCGCGTGCGCTGGCTGCAGGCTTACAAGCGGCCGCTGCTCTGCACCGAATACATGGCGCGTGGCAACAAGAGCACGTTCGCCAGCACGCTGCCCGTGGCGAAGCGCCACAAAGTCGCGGCCTACAACTGGGGCTTGGTGGCGGGCAAGACGCAGACTAACCTGCCGTGGGATTCGTGGGCCAAGCCCTACACGGACCGACAGCCCTCCATCTGGTTCCACGAGGTCTTCCACACCGACGGCAAGCCGTACCGCCAGGACGAAGTCGATCTGATCAAAAAACTGACTACACGGTAGCGGCGCCTCAGAACTTGTAGACGAGTTCGAGATAGCCGAACTTGCCGTCGGTGCCCTTGGGGTAGATCGTGTGCATGGCGGCTTTGCCTTGGGCGTAGCCGAAGTACCCGCTGAAGGCGAAGTGGGCGTTGATGTTGTAATCGACGCTGACGTCGTATTGGTTGGCGAGGCTGCGTGCGCCGGAGGTGTTGCGGCCGATGTAGCCGAAGGTCCAGGGCTGGAAGGCGCCGCCGCCGAGATACCAGAGGTCCTTGCGATTGGTGAGGCGCAGTGCGTGGAACTCGCCGCGGATGGTCCATGCCTTGTGGGGGCGAATGGTCAGCGTGCCGAAGATGTCTTCGTTGTTGATCATGTCGTAGAACGGAAAGCGGGCGAATGGGCGTGGCGTAGGCAGGAGCTGAAAGAACGAGCCGTGCTTGTTGTCGGCCGGGTTGTCGTCGCCGGTCGCGTGGGTGAAGCCGCCGGAGAGCCAGGGCTTGAGTTTGGGGAGAACGTTGGGCTGCCAGCCGGCTTCGAGATCGTAGGCGCCGGCGGAGTGGCTCTGGCGGCCCCATGCTCCGTTCTGGATGACGCCCCAGAGCATGATGTTGACGGCGCCGGCAGAGGTATCCCACTTGTGGATGTAGTGGCCGCCGTAGGTGCCGATCCTGATGTTGTTGAAGTCGCGTTGGCGGACGGCGAGCGGGCGGTTGTCGGTCTTCACGATGTGGCGCCAGTCCTGATAGTAGATGGCGAGGGCGCGCCATTCGCCGACGCTTTTGCCCTGGCCGGTCTGGCCGGTGATGGAGCCGTAGAGGAAGCCGACCTTGAGCTGGCCCCAGCCATCCACCTGAAAGGCGCCGCGGGTGGGGAGGGCACCGACGAGGGTGTAGTTGACGCGGCTCTTGCGGGTGTTTGCGGTGTAGTGAAAGCCGTCGAAGCTGCGGCCGGTGTGTGACCAGCCGAAGGGGCCGATGAGGCGCTGGTTGATGCGGTCGCGCTTGAGGG
>CAYVDY010000884.1:0-2109 GCA_964450255.1 uncultured Candidatus Solibacter sp. | reverse complement strand
CCCTGTCCGTACGCAGATTCTAATGCTGTCATCCGACATCAGCTCCCGGGCACACCTTGGCGAGGTAGTCAGCGAACTCCTGCCCCTTCTCCTTGTTCACCCAGTCGCCGACCAGACCACGGCACACAAGCGGCCAAAGCGGCGACAGCTGGCTGCGGCCGTCGATGAGTGGCTCATGGTCGACAACCCTCAATCCGTCAACGTTCTCCAGACTCAACTCCGGAACGAAACAGATCTCAGCATGATCACCGGGGCAAACCCCGGTCTGATGCGTTACGTACGGGTTTCTGTAGCTGCCGTCATTGAGAAGGCGCTGGTAGCTTGTGCCCTCTTGGAACGCCGCAATGACCGCCTTCGCCGTCAGGGTCTTGGTCAGAAGAAGCTCCAGGACAGTGCTGTCCAGATTCACCGTGGAGTCGGCGGCGAGTTCCGGCGGAATGACGCTCTGGAACTTCGAGTGTGCGTGAGCGAGAACGGCCTGCCCATCAGCCGTCAGCAGGTTGACCACTTCGCCAGTCCGATGCCTGTCCGCCTCATACTCAATGGCAATCAGGATCGGATCGCCCTCGCGCTTGTCCGTCCAGCACGCAAGATATGCATACCACAATGCAACGAGAGGGTTTTCACAGACGAAGTAGGCTCCCTTGGTTATCCAATACTTGCCAACCGCCTTGGTGTCGTTCGGCCTGAAGACGCGCTCGCTTTGGATACGCATCCACCTGGCCTCGGTCGTGCCGTGGTAATAGGTGAGCCTGTTCCTGAACATCTTCCCCCTCAAGCTCAAGTCGGCCGTCGGAATGGTAGCGGCCGCGCGTCCTTCATGCGCCGCCCCGACGCGCTACCCGTCCGCTGATCACTATCTCACGTCTCACGGGCCATCCACGAACGGTGGTTCTACGGCGAGTCCAGCATACTTCCTCCAACGTCAGTTGAGGTTGCGAACCTTCGCCCTGGCCGGCCCCGCTGAAGGGCTCGCTGTCCGTTCGCGGGACGCTACTCTTGCCGCAGGGTCTCCTCAGCGAAGCGGATGAACCGGCGAGCGACCTCCAGAGCCGCTTCCGCCGATTCCAGGGAGAACTCAGCCAGGTAGTCGGCATTCTCCCGGAGAACGCGGGCGCGCTCGATGCCGCGTGCCAGTTCGCGACCCTCGCCCTCGTCTCCGTAGAACGCCCTGAATGCGACGAGCAGGCAGTAGTGGCTCTTCTCGGCGTAGCCTCGCGCCAGTACGAGAGCTCGTGCCGCGTGGAACATCGCGTAGTACGCGGTGACCGTCGTGCGCTTGGGCATCTCGTGCTCGAATACGAACTCCGCATCGGCAAGGTCTTCCCGGGCGGCGCGTAATTCCGCACCGACGGCATCGGTGCCGGCGCTATCGAACCGCTTCAGGCTTCCGCGCTCGATGCATTTGTCCAGTTCGCTCATCGACGCTCCCAAATCGTGACGCCGCGGGCGGTCTCCTTCGCGAAGGTGCCGTTATCAGCGATGAGCACCATGTGCTTCGCCGCCGTCATGACCACCGGCTGGAGCCAGGGGTTCTCCGCAAGCGTCGTCAGGACGGTTTCGACGTCCTCCGTGACTACCAGAAGGTCCACGTCACTGTCCCGGCGGTCCTCGCCGCGGGCCGCGCTGCCGAACAGCACCGCGAGATCGATGCGGTCGCGAACGGGCTCGATCGCCCATTGCACGCGGCGGATCGCACGCGCCGTCTTCAGGGACTTGATGAGCGGGTCCGTTGGATCGACTGAGTATCTCCCTGTTCGCCCGATACGCTCCACGCAAGCCAGGCCTTCCTGAACAAGCCCGCTAAGAGCGATATGCGCTGTCGTTTTCGGAATGCCGAGTGCCGCCCGGACCTCGGCCTCGGTGGATGCGTCGGGAGCTGCATCCAGCAGATAGCCGAATGCGGCCTCTTGGGCCGTCGGCACGTCACCCACGGGGAAGAGAAGACCTGCCGAATGGTTCATAAGTTCCGGCAAACTGACCATATGTTCAGTATGACGGAACCTGGCATCGGCAACAACCGCGATGCTATGAGGTGGGAACAATACCGAAGTCCCCTGACCTCCCGCGCATCACCTGACGACTGACAACGCATGCCACCTCACTCGT
>CAYVDY010000883.1:0-2115 GCA_964450255.1 uncultured Candidatus Solibacter sp. | reverse complement strand
TCCGCTCCGGACTCGTTCTCATCGCTCCCTGCAACTGTCACCTGCTCGTCGACCGCAACCCCGCCGGCGGCTGGCGCGCCCGTCTCGATCAGGGCCCCAAGGTGTGCTACCAGCGCCCTTCCGTCGACGTGATGTTCCACTCGGTTTCCAGCGCCGCCGCCGCATCCAGCCTCGCCGTGCTGCTTACCGGAATGGGCAGCGATGGAGCCGAGGGCATGGCCGCGCTCCGCAAGTCCGGCGCCGCCACCATCGCCCAGAATGAGGCATCCTGCGTCGTTTTCGGCATGCCCCGCGAGGCCATCCGCCTTGGAGCCGCTCAACACATCCTGCCGCTCAGTGAAATCGCTCAGGCCCTCACCCGGCCGCCTCGCGCCTGATGTCCTTCCTTCAGCCACTCCGCCAGGCGAGCCGCGCTCGCGGAAAACGGCCGCGCGGCCGCATACTCGCGTGCCGCCTCCCCCATCGAGCGCCGCCCGCCGGTGTCGGCCAGCACCTCCGCCACGGCCCGCCACAACGATTCGCCATCCCCCAGCATCCTGCCCATCTCCGCCCTCATCACTTCCCGCGAACCCTGATGATCCAGGCACACCGCCGGAAGGCCCGCTGCCAGCGCCTCCATCAATGTCAGACCATAGCTCTCGTGCCTGGACGGGAAAACGTACAGATCCGACAACGCGAAGAATCCCTCCTTCCGAGTCCCAGAGGCATAGCCCGGGAAGACAACCTTCACTCGCCGCAGTCTTGACGCCAGCCGCTTCAGCCGCTCCATGTGCCGCTGCCCCTGCATAAAGGCCGGTTCCCCACAAATGAACAACCACAGCGGTCTCTCCGGCAGCGCGCCGGATCGCTCCCACTGTGCCAGCGCCTCCAGCAGGCGGTCCTGGCCCTTCTCCGGCGAAATCCGGCTCAGGCACAACATCACCTGGGCATCGTCCGGTACCTGATACTCGTGCCGCAGTTCCGACGCTGCCGCAAGCGCATCCTCCCGCCCGCACTCCGCCGGAGGCGCGCCCCACGGCAGCACGCGGATTCGCCCGGCTGGTGTTCCCGGGTAGCAGGCCAATAGGGTCTCCTTCATCCCGGACGAGGGCACCACCACGACGTCGGAGTGCTCCAGGCTGGCCCTCTGCTGCGCGAAGATCAGCCTTAGGATCTGAGGGGCCATCCCGTCCAACCGGAGCCACCGTGCCCACTCCCAGGCCCGTGTCAGCGTCGTGGGCGCAATGAGGCCGCGAAGGTAGATTGCCGCAATGTAGGCCACAACATCCACGTGATAGACGGTCACAATGTGGAACCCGGCCGCGCGCAGGCGGCCGAAATCCGGACCCTCACTGATGTCGTTCACCAGGATCGCCGTCTCGTGCGGATCGTGCTTCAACGCTTCACGGGTCGACGCGTCCCGGAAGGCCTCGCAAAACGCGGCGTACTCCCGCTCATTGAAGCCGACAATCTCGCGTCCGCCCGGTGCGTCCGTGCCCAGTACCGCTGGGCTCACAAGTTGCACATTGAACGGCTGCGTGACCGCCCACTCAGACTCCAGCAGATTCGCTACCGCAGCCCCGCCGCCCAGAGGAACCGCTTGTCCGGAGAACCCGCCGTGCGCGGCCAGATAGAGGATTTGGCGGATTTCACTGCTCATTCATTCCATCATCGCCCGGAGATCGCCTGCGGTGCGGCGTAAACAACAAGAGGCGGCGCCGCAGCGCCGCCTCTTGTCACAGATCGTTTTCCAGTTTTTACTTGCCGCGGCTGCCGCCGCCGCCTGCCGCCGCCCCGCCACCGCTCACGGCGCCACCGCCACCACCCACTGAACCGCCGCTTGACGCTCCGCCGCCATCACCGCCGCGAGAGCCAGTGCTGCCCGCGCCCATCGAAGATCCTGAGGAAGCGCCCGACGATGAAATGCCGGCACTCGGTGAGTACCCGCCTGAATAACCGGCGCTGCGCTGCGGCATGCTGGAGGCGAAGCCGCTGGAGCCGCCGCCATAACCCCCGCCGCCGCCCCCTCCGCCGTAGCCGTAGTTCGGCGGGAAGTACACGTCCATCACCGTGTACGGCGTGTAGTAGTAGTAGCCGAACGGGCTCCGCAGCGTGCTGCCATAGGGGATAAACGTG
>CAYVDY010000882.1:0-2124 GCA_964450255.1 uncultured Candidatus Solibacter sp. | reverse complement strand
GGACGATTCCATAGTACCGGAGAAGCGGGCGAACAAAGCCGGCCCGACGGCGGCGGAGCTCGTGGAGGGAAGGGGATCGACCAAGGGAAATGCTGCGCGAACCTTACTCGTGCTGGACGCAGTGCCGGGGCGGCGAGGCATCGGCTTGCGGGGCATACGAGAAGCAGCGAAGCGGGATAAACAGTTGCGACTGACCTCGCTATTGCATCACGTCAACCCGGAGCTACTGCACGCCAGCTATTTTGAGCTGAAACGACAGGCAGTGCCAGGCGTGGACGGAATGACATGGCGGGAATACGGCCGACGTTTGGAGGAGCGTATCGACGACCTTCATGGCCGGATACATCGCGGTACCTACCGGGCACAGCCCTCCAAGCGAGCATGGATACTCAAGGCCGACGGACGCCAACGTCCTCTGGGCATTGCTGCCCTCGAAGACAAGATCGTCCAGCAGGCCGTTAAGACCGTGCTCGAACAGATCTACGAGGAGGACTTCCTGGGCTTCAGCTACGGGTTTCGGCCCGGGCGAAGTTGCCACAACGCTTTGGATGCGTTGTGGATGGGCATCGCGCATCGGAAGGTGAGCTTTGTGCTCGATGCAGACATTCGTGGATTTTTCGACGCCATCGACCACGAGTGGATGATGAAATTTCTCGGGCACAGGATAGCCGATCGACGGGTGCTCCGGCTGATTCAGAAATGGCTGACGGCGGGAGTATCCGAAGATGGGCAATGGTCGAGGACCACGGTGGGTACGGCGCAGGGTTCGGTGATTTCACCGCTCCTTGCGAATGTATTCCTCCACTATGTCCTCGATCTGTGGGCGGATCAATGGCGCAATCGACATGCGAGCGGCTCGGTAATCATCGTGCGCTATGCAGACGATTTCGTCATGGGGTTCCAAAACCGAAGTGACGCCGAACGGTGTCTCCGAGAACTGCGGAGACGACTGGAGCAGTTCGGCCTCCAGCTCCACCCGGAGAAGACCCGCCTGATCGAGTTTGGCCGTTTTGCGGCCGAACGACGAGCCAGACGCGGGCAGGGGAAGCCGGAGACGTTCAACTTTCTGGGGTTTACGCACTATTGCGGGACTACCAGAGATGGGGCGTTCACGATCGAACGTAAGTCGATCGCCAAACGCATGCGGGCCAAGCTGCAAGAGATCAACTTGCAATTGCGGCGACGCATGCACGACACGGTCAACGAGCTGGGCTGGTGGTTGCGTTCGGTGGTCTGCGGGTGGTTCAACTACCATGCGGTCCCCGGCAACTTCCGCTGCCTACGCCAATTCCGCACGCAAGTCGAACGCCACTGGCTACGGGCTCTACGGAGACGGAGCCAGAAAGGGCGCAAGTGGACTTGGGAGCGGATGGGTCGTTTGATACGGCGATGGCTCCCGAAGCCCGCAATCCAGCATCCCTATCCCTCCGAGCGACTAATCGTTCGAGACCCGAGGTAAGAGCCGTATGAGGGAATACTTCACGTACGGATCCGTGCGGGGGGCGCCGGGAAACCGGCGTCCCTACCGCGACAAAATGCCAGACAAGGAAAGCGTCGGTGAAAACCGGTAAGGAGTAGCGGATGAAAGAGCCGTACAGAAAAGGATTAGCAATCCATCTTGACCCCGAGTCATGCGCCGGCGGTGGTAACATCGCGGGTGAGGCGTTGACAGGGGGAAACGCAGGCCAGCTATTGAGCTCCGAAATCTCATTTTGTTCGGCGTGCCGACCTTGTCTTGTCATAGGGAAGGCCACATCATGAGCGACGATAAATGCGAGCCGCTCAAGGACGCCGCGGAGTCTGAGACCCTGTGCATGCGTGGAAACTCTTTACGCGGGAACCGAGAGACCCAGGAAACTCCCCCGCCGGATGGTGGTGGAGGACGGTCCGGGAAGGCCGATGGCCAAACACCGGACATGCACGTTTCCTGGGAGTCGGACGATCTCATAGTACCCGAGAAGCGGGCGAACAAAGCCGGCCCGAAGGCGGCGGCGGAGTCCGTGGAGGGAAGGGGATCGACCAAGGGAAATGCCACACGAACCTTACTCGCGCCGGACACAGAGCCGGGGAGGCGAGGCATCGGCTTGCGGGGCATACGAGAAGCAGCGAAGCGGGATAAACAGT
>CAYVDY010000881.1:0-2125 GCA_964450255.1 uncultured Candidatus Solibacter sp. | reverse complement strand
CTGTAGTGTTTTATCGAGCGGGCTTGGAGAAATCTATCTCCGACAGACTCCTAGACGCTCACGACCGGGCAGTGGGACTGGCGGATGATGGAGTATGCGTTGGCGCGCAGGCGGCCGAAGATGCCGGCGGCAGAGCCGCGCCCGATCACCAGAACATCCGCTTTCCAATCCTTAGCCATTTTGCAGATGGTATCGGGGGCGTCGCCGCTTTCGACGAGCAGAGGCGCGCTGAGTTGGAGACGCGCCAATAGAGCGGCCACCTCTTCGCGCGCGGCAGCCTCCAGGTGCTCCATCCATTTCGGATCGAAGTACTCGCCGGCACGGCCTTCCAGATTCACGGTGGCGTGGATGATTACCAACTCGGCGCCCGCGCTGGCGGCGAAGCGGCTGGCCCACATCAGAGCACGCTCGCTCTGCGGGCCAAGGTCGATGGCCACAGCGACGCGATTGAAACGGACAGCCTCAACGGTGTCGGCCTCCAGATGGACGCCGGTCCAGACCGGGCAATCGGCATCGTGCAGCACCTTGGCCGTGACCGAACCGAGGATGAACCGCCGGAACGTGCCGTAGCCGTGGGTGGGCATGACAATCAAGCCAGCACCCAGATTGTGCGCGTGCTCGACGATTTTGCCGGCCGGGTCTCCTTCCACCAGCAGACGTTCCGTGGATTCGGCTGGCAGTTCGGAGACCAGGAATTGATCCAGATCCGTTCTCGCCTGCTCGCTGCGGTTGCGGAATAGATCTTCGAGGACACTGCCGCCCACCTCCATGGCGCCGAACTCATAGTGAGGCGGCGGCAGAACGTGCAGCAAAGTGACACGGCTGCCAAAGCGCCGGTGCATGGATTCGGCGTAGCGCACGGCGCCCAGGCTTTTCTCGGAAAAATCGACGGGCACTAATACATGGCTGATCGGCATGGCCAGCCTCCCTGCATCCATTAGTTGCCTGTGGTTTTCGCCTTGTCAAGCCCCAGGTCGGCCAGGACCTTGGGAGATTCCTCGTCCTGCGCCAGCAGCGTATGGCAAGTATTGCAGTCCTGCGTGATGGTGCGCTTGCCGCTCTTGGAGGGGCGCTCGTCGTGGCAGCGGAAACAGCCGTCAAAATCGGTGTGGCCGACGTTGTTCGGATACATCCCCCATTGCACGTTCATTTCGGGGAAGACGTTCTTGCTGAAAACGGCGAGCAGGGCTTTGCCGCTCTTCTCGATGGCGGCTCGTCTGGTCTTCCAGACCTCCGGTTGATTCTTCTCATACCAGGCGCTGAACTTACCGGGAACATCGCGTTCGGAGATCTCAGTGGTGGCGTATTTTTCCTTGATCACTTCCAGCGCAACCTTTCGAACAAAGGGCAGTGAGCGATCGATCTCGCCGGCGGTGAGGGCGCGGTTGAGGGCGCGTTCCGGCAGGTCGTAAGTGTGGGAGGGACGGTTGTGGCAGTCCATGCAATCCATGGTGCGGACTTCCATAGTTCCGGGGCCATCATCCTTGTAACCGTCTGCGCGGTAGATCTCGGTAACTCCCGCTGCGCTGGTGCGCTCCACCCATGGAATCTTCTGGCGCTGCCGGTCTGAGTGAGCGTAACGCATGGTCACGCCGGGACCCATATGGGCGCCGTGAATCCCGTCGTAACCGTTGCCGCCGCCGATGTGGATCAGCAGGACGGACTTGGTCCACTTGGCCTTTTCGTCATCGGAGAAATTGTTGAAGACACGAACGCGATCGCCGCCGAATTTCTGCGGCCAATGGCAGATCTCGCAGGTTTCCCGCGCCGGACGGAGATTGTCGATGGGGGTCTGAATGGGGCGGGGGTAGAGATTGAAAGCCACGGAAATCAACTGCCAGGAGCCTGAGATTTTGCTCTTGACGAACCAGTTGGCGCCGGGGCCGATATGGCACTGGACGCAATCGACGCGCGAGTGCGGGGAGTTCTGATAAGCGGTGAACTCGGGCTTCATCACGGTGTGGCAGGTCTGGCCGCAGAAACTGGTGGATTCCATGTGATGAATGGCGCGGTAGGTGAGCTGCGCGCCGATGATGAGATTGACTACAGTGGTGGCCGCGAGAAACGCGAGCATGCGGCGCAAGCGTGGGTTATTGAAATCGATGGGCGGGAAAACTTCCGGCAC
>CAYVDY010000880.1:0-2129 GCA_964450255.1 uncultured Candidatus Solibacter sp. | reverse complement strand
GCGTCGCCGATGATGTTCTGGTAGGTGGTGGTGTCGGCCCTCGCCGAGGTGGCGAAGAGGGCGAGGCTGGCGATCGTTCCGAGTAGGGTCTTCATGTTGTCTTCCTTGGTGGGCTGTTATCCGTACACAGTTAGAGATTCGGCGCGCCACACATTCGTTGCTGAGGAAGTTTGAGTGAGATACATCGGCTATAACGATGTATGGAGAATCAGCGGATACGAGTGCGGGTGGAGTCGATCCGCCTTACCACAGCCACGCCGATGAAAATCACCACCATCGCGATCGCCTCTCGCATACCGAACGGTTCGCGGTAGAACAGCCAGCCGAGCAGTACAGCCACAACCGGGTTCACATAGTTGTAGATGGAGACCACCGCCACCGGCAGGCGATCCAGCGCGTAGATGTAGCTGGAGTAGCCGACGATGGAGCCGAACACGACCAGATAGAAGAGGGCGCCCATGCTGCGGCCGCTGATCTCCTGCGGCACGCCGGATACCAGCGCCAGCGGCAGGAATGCGAGGCCGGCCGCGAGTTGCTGCGCGCCGCCCGCCACGATGGGGTGCGCGCGATTCTCCTGGCGCCGTTGCAGCAGCGAGCCGAAGGTCCAGAAAAAGCAGCCGATCTGCAGCACGATAAACCCCTGGATGATCTTGCCAGCGGCGGCGCCGCCCGCCAACGCGCCGGGGCCGACAAGCAGCGCCGCCCCAGCCAGGCCGATGGCCATTCCGGCCAGCGTCGGTCCGTGGAGCCGTTCGCGCGGCGGCATGATGGCGTTCAAGCCCACCATCCAGAACGGCGAGATGGTGATGATCAACGCCGCCAACCCGCTGGGGATCCAAGTCTCAGCCAGCACGAGACAACCGTTGCCGACTCCGAGAATGGCCACGCCGTTGAATGCGTTGCGGGCAAGTTCACGACCGCGCGGCAACTCGGCGCCCATCAGAAAGCAGGCAAGCAGGAGAATACCGCCCGAGAGAATGAACCGCCCCGCCACCAGGGTCATCGGCGCAATGGTCTCCAGGGCCATGCGGATGGTCAGGTAGGTGGTGCCCCAGAAGAAGCACACGGAAATCAGGGCGGCGTAGGCCCAGAACTGCGGATGACTCCTCAAACTGATAGGCTACCATTCGCGCCTTGAGACTCGATAAAATATGGGCTTGATCCTTACACTCACCATTAATCCGGCCATTGACCGGAACGTCTCCGTGGACCGGCTGGTCTTTGAGGATCGCGCCTATATTCTGGCCACGCGGGAATCGGCCGGCGGGCGCGGTATCAACGCGTCATGCGTGATCCAGAACTTCGGAGCGGAGACTGTGGCCGTCGCCATCTGCGGCGGAAAATCGGGCAAGCTGCTGGAGGAATTCCTCAGCAAGTGCGCGTTTCCCTGCGAACTCGTACGCGTGCGGCAGGAGATCCGCACCAACATCACCATCGCGGATAAGCACGGGCTGGCCGTGAAGCTGAACGAGCATGGCCCCAGCCTGAGCGAGGCGGAACTGGGCAAAGTGGTGAAGGCCGTCCGTCAACGTTTGAAGGATGCTACGTGGCTGATGCTGTGCGGCAGCGTTCCTCCGGGCGTGCCGGCCGACTTCTACGCGCGGCTGATCCACACTGCCACCAAACAGGGCGTTCCGACTCTGGTGGATACCGACGGCGATGCGTTGGAAGCGGCGCTGGAGGCCAAACCCACTGTGGTGACGCCCAACCAGCAGGAGGCAGAGCGGCTGTTGAGCCGTGCGCTGCTCACGCGCAATCACTTCCAGGAGGCTGCGGAGCGAATCCGCGGGATGGGTGCGCGCAACGTGGTGCTCTCCCTGGGCGCTAGAGGGGCCCTGGGCGCGTTCGAGGACAAGTCCGTGTGGGAAGCCGTCCCGCCGCGCGTCGATGCGCTGTGCCCCATTGGGGCGGGCGACGCGATGGCCGCTGCTTTCGTGTGGGCAATGGATCACGACCCCAGCCCGGTGGAGGCATTGCGCTGGGGCGTCGCTGCCGGTACTGCGTCGGCCCGCCTGCCGGGCGTCAGTTTCGCATCTCTGGCGCAGACCAGCGAGGTGCTGGCGCGCGTGGATGCCCGGCGGCTCAGCTGATCAGATGGAAAAGGGCCACCCCGAAGGATGGCCCTTTTC
>CAYVDY010000879.1:0-2138 GCA_964450255.1 uncultured Candidatus Solibacter sp. | reverse complement strand
GACCGTTGACGCTGGCCCTCCAGCCGGGATAGTAGGGGTTGGCGAGTTTCAACAGGCTGGGCGAGGCGGCGGAGTATCTCACCCGCGCCCCCTGCTCGGTGACGGCGATGGAGAGCACGCGCGCCTGCGGGTCCTGATGCACTCCGGTGAACGGCGCCTGCACCAACGCCACCTGCGCAGGGTCGAGCGAGTATAGACGCCCACGGGATTCATCCAGCGAAGCCACGCCGGCAACCTGCGGTGCAAAGTACGCGCGCTTCAGAACGCCCTCGTTGCCGGTGACCTTCTCCTCTTTTGTGGAAACGATCAGCGCGGCGCTCAGTCCATCGATCAACCGCTCGTTCTTGAGTGCAGCGGCGCGGTAATCGCGCCATGAAGCGAGCGATAGGGGGTTGTAGCCGCCCGAACTTTCCACGCGGGTCAGCAGCGGGCTGTTCATGGAGCCGAAGAGCGCAAAACGCGGCGGGATGTCGATTCGATACCCCTTCGGAAACGTGGCGCCCACTTTGCGCAGAGCTTCTTCACCGTCGCCCGACATCGCTTTGTAGGTTGTTCGCGCATAGGCCAGCGGGTTGTACCAGGAGTTGCAGGCGCAGAGATCGAGAGCAAACACGCCGACCAGCAGAACGCCCAGCCACTCCTGCCGCCAGTGCTTTTCCGCTTCCATGATGCCGTACGTGGCAAGGACGGAAAGGCCGAGAGCGGCCGCGAAAAAGTGGTCGGCGGAATGGAGCAGTGAGAGGATCAATGGCACGCCAGCCAGAAGCAGGGCGGGCAGGCGAAGCTCCTTCTTACGGAGTCCAAATGCAGCCAGTGGGAGCAGTAGCAGGCCGCTATAGACGTAGGTCTGGGTGAGATCACCGCCGCCCTGAAGAACGCCGGAGAAGATGCCCAGCGCATTGGGCCACAGCAGCGTCGTCAGCGTACCCAGCGTAAGAGGCTGGAAGAAGTTCTCCGGCCGCACCTGGTTCCAGAACGTGAGGGCAGGCAGCCAGACCACGGTAGCCAGGGCCACCGAGGCCGCGGACACGATCACAAGAGCGACGGGATCCAGCCGGCGCCAAATGGCGAATAGTAGAAGGGCCAGAAGGGCGATGACGCCGGAACTGAGGCTGCCCGTCAGGAAGCAGCAACCGGCCACGGCAGCGGCGCGCGCCAGCCAGGAGAGACGATTGCCTTCCGAAGCACGGTCGTAGCAATACAGGATCCACGGTAGCAGCGCGGCCGATTGCATCATTCCGATCTGCGAGCTGTGCGATGCAAAGTAGCCGCCTAACCCATAGCTGAGTGCGCCGGCAAGCGAGGCGGGTGCGTGGGCTGTGAGGCGGCGGAACAGAAGGAACGCACCGCAGATGGCGAGCAGCGCGTGCAGCGTGATCTCAGCCTGGACAGCCTGGGGCGTGACGCCCAGTAGGAAGAACGGCCAGTTCAAAGGGTAGAATCCACCGGTCTGCGGATCGGAGAGTATGGGGAAGCCGGCGAGCACGTAGTTCGCCCAATGGGGAAGATGCCCGGCCTTTACCTGCTCGCTGAAGTACTGCTGTGCCGGGTAATGCAGGTCCACGGCGTTCCACTGGATGGTGGCGTCGGGGGCCAGAAGCGGAGTCCAGTAGAAGAGCAGCAGCACAAACGCGGTAACCGCTGTCCAACGCCAGCCGGTTAGCGGAGCGGACGCGGCGGCGGTTTCCGCGCCGGAGGAACCCTTGTGTTTTGCCATGAAAACAACGATTTTACCATTCGGCGATCACAGGCCCCGCAGGCGGTTGAGCCGCGCACGGCGGCGGCGTTCAGCCAGGAGCACCTGGCGTTCATCCATGCCGAAGTAGTGGGCGACCTCATGCCAGATGGTCTCTCGCACGAGGTCTCTCAGTTCAGATTCGCTCTGCGCGCTACGTTCGTGCGGCCCCTGGTAGATGGTGATGCGATCTGGCATCACGTATGGCTCGGCAACGCTGCGGTGGATCAACGGGCGGCCTTCGTAGAGCCCGAGCAAACCGGGCCTGGGCGGCTCCTGTTCCACGACGAAGCCGGGGTCGCTGAGTTGGGCGCGGAACCGCCGCGGCACCACGGACATGCACTCCTCCACGACCTGATCGAAATCACGCGGGGTCATCGGCGAGTCTTAGTGTAAACTGGGG
>CAYVDY010000878.1:0-2139 GCA_964450255.1 uncultured Candidatus Solibacter sp. | reverse complement strand
AGCGTGTTCTGCGGATTGGTGACGGCTTGGCGCTTGGCGGCCTGCCCGACCAGGACTTCGCCGTCCTTGGTGTAGGCGACGATGGAAGGCGTGGTGCGCGCGCCTTCGCTGTTTTCCAGCACCTTGGGCTTGCCGCCCTCCAGCACCGCTCCGCAGGAGTGGGTGGTGCCCAAGTCAATGCCGATGATCTTGCCCATGGTTTAGCTACTCCAAAAAAACGGAAATTGCGTTCTCCCCAAGATGGGGACGGGAGGAATCGGTTTCAATGCCCCGGCGCGTCAGCCGCCCGGAGCGCGCGCCACGACCACCATTGCGGGCCGGATCAGCCGATCGCTCAAGGCGTAGCCCTTTTGCATGACGTGCAGAATCGTGTTCTCCGGCGCTGCGGCGGATTCCTGCATCGAAACTGCCGCATGCCACTGGGGATCAAAAACCTCCCCTTGCGGCGCGATTTCGCGCACGCCGAATTTTTCCAGCGCCGCGCCCAGCATGCGGAGCGTCAACTCCACGCCCTCGCGCAAGGCCTGGGGTCCGGACTGCTCCGTGCCCGAGGCGGCCAGGCCCAGTTCCAGGCTGTCCTTGACCGGCAGCAGTTCGTTCACGAAGCGCTCCAGCCCATATTTGTGGGCATTTTCCAGTTCCCGCGCCATTCGGCGCTGCTGGTTTTCCAGATCGGCCCGTGCACGCAGGTAAAGCTCCCAGTGCTCGCCGGCCTTCTGCTCGGCCTGGGCGAGGCGCGTCTGGAGATCTTCGCCGACAGCGCTTCCAGTGTCTGTGGTCGCGCCGTCTTGCGGGGACAAATCACTGTTCATATCGGATGGGTTCATGAGACCGCTCCCTCGCCGGATGCCATAAATACAAAATAAAAGGCGCCGTGCGCCTCAGCGGGCGCCATCACGGCCCTATGGTGGGGATCAATTGGATGAATTCAAGGCACTGCCGAGCAGCCGCGCGGTGATGTCGACGATGGGGATGACGCGCTGATAGGCCATGCGTGTCGGCCCGATCACCGCCAATACGCCCACCACCTGACCATTGACCCGATAGGGCGCCGTCACCACGCCGCAGTCATCCAGTACGCGATAGCCCGATTCCTCGCCGATGAAGATCTGTGCGCCCTCTCCCTGTAGCGCCTGATCGAGCAGGTGCAACATCTCGCGCTTGGCGGTGAAGGCATCAAACAGCGCCCGGAGCTTCTCCACATGGGAAAGCTCCTTGAAATGCATCAGGTTGGACTGACCGGCAATGACGTAATCGGCCTCTTCGGGGACGTCGAATACCACGCTGGCCAGTTCGACCGCAGCGCGCATCAGCTCATCCATGTCCGCCCGGGTGCGCCGCATTTCCTCGACGATGGCATCGCGGACCTGCTGGATGCCTTTCCCCACGAACAGGGTATTGAGGTAGTTGGAGGCCTGCTGCAATTCGGAGGCGCTGAAGGGACGTTCCACCTTGAGGATACGGTTTTGCACCTCCTGGCCTTCGAAGACCAGCACGGCGAGGACCTGATGCCCGGACAGCGGCAGGAATTCGATATGGCGCAAACCCAGTTGCTCACGGCGCGGCAAGGTGACCACGCCCGCCATGCGGGTAATGCCGGAGAGCAGGCGGGACGCGGTATCTATGACCTGCTGGCGAGTCACGGTCTCGTCGGCCACGAACCCCTGCTCGAGCAGGGCCAACTGCGCGGACTCCAGCGGCTGGACCGTCAGCAGGCTATCGACAAACAAACGATAGCCGCGCACCGTGGGCACGCGGCCGGCAGAGGCATGCGGAGACTGCAAAAACCCCTGTTCCTCCAGATCGAGCAGGGCATTGCGTATCGACGCGGGACTGAGATCCAACCCGCTTTCCCGGGCAATGGTACGCGACCCGACCGGCTCACCTTCACGGATGAAGCGGTCGATCAGGGTTTTCAGAATGATCTGGGCCCGTTCGCCCAGGGCATGCGGTGTTGTCGTTGACATCATCCTCACCCAGAATGGCTCTGTCCAAGATCGCTTGGCACTCAGCCCAATGGAGTGCCAATCGTCACCATAGCAACGGCCGACAAACAGTGTCAACGACTTGTCACACTCACTGTCCGGCCTTGGAAAAACAAGGCTAGCCATATGCCCAAATCGCCACCGCGCTTCGCGA
>CAYVDY010000877.1:0-2148 GCA_964450255.1 uncultured Candidatus Solibacter sp. | reverse complement strand
TACTTGAGCGTTTTCCAGGCGGTTTCGTCTTCGGCGCGGTAGGAGACGGCGTAGAGGAGGCGGTCGCTATCGGGGTCGTCGGCCTGCCAGGAGATGAAGAGCTGGGGGGCTCCGCTGCGGTTGATGTTCTGGGTGGGGGTGCCGCCGCTGGGGGTGCTGGCAGTGTCGCCGCTATCGGTGACGGTGATGCTGTAGGAGACGGGCGCAACGGGCGCGGGGGCGGAGGCGCCCTTCTGCGTGGCGGCGATCCACTGGGTGGTGACCTGGACGCTGCGGACGACGGGGCGGGAGTTCTGGGGCTGGTAGCTGAGGGCGACGGAATCGAGGCGGGGGGAGGCGGCGGCGCCGGGGGTCATTTCGACCTGCCACTGGATGTAGCGGGCGTTGGGGCTGAGGATGGTGGATTGGGCGGGGTCGGCGACGGGCTGTGACCAATCGCTCCAGGTCTTGTCGGGGCGGAGGGAGTTGCCGCTGCGGGTGCGGAAAGCGAGGCGGCCGGCGGTGGAATCGGCGCGCCATTCGAGGCGGCCCCAGCGGGCGGCGTTGCCGGCGTCGTGGACGGGAGATTCGTAGGTGCCGGAGGGGGCGGGTCCGGAGGAGAGGCGCATCAGCTTGGCGAGGTTGCTGGTGGCGGCGACGATGCCCTGCGGGGTGGGGAGGAGACGTGTGGTTTCACCTTCGCGGGTTTCGAGGAGGAGGGCGGATTTGAGATCGGGCGAGAGGCGGTAGATGCGGCCGCGGAGGTCGGTGGCGAAGACGAGATCGTTATCGCGCACGGCTAGGTCGAAGACATTTTCTTCTTTCGAGGACCAGAGGGTTTCGACGAGGTTGTCGGGTGTGATTTTGTAGATGGCCGCTTTTTCGATGCCGCTGATGTCGATGGTGGGGGGCGGGGTCTCCATGACGGGGGCGGCGGAGGGCTTGGGTGGTTCGGGCTTGGGCTTGAGGTCGACGCCGCCTTGAGTTTGCGTGGAGGAATCGGCGGTGACGGTGATGCTGGTTGTCATCATCGGCGTGCCGAGCTGGGAGGTGGTGGCAGAGGTGGCGGCCTGGGCCTGTTTCTGGGCCAGCCCGCCGCCGAGCGCGGCGATGTAGATGGCGCCATCGGGGGCGGGGATGATGGTGCGGATCTCGGGCAGGCTGGAGTCGTAGAGGACGAATGCCTTGTCCTTGGCGTCGATGCGGTAAAGGATGCCGTTGGGCTCGCTGCCGGCGAGGACGCGGCCTTCGGAATCGATGGCGAGCGCGGTGATGTGGGCCTGGCCGGTTTCGTACCAGAGCTGGCCCTGGCCGTTGGGGGCGATTCGGAAGACGTTGCCATCGTCGCCGGTGCCGGCGTAGAGATTGCCGTCGGGGGCGAAGGCGAGGGACCAGATGTATTTGGCCTTGGGATCGAAGAACTCGGCGGTTTTGCCGTTTTCGATGCGATAGATTTTGCCGTTGGGCGAGGTGGCGGCGTAGAGGCGGCCCTGCGGATCGAGTGCGAGCGCGAAGATCTCCGGCTGGCTGGCGGTGAAGACCACGGTGGGCTGTCCGCCGGGCTTGAGCTGATAGACGCGGCCGCGGTGGCCGGTAGCGAAGTAGAGAGTGCCATCGGGGGCGGAGGCGACGCTCCAGATGCCAGCGTCGCCGGTGGAGGCGAGGGTCTGGAGGGCGGGCGCTGGGGTGAGGCGGCCGTCGCGGGTGAGGGAGATGCCCTGGAAGCGGCCCTTGATGAAATCTGAGAACGTGTTGCTCTCCCAACTGGTGGAGCTGCCGGCGAAGAGGGCGGCGGTGAGCAACAGGGTGGAGAGCAGGCGGGCGGCGCGGGTCATGCGGGATTAATCCTTCACTTCCACTTGAACGGTCTTGGAACCGGTGAACTGAAACGGTCCGGGCGCCATGCCGATTTGCGTGACGAGGGACATGGCTTGGGGGGTGACGGTGCGGCCGAGCGCGAGGGCGGCTGAGGGTGGCGGCGCGTGGAGGTTCTCGCCCATGACCTGAAACGACTGGGACATGCGCCAGACGCGGACGTAGGCCCGGTCGTTCGGATGGAGGCCGGTGAGGAACGCATGAAGCTGTTCGGGGGAGCGGGGCGGCGCGGCGAGGAAATGGGGGTTGTCGTGGAGGGTGGAGGAGGGGCCGGGAGGTACCGGGAAATGAGGA
>CAYVDY010000876.1:0-2151 GCA_964450255.1 uncultured Candidatus Solibacter sp. | reverse complement strand
GGGGCCTGGGTATCCCCAGGCGCTGGGGGGTGCAGCAGTTCTGGTTCATCGGATTGATTGCTGCCCCGGAAGGGGTGAGGCGACTACAGGAAGTGCATCCGAATGTGCCGATCTTCCTGGCGGCGCTCGATTCGCATTTGAATTACAAGAGCTACATTGTGCCGGGGCTCGGGGATGCCGGCGACAGGCAGTTTGCGACGACGTGACGTTTCACGATGGCAGCCTGAAGCGCAAGCGAGGGTGGACCTTGCGATTGCACGCGCCCCCTCGCTTGCGCTTTTTGAAGTTGCGCTGCAACGAGTCCGTAGGTATCTAGGCAAGCTAGCAAACGAGAGGAGATTCCTTTCTCAGAGGAGATGGGGTAAAGGGAAGTTACCAAACAACCCCGATACCCCGTCCCAGCGAGAAAGGAATCTCGCCATGATCTTCTTCTCGAAGTCGGCACAAATCAAGTCCTTTTTGTCGTCGGCGGTTTTATCAGCCACAGCTGAGCGACATCTGACGAGTTTGATCATCGCCTTTTTGCTTCACTGGGGCCGGATGACGGCATCGCAGGCAGCGTCGGCGGTGCGGATTCATCCACGTCATCGGGCCAACGTGGCGCGGTTCTTGGCCAAGTCGGGCCTGTGTGCCAACTGGCTCGAATGCTTCACTTACGCCACCGTTCTGCTCGAACAGGAGTATCGCCGCGCGGGCATCTGGCTGTTCATTCTGGACGAGACTTGTTGCTCGCAGCAAGGCACCCTGACCGAGAACACGTTCAGCACGGGCAATCGTCAGCGTCGGCCTCAGAAGGGTCGTCGTCACAGCAAGAAGCGTTACGTTCGCAAGGCCGTTCATGCGTTTGTCGTCGGCTTACTGATCACGCCGGGAGGTTTGCGTCTGCCTCACCTGAAGTGCTACTACACCAGGGACTATGCTGCTCAGAAGAAGGTGCCTCATCGCACTCAATCGCAGTTGGGTGCCGACTTGATCGGTGCCGTGAAGGTGCCTGAGACGGCTCGGGTGATCGTGCTGGGCGACACCGCTTACGATGCCCAAGTCGTTCGCCAGGCCTGTGATCAGCGGCAATTTAGCTGGATTGTCCCCATGAATCCCGAGCGCGTGCTGGCCGGGCCCCAAGGACAACGCCCCAAGATTCGTTCGTTCGTGTTAGCGCAGCAGCCAGATCAGTTTGTTCCTGTCAGGCTTCATCCCAGTGAAGGAGCGTTCGTCGAACAACGGCGACTCTCTCGTCATCGGGTGGGGCCGAAAGTGAAAAGTCGGACGTATTACGTTCATGCGGAGACACGCGCGGTCCACTCGGTGGGCACCGTTCAAGTCGTGGCTTCTTGTCTACAGAAACCTTCTGCTGATCAACCGATCCCGCTGGCCAAAGTGCTGATCACCAATGATATGAAGTTGAAGACCCAGGATATCCTGGCGCTCTACAGTCTGCGCTGGCAGATCGAACTGTTCTTCAAGGAACTCAAGAGTTCGCTCGGCATGCACCAGTACCGCTTCCGCCAATTCGAGAAGGTGGCAGCCTGGGTGCAGGCGGCGCTGCTGGCGTTTGTGTATCTGGAGTGGCTGCGCGCTAAGAAGCTGCGCGATGGCCGACTGGACGCTGCCAGCAAACGCTGGTGGCGCCGGCAACGCACTCATGGACTCTGCCGAGCCGTCAGGCTCCATGCAGAACAAAAGGAACTCGTCGAACTCGCCAGCCTAGCCCAAACCAAGACGGGGCTCAAGAAACTACGACGAATCCTGCACCACGCTCAGCCCCTGAAACTCCGTCAGGCCTGCTGATTTAATCAATAGGCCAACAGCTATAGAGATGAGCGCAACTTCTAAACGCGCCAGCGAGGGTGTACCAAGCGATTGCCTGCGCGCCTTCGCTAGCGCGTCGAGCTGTCATGCACGCTCACTCGTCTCTCATGACCTTCACACGTCGACGGATTGTCAAGGCAACGCTCTTTCCGCTTTGATATAATCCTACAAGATCATTCATTTGCCTGGTCTCAGTGAAACACTGCACTGGGAGAGTACGCACCATGTTTCGCACCGGAAATTTCTACGCTGCCCTGGCCTTGAGTTCCATTGGCTGTGTGATGCTGCCCAGCGGGGCACAAGCGGGGCACGGCAATGCCGACGATTGCGGAACGCACGCTT
>CAYVDY010000875.1:0-2154 GCA_964450255.1 uncultured Candidatus Solibacter sp. | reverse complement strand
CTCGGGCTGGAAGTCAAGGCCAACATCGAACGCATCAGAGAGCAGGTTCTGAACCTAGAATGAGCAAGGTATTTATCATTTCAGCGCCGTCGGAGTCGGGGAAATCAACGCTGGTCAGAATCCTGATGGAGCGCGATTCCAATCTGATTTTCTCGGTGTATTACACAACGCGCGAAGCCCGCGGCCAGGAGACGAACGGGCTCGAATACAACTTCGTGTCCCGGGCGGATTTCGAGGCCATGGTTAGCCGCGATGAGTTCGTCGAGTGGGCGAAGGTCTTCGACGACTACTACGGGACGCATAAACGCTATATTACGCAAGGAGTTGCCGAGGGCAAGGATGTAGTCCTCGACATCGACGTGAAGGGTGCGCGACAATTGAGGGAGAGGATTCCCGAAGCAGTCAGTGTATTCGTCCTCGCCCCCTCCCGCGAAGAATTGGAAAAACGTCTGCGCGCCAGGGGAGATGTGTCGGAGCAGGTAATCCGGAAACGGGTGGCCGAGGCGGCACGGGAAATCAAGGATTTCAGCCAGTACACGCATGTGCTGGTAAACGATGATGTCGAGACCGCTTCCGATCTGCTGCACAGCATCGTGAAAGCGGCCCGGGTGCGATGCAGCAACGGAGACGTTGTGGCGCGCGTCTCAAAGATTCTGGGCACGTTCAGACAGTAAGAGGTTCATCAATGATCACGGGAAAATCCAACCGCACACCGATTCACGCGATTCCGGACGATCCGGAGTCGGGCATCTCCCGTGTCAGCGTTGTGGCGGCGAAGCGCGCGGGGCAGCTCCAGGGCGGAGCCCGGTCGTTCCGGCCGGGCACGGCAAAGAAGCCCACCGTGGCGGCGATGGAAGAAGTGCGTCGCGGACTGGTCAGCTACAACGACGCTACACAACAGGCTGAACTGATCGCGAACGAACAAAAGGGCTAAGGACGGCGCATGGCGTCTCATCCCGTGATCCTCAGCGTGGGCGGCGGCATCGCCGCCTACAAGAGCGCGGAACTAGCTCGCGCGCTGATGGAGCGGGATTGCGCGGTTCAGACGGTCATGACAGACGCGGCGGTGGAGTTCATCCAGCCGCTCACCTTCGCCGCACTCACCGGCAAGAAGGTCATTACCCGAATGTTCGGGAACCAGACATCGGACGAGGTGCTGGCGTCCAGCGTCGAACATATCCGCGTGGCGCAGGAGCATCGCCTGCTGATCGTCGCACCGGCTACGGCGGACCTCCTGGCCAAGTTCGCCAGTGGCCTTGCCGGCGACTTTCTCAGCACTCTCTATCTCGCCTTCGAAGGACCGGTACTTCTCTGCCCTGCCATGAACACGGCAATGTGGAATCACCCGGCCACGCAGGCCAATCTGAAGATCCTGCGGGAGCGCGGCCATCACATTCTGCCGCCCGACTCAGGCCCCCTGGCCTGCGGAACAGTAGGCGCAGGTAGACTCCCGGACCCGCAGCGCATAGCCGATTTCGCGATCCGCATTCTCACGCAAAGGCACGACCTGGACTGCGAGACCGTGCTGATCACCGCCGGACCGACAAGAGAACTGCTGGATCCGGTGCGGTTCATCTCCAACCGATCTTCCGGAAAAATGGGATACGCGATGGCGGAAGCCGCGGCAACTCGAGGGGCGCGCGTGATCCTCATCAGCGGACCGGTGCACATCCCGCCGCCGGAGGGGGTCGAGCTCGTTTCAGTGCAGACCGCCATCGAGATGCGAGATGCCGTTCTCGCCCATCTGGACAAGGCGACCATCATCGTCAAGACAGCCGCCGTGGCAGACTACTACGTCGCCGCCGTTCCCACACAGAAGGTGAAGAAGACGGCGATGCGCCTATCGCTCGACCTGGAACCCACTCCGGACATCCTGGCCGAAGTGGGCCGCCGCAAGCAGGATCAGTTACTGATCGGATTTGCGGCGGAAACCGAAAATGTCGTGGCGGAGGCTAAGCGTAAACTGCTGGCGAAGAACTGCGACATGGTGGTCGCCAACAACGTCTCGTCCGACGGAACCGGCTTTGAGAGCGACGACAATGAGGTGGTGCTGGTGACGCGCAACGGAGTTCCGCTCGCGCTGCCCCGCGCCTCCAAGCGAGCCCTGGCGGACGAGATTCTGGATCACGCCTTGAAGGTTCGCCTGGCGCTGCA
>CAYVDY010000874.1:0-2163 GCA_964450255.1 uncultured Candidatus Solibacter sp. | reverse complement strand
ATTTCAACGCTGCTGCGCGCGAGGCAGACCGCAGTGGCCGAGACCGGAACCTCGTCACCTACATACGTGGTGCGTGGGCAGAACAGAAGGATGGGGAGTCGGGTGAGATCGCAACGCGCTACCTGCGCTCGGGGACAACGTGGTCAGCCTTGGCACTGAGCTACCAGAACGCCTTGGGCCAGTCTGTGGTGTTGGTTCAGGTGTTCTGGCTGCGGGGCAATGCGAACGGCAGCACCGACGTCAAACGCCACTACCTTGTCATGGAGCGGGCCTTTGACCTGCGCGAGCTCGAGGACTTCGGCCAATCCAACTTCGACATCCGTAAGCTCAAGCAGTCCTTCCCGGAGGCATTCGCCCGCGACGAATTTCGTCCCTATTGCGAACGGTTCTGCCGTCTGCTCGGCATCGAGAGCGAAATGGCGCTGCGTTTGCTGCACAAAACCCAGTCGGCTAAAAACCTCGGCGACCTCAATACCTTCCTGCGCGATTTCATGCTCGACAAGCCAGAAACCTTCGACGTGGCCGATCGCTTGGTCAGCGAATTTGGCGAACTCAATGCTGCCCACCAGGCGGTAGTGACAGCTCGCGAACAGGTTCAAGCGCTCGCGCCAGCGCGGGAACAGCATCAGCGCAGGGACTCGTTGATGCTGCAGCGCAATAGGCTGGAGGAGCTCCGGCTGGGCGTTGATGGCTACCGGGAAACTCGCCGCATTGAACTCCTCAAGCAGCATGTCGAATCCCTACAGGTGAAAGCCAGTGGATCGGAAGGTGAAGTAAGTCGACGTCAGAGCATTCTGGATAACCACGCCACAACCTTGCGCGATCTGGAGCGACAGCACCGTGAAGCAGGCGGAGATCAGATCGAGCAATGGGAGGCAGAGAAATCTGGGCTGGAGGGCCAGCGCACGGATCGCCTGCGCAAACGCGGTCAGGCCGAAGATGCGTGCAGGCAGCTTGGCTGGAGCCTGCCGGATTCGCCACAGGCTTTCGCTGAGCTGTTGGGAAACGTGCGGCAGGAGGTTGAAAACAGGGAGCAGCGAAGCAACGAGAACCGCGAAGATCAGTTCCGCTTGGCAGGTCAAAAGAAGGACGCCGAAACAGCATTTTCGCAAGCGGTGAAGGAGGTGCAGGCACTCCAGCGCCAGCCATCGAACATTCCAGCCGATATGCTGGAAATGCGCCGAGACATCGCCGCCGCCATCGGGATCTCGGAGTCGGCACTACCCTTTGTTGGCGAACTCATCGAGGTGAAGCCTATTGATGCCGAGTGGCAGGGTGCCATTGAGCGCGTATTGCACGGATTTGCGCTCTCACTCCTGGTGGACGAGCGCCAGTATTCGGCGCTGGCCAATCACATCAACAACACCCACCTTGGGCAGCGTCTGGTGTACTACCGGACTGGCCGTCCGGAGACCTGGCAGGCCAAACCCATCGGGGCCAGCTCGCTCGTCCTCAAACTGAACGTAAAGGAGGGTACGTATTCCGATTGGCTACAGGCCGAGCTACGGCAACGCTTCGATTACGCCTGCGTCGACGGAATGACGTCATTCAGGAGCGCTGATCGCGCCATCACCCGTGAGGGCCAAGTCAAGCACAGCAAAACCCGGCATGAGAAAGACGACCGCAGAAGTGTCGGCGACCGACGAAACTGGGTGCTCGGGTTCGATAATCGCGAGAAGCTTGGGCTCTTTCAAGCCCAGGCGCAGGAGCTGGCTGCGACGATTACGCGCCTCGGGGGAGAAATCGAAACCCTCGTCGACCAGGACAAGAATCGTACGAACCGAGCGATACAGTGCCAGACCTTGGTGAATCTCCAGTGGCAGGAAATGGATTTGCTCCCATTGCTGGACCGCATTTCCACCATCGAGCGGCAGATCCGCGAAGCGCGGGAAGGCAATACCACCCTGCTTCAAATCAGTGAGCGGATCGAGAATCAACAGAAACTCGTCGAGGATTCCGACAAGGATCTTCGGCTGGCAATGCGTACGCATGATTCGATTCTTGACCAGATCAAGACCAATACACAGAAACTGGAATTCCTCCTGCCGGATGCGTCTATCCCCCCATTGACGCCCTATCAGGTCTCGGGCCTCGACGAGCGCTTCGACAAACAGTCAGATGCAGTCCGACTAGACAACCTCGACAAGTTGACAACTTCGGTAA
>CAYVDY010000873.1:0-2164 GCA_964450255.1 uncultured Candidatus Solibacter sp. | reverse complement strand
CTGGCGCTGCACCCGTAGGAACATCAGCAGGGACGCATGGACCGCGCTCAACTCAAGCACTATCTGGAATTCTACAGGGACTTGGGCGTGAAGAGTGTTTTCACAGGTGGGCCGCCGGCCTTGTCCGCCCAGAGCGTTGCGCCCACCGCCAGCGAGGAGCCCATCGTGAGGAAAGCGCCCGAACCGGCCCATCTGTTTCCAAAACTCTTCCCCGCCGGTGATGGGGACGACTCGCTGGAGAAGATCCGACAGGACATTGGCGATTGCCAGCGCTGCCGCCTGTGCTCCACGCGAAACAAGATCGTCTTCGGCGACGGAAACCCGCAGGCCCGCCTCGTCTTCGTGGGCGAAGGACCCGGCGCCGACGAGGACGCCCAGGGCATCCCCTTCATCGGCAGGGCCGGGCAGTTGCTCACGCAGATGATCGACAATACGGCCTCCAAGGAAGGGCTGAAGATCCTGCGGCCCGATGTCTACATCTGCAATGTGGTGAAGTGCCGCCCTCCCGAAAATCGGACACCGGAACCAGACGAGATGGAAGTCTGCGGCCAGTTCCTGATGCGGCAGTTGCTGGTGCTGAAGCCTCGAGCGATCTGCGCGCTGGGCGCAACCGCCACCAAGGCGCTGCTCGGCACCAAAGAGGGCATCATGAAGCTGCGCGGGCGCTGGCACAACTGGCGCGATATCCCCGTGATGCCTACCTACCACCCCTCTTATCTCCTGCGGCCCTACAACCAGAACGCCAAGCGGGAAGCGTGGGAAGATCTGAAGAAAGTTCTGCACTATGTCTACGACGACCCGCCGCGGCCTCTTTCTGACTTTTGAGGGTCTGGACGGCTGCGGCAAGACAACGCAACTGCGTCTGCTGGCCGATCGCCTGCGGGCGGCCGGAGAAACCGTAATCGAGACGGTGGAACCGGGCGGCACCAGCATCGGTGGGTCCATCCGGCGCATCCTGCTCGATCCCGCCAACGACCATATGGGGCCCACGGCGGAGATGCTGCTTTACTTCGCGGCGCGCGCGCAGAATGTCCACGAGATCGTGACGCCCGCCACAGCCAGAGGCGAGATCGTGATCTCCGACCGCTGGACTGACTCCACCTGGGCCTATCAGGGCTTCGGCCGCGGCCTGGGCGTGGATGTGGTGCGGCGTCTGGATGAGATCGCCTGCGCGGGCCGCAAGCCGGACCTCACCATATGGGTGGATATCGAACTGGAGACAAGCCTCGGTCGGGTCCGGCAGCGAAGCGAGACTGAAGCGGCCGACCGCATGGACGCGCAGAGCCGGGCTTTTTACGAAAAGGTGCTGGAGGGCTACCGGCAGCTCAGCGTGGAAGAACCGCGGCGGGTGCGCCGCGTGGACGGGCGCGGCACGGTGGATGAGGTCGCACAGAGAGTATGGGCTGTGTTTGAAACACTGCGGGGCAGCCATGTTTGAGAATTTCTGGGGAAACCAGCTCACCACGGCCGCGCTGGAGCAGATGATCGCGGCGGATCGAATCCCGCAGACTCTCATGCTGGCGGGCCCGGCTGGCGTGGGCAAGGCTACGCTCGCGCGCCGGTTTGCCGCGCGTCTGCTCGGCTCGGCTGACAAGATCGAACGGGATGATTTGAGCCTGCCGGCTAACCGCGAACTCATCGCCGAGCGGGAAAAGTGGCCCAGCGAGAAGCGCGCCGACGATCCTCTACTGTTCGCCTCTCACCCCGATTTCGTCACATTCTGCCCGGAAGGCCCGCTGCGGCAGATCTCGATCCAGCAGATGCGCCTGACGAAGGAACGGGCTCCATTGCGGCCACTGAAGGGCAAGTGGCGGGTGTTCCTGATCGATCAGATCGACCGCGCCAATCTGCAGGCAGCCGACTCGCTTTTGAAGACGCTGGAAGAACCGCCAAGCCATCTGATTCTCATCACGACGGCTGAAAACGCTTATGATTTGCCGTCCACCATTCGCTCGCGCTCGGTGATCTTCTACATGTCACCGGTACCCAACGAGGAGATGCGGGCGTTTGCGAAGGCGAAGGGACTGAGCGACCCCGAGCGGCGAATCGCGCTGGCCGGAGGCTGCCCGGGACTTGCCACGTCCATCGATCTGGCGATTTACGAGAAGCGGCGCGGCGTGATGCTGGCGATGCTGGAATCGGCCGCCGGAGTGGCGCAATTCGG
>CAYVDY010000872.1:0-2177 GCA_964450255.1 uncultured Candidatus Solibacter sp. | reverse complement strand
GTGAATCTCATCGATCCGGGTGGCGGCTCTCAGCTCTGGTCCGGCGTCTTCGACCGCGAACTCGGAGACGTGTTCGCCGGCCAGGAGGAGATCGCGCGCAGCGTCGCACAGTCGCTCGCCGTCACCCTGAGCCCCCTCGAAGCCGCCGCCCTCGAACGGCCTCCCACGCGCGACCTCCAGGCCTACGATCTCTATCTACGTGGTCGCACCTTCTACTACCGCTACGGCCCCTCCGATATGCCCTGCGCTATCCAGATGTTCTCGCAGGCCATCGAGCGCGACCCCGCATACCCGCTCGCCCACGCCGGTTTGGCCGATTGCTGGTCCTACCTCTATCTCTACTCCGACCGCTCCCCCGATATCCTGCGCAAAGCCGAAGAGGCCAGCCGCCGCGCCGTCGATCTCGACCCCGAATCGGCCCAGGCTCAAGCCTCCCGAGCCCTCGCCCTCTCCCTCAACCGCCGTGACGAGGAGGCCGAACGGGCCTTTGAAACCGCCCTCCGCCTCGATCCCGGCCTCTTCGAAGCCCACTATTTCTACGCCCGACACAGTTTCGTACTCGGCCGCCTGGAAAAGGCGGTCGCCGAGTACGAGTCAGCCATCCAACTCCGCCCCGAGGACTACCAGGCGCCCCTTCTCGTCGCCCAGATCTACGACGACCTCGGCTGCGCCGAAACCGCCCAGGCTTCCCGTCTCCGCGGGGTCGCCGTCGCCGAAGAGCACCTCACCCTCAATCCTGACGATGCACGCGCCGTCTACATGGCAGCCAACGGTATGGCAGCTCTCGGCCAAAAAGAGCGCAGCCGCCAGTGGGCCAAACGCGCTTTTGCTCTGCGCCCCTCAGACTCCATGCTGCTCTACAACCTCGGCTGCATCTATGCCCTCCTCGGCGACGCCGAAGACGCCCTCCACGCTCTCGAACAGGCTGTACAGCATGGCCTCCGCCAGCGCGGCTGGTTCGAGCACGACAGCAACCTAGACTCCGTCCGCGACCACCCCCGATTCCAGGAACTTCTGCGCCAACTCTAGGCCGCTTCCATTTTCAGCCGCCGCCCCCACATATGAGGGGGCGGCTGAATTTCTTACCGTATACACATCGGCACATTGTGCCCGCGGGTGTCCCGCCCCACACGCGAAAACCTTGCCTGTCAGTGTTTCTCACGTTGGCCATCCGCGTGCTTAAAACAATCCGGCCTCTCTCTGCTTTATTGGCGCGGAGGCCGCAGCCAAGGATTTTAGGATCTGGCGAACCCCAGGACCGGACCTCGCAAGCTGAGACTGTCCCTTCACGTCCCGGTACGTTCGTCGAACTCTCAAAGAACACAGGACCTCCTTAATGTCGAACTTCTTTTCTCGATCGTTCCTGCTTCTCGCCGTCGCCCTGGCGCCTGCGATGCAGCACTCTTCCGCAGCCGAGCCGGTGACTCACCAGATTACTCTTCCTTCCAGCCACTCCTGGTGCAGTGATGCGATGATCAACGGGCTGCTCGATCAGACCAACCTCTTCCGGTCTCAGAACGGGCTTTCTGCCCTGAAACGAGACATAGTCGGAATGAAGGTCGCCGAACTGCGGGCCGTCCAGTTCAGCCAGTATATGATCTCCCACTCGCCCACCGATCCCAATTTCGACCCGCATTCCGGCTACGACACCACTGCTGCCAGCCTCGGCTATAACCTCGTCAGCGAGAACCTCGCCTTTGCGGCCTCAGACCCAGCCTATGTCGTCTACAGCGTCTGGCAGACCAGCCCGCTGCATCGCGCGGCCCTTTTGTCCACGGCTGCCAATGTTGCCGGTGTCTCCTGCGTAAGCGCCTATGGCTCGCTCTATTGGACTTTTGAGCCCGGTCGCAACACCGCTGTGCCTGACCCGGCGCCGGTCCCCGTCCCCACTCCATCGCTCGACGCCGAACAAACCGCTTTCCTCTCTCTCATCAACGCTTACCGCGCCCAGAACGGCGCGGGCCCCTTGCGCATCTCCACCACGCTGCAGACCGCCGCACAGTGGATGAGCAACGATATGGCGGCGCGCAACACCGCCGGCCACGTCGATAGCCTCGGCCGCGACACCGGTCCCAGGCTGGCCGCCTTTGGTTACCGGTACAGCCCCTGGGGCGAGAACAGCGCCGCCGGTTTCGGCACGGCGCCATCGGCGGTTGCGCCGGCGAGGATGCCGTCGA
>CAYVDY010000871.1:0-2178 GCA_964450255.1 uncultured Candidatus Solibacter sp. | reverse complement strand
CCGCCGCTCTACTGATAGGCGAAGGGATCGAAGCCGGCCGGCGAGTCATCCCTAAAATCAGTTTAGCCCGCGGTGTCAAGTGCACGGCAGGCTAACTGATTGAGAATATAAGAAACAACAGCGTGTGAACGGCTTTGCGTATTTGCGCGAATTGCCCTAAGTGGCCACCTCATCCAGCATCTGCCCGTCGGCTCCGTACAGCCGCATCTGCATGGGCGTCTGGCCGAACGCGTGAGTGGAGCAACTCAGGCACGGATCGTAGGCCCGCACCACCGCCGACACGCGATTCACCATTCCCTCCTGGAACTGGTTGCCATCCACGAACCGCTCCGCCACCTGTTGAATGCTGCGATTGATGGCCAGATTGTTGTGGCCCGTCGCCACGATCAGGTTCGCCCACTTCATCGCACCGTTGTCGTCCACCTTGTAGTGATGGATCAGCACGCCGCGCGGCGCCTCGATGATGCCGACGCCTTCCTGCGCGTTTACGCCGGCCTCGGCCCGCACGTGGCGGTCGAGGATCAGCGGATCTTCGAGCAATTGCTCCATGCGCTCCACGCCGTACAGCGCCTCGATCAAGCGCGCGTAGTGGTAGAAGAACGAGCTCTCGACGATGCGCCCCAGACGCTGGCGATACTCCGCCAGTTCCACATCGGCCTCCGGCGTGCCGCACTGCTCGGCCACATTGAGCCGCCCCAACGGTCCGACGCGATACGCGCCATCGGGATAGCCCATCGGCTTGAAGTACGGCGCCTTCAGATACGAGTCCGGCATGGTGGCTTCGCCGATGTACTTCGCATAGTCCAGGGGGCGCGAGACCGAGGCCATCGCCTTTCCCTCGCTGTCCTTGAAGCGCAGAATGCCGTCATAAATTTTCAGATTGCCGTCGAAATCGACGAGGCCGGCATAGGCGGAGGGCATATTCCCGAAGGCGTCGCTTTCGGCCGGGAAGTCGTCGATCATCGCCTTAAACGTCTTCAGTGTCCGCCGGATGATCGATCGCGCGATTGGCAACTCCGCAAGAATCTCATCGCGCGTCTCGGCGGAAAGCGGCGCGTTGACGCCGCCCGGCACCGTCCACGAGGGGTGGATCCGCTCCCCCGCCAGCCGCTCAATCGTCTGCTGGCCGAACTTGCGCAGTGCGATGCCGTCCCGCGCCGCCTCCGGATGCTTCTCAATGAGCCCGACGATGTTGCGCAGCTTCGGATCGGAATCAAAGCCCAACAGCAGGTCCGGCGCCGAGAGGTGGAAGAAGCTCAGCCCGTGGCTCTGCACGAACTGGGCGCAGTGCAGCAGCTCACGCAGCAGGCGCGCCGGTTCTGGAATCTGCACCGCCATGATGGCGTCGCAGGCCTTCACGGAAGCCAGCAGATGGCTGACCGGGCAGATGCCGCAGATGCGCGCCGTGATGGCCGGCATCTCATAGTAGGGCCGTCCCTCGACAAACTTCTCAAAGCCACGGAACTGCGTCACATGGAACTGCGTGGACGCCACCTTCCCCTGATCATTGAGGTGGATATCGATTTTGGCGTGTCCCTCAATCCTGGTCACATGGTCGATCGTGATGGTTCGCGACATGGCAATCCTCTCTCAGCCGAATTTCACTTTGCCCGTCAACTCCGGCTTCCGCCCGTTGAGGACTTCCATCACCACATACGCGATGGCATCCGCTTTCGGCGGGCAGCCGGGGATGTGCAGATCCACGCGCACCGCCTCATGCACCGGAATCGCATTCCGCAGCAGCGCCGGCACGCCGTCGGTGGGCGGGCGGTGATTCACGTCCGAGCCTTCCACGTAGCCGCGCTCCAGCAGCGCCTTCACGGGGATGCCGTTGCGCATGGAAGGCACGTTGCCGGTCACTGCGCAGTCGCCCAACGCCACCAGCAGCTTGGTATTACGCCGGATCTTCTGGATCAGCTTCAGGTCATCCTGATTGCTGACCGCGCCTTCCACCAGCGTGACGTCCACGCCTTCCGGAAACTCCTGGGCGTCTACCAGCGGGCCGTAGACGATATCCGCCTTCTTCAGCACTTCCAGCAGAGTCTCGTCGATATCCAGCACGGACATATGGCAGCCCGAGCATCCGTCCAGCCACACCGTCGCCACCTTGGCCTTACTCATGCCCGCACTCCTCTCAATGCCGTCAGCCGTGAGATCGGCTCGGTCCGTTTGGTCATC
>CAYVDY010000870.1:0-2178 GCA_964450255.1 uncultured Candidatus Solibacter sp. | reverse complement strand
GATAGCGTCCACGGACGTGGTGGAAATTCGCTGATCGCCCTGGCGGTGGGGCATGCCCCACCGCCAGGGCGGCGGCCCATGCGCAAGAGGTGGTCATTGGATTGGTCGGCTAGAGTGGAGTTGCAACGCTTCAGCTCGAACCGAAGGACGAACCCAATGACCGATGACAGTATGGCACTGGCAGAGTTGCTCCAGAAGGCCGGAGACGGCGACTTCCTGCGCAGCGTCGCGGAGGCGGTGCTGCAGATGCTGATGGAAGCTGACGTCGAAGGACAGATCGGTGCTGGGCGGCACGAACGCTCCGCCGAACGGCTGACCCACCGCAACGGCTATCGCGACCGGACGCTGGACACGCGGCTCGGCACGCTGAACCTGCGCATTCCCAAGCTGCGCCAGGGCAGCTATTTCCCGCCCTTCCTGGAGGCCCGCAAGACCAGCGAGAAGGCCCTGGTGGCGGTGATCCAAGAAGCCTGGATCGGCGGGGTCTCGACCCGGCGCGTCGACGAACTGGTCCAGGCGATGGGCCTGTCGGGCATCTCGAAGTCGACGGTGTCCAAGCTGTGCCGGGACATCGACGAGCGTGTCGGCGCCTTTCTCGACCGCCCGCTGGAAGGCGAGTGGCCCTACCTGTGGCTGGACGCCACCTACCTCAAGCAGCGCGAGGGCGGGCGCATCGTCTCGGTGGCAGCGATAATCGCGGTGGCCGCCAACACCGAGGGCAAACGGGAGATCGTCGGGCTGCATATTGGCCCCAGCGAGGCCGAAACCTTCTGGTCCACCTTCCTGAAAGCCTTGCTGCGCCGGGGGTTGAAGGGCGTCAAGCTGGTGATCTCAGACGCCCATGAAGGGCTCAAGGCCGCCATCGCCCGGGTCATGGGCGCGACCTGGCAGCGCTGCCGAGTCCACTGGATGAGGAACGCCTTGGCCTACGTGCCCAAAGGCCAGAACTCCATCGCCGCCGCCGCCCTGCGCCAAGCCTTCCTACAGCCCGACGCCGAGGCCGCCCACCAGACCTTCCGCCATGTCGCCGACCAGATGCGCGACCGCTGGCCAAAGTTGGCCGCCTTCATGGACAATAGCGAACACGACGTGCTCGCCTATATGGGGTTCCCGGCCCAGCACCGGACCAAGTTGCACAGCACCAACCCCTTGGAGCGTCTCAACAAGGAGGTCAAACGTCGCGCAGACGTCGTCGGTATCTTCCCAGGTGAAGCCTCGATCATCCGCTTGATCGGGGCCGTGCTCTTGGAACAGAACGACGAGTGGCAGACCCAGAACCGTTACATGCAGGTCGAGGCCATGGCCGAACTGAACATGGCCATCGAAAGCACCCAGGCCATCACCTTTCCACCAAAGGCCGCCTGATCGATGACCACCTCTGCGCTTGCCCGAATTTCCACCACCTTGACGGACGCTATCGTTGGGCGGCAGCGGCGACAGGATCGACCATTCATGATCGCTCAGTTCGTAACGGCGACGCGTCATTCAAGATTCCTCCCGTTCAGAAACCTTGAATCACGGCAAAAGCCAAACGCCAAGTGATCTTATGAGTTTACGCCCTAGAACATTCATTGACCGCGTCCACAGAACATGACGACCAAAGTGCGCGCAATGATGTGCAAGTCCATGCTGATCCAAGCTGCCGGGCGGCTGAGAGCCAGCGCATAAGCGTGATCGTAGCCAATCTTGGACCGGACGTCGTCCAAAGTGCGGTCATAGCCCTGATGCACTTGAGCCAAGCCGGTGATGCCGGGTTTCACGCCGAACATGCGTTCGGCATAGAAGGGGATCGCTTCATCCAGGCTTTCTACGATGCCGGGGCGCTCTGGGCGTGGGCCGATCAATGACATTTCGCCCTTGAGGACATTGATGAACTGGGGAAGCTCGTCCAGGCGGGTCTTGCGCATGAAGGAACCGACCGCCGTCACGCGCGGATCGCGTTTGGCCGCCCAAACCGGACCGCTCGCCGCTTCCGCGTCCACCCGCATGGTGCGGAATTTGACCATGTGAAACAGCTTTGGGCCATCCGGGCCATGTTCGCCGACGCGCAATTGACGGAAAAACACCGGCCCGGCGCCCTCGCTGCGAATGGCCAGGGCGATGAAGGGGAACAGAAGCGCGGTCAACATCAGCCCAACCAGCGCGCCGAGCACGTCCATGCTGCGCTTGGCGGCGCGC
>CAYVDY010000869.1:0-2180 GCA_964450255.1 uncultured Candidatus Solibacter sp. | reverse complement strand
ACTGTCGAGCGGATCGTATTCCAGATCCCAGCTGCCTCTGAAATCCGTCTTGACCGCCCGCGAAGAAATTGGTGCCTTGGGGCGTTCGTTGTAGGCCCTCCAGTGGAGCTGCTCCTCGTACGGCAGCCTGCCAAGATAGACGATGTAGGTGTGTACCTGACCGGCCTCGTTGATGTCGAAGGTCTGAAGGTGCCACGCGCCACGACACGTGATCGTTCTGCTGCTCAGACGGTACTTGTCTGGATCTGCCTTGTACTTTGCCAACACCTCCGGCCTGAAGAACGCCGGGCTCGTTTCATACGGCAGAATAGACTCCGTGAAGTAGTTCGCAGTCGCACCCGGCGCAGACGAGATCTCGCAGATCTTCCCGTTCTTCCAGTCCCGAATGATGAACGAAGCGTATTCGCGCGCTTCAGATCGGGAGCCAGCATAGCGTGCAAGCAGTTCAGCGCGACCGAACCCTGGCCGCACGACCTGGCAGCCCCGGACATAGCTCGCGTATCCTGGCTCGATGACGGATCGGTAACCCAGGTCAATCGCGCTCGTCACGACCGGCTCGCGACCTGGCCAGCCGGAGAAGTTCATCTCCTTGAATCGCGTAAAATCAAATGTCCGGACAACCACGCTGCGGGTCACGACCATCCATTCATCCAGGACATCGCGGCGAACCGTGACGACGGTACCGCCATCTGTCCCTGCATCCGAGGCAGCGGTGACGATGCGGACGATATCCTCATAGTCTCCGAGATGATCGAGCCGGCAGAATGCGCTGCGCTCTGGCACGAAGTGCAGCCCGAGCGCCTGAGCAAACCTCTGCGAGATCTCGATGTAGTTCTTCTGTCCTACGTGGCCTTCAAAGAAGCGAGTGAATACCAGCTGTTCTCCCGCGTCGATGGTCTTGCTGGACGTGTGATTCAACGGCCCCACAAGCTTTATCGACTCTGGGTCTGACATGTTGTGCGAAATCCCCCAGCCGGAACTCGGGCTGCAGTTCCAGTCCAACAGGTCATCCATGTCTGGAGGCGTAGTTCGGTTCTCTGGAACGAACACCGCATGCACGAACCCATGTGGAAGAGATGCGTAAACAACAAGGTCGTCCTCATGCGCGTTCTTCTCCAAGAACTCCAACACATCACGGTGCTCGAGCCACCGAACGAATGACTCCTCGTCTGCTGGCACCTCCGACATGGCGAGAAGTCGCTTCACCGAATCCAACCGTCGGCCCCGTTCTTGCGCCATAGCCTCCTAAGTAAACGCCGCTGGGCCTGATTGTCAACGTGTATCCGCGTGCGCACGTACCCCCTTGTACCGTTTGCGTCATGCGGGTAGAGTGCCCGGATGGATCTCACCAATGAAGAGGTTGAAGAGTTCAGGAGGCTCTGGAAGGAGGAGTTCCGGGAAGAGCTGGCGGTTGATGTCGCGCGAATCGAGGCACTGCGATTGATCGGTCTCTACACTTGCCTTGTTGAGCGCGATCCGCCTGAACCTGCAGAGATTGCCGATGAACGACCGCAATCCGCGAATCGCTTACGACTCGGGTTCGAACCGTCCGACCACCCTCTCCAACGATGCGCGACGTCTTCTCGCCAGAAACTAGAAACCCTTGATTTCTCAAGGGGTTCGACGGCTGCACATTATGCCGGATGCGGCATACTAATTGCGGGGCTACGTGAAGGAAGGACGTCCGAATCTTTTTCAATATGTCAGGACCCGAGGTCGAGAAGCTCGTGGAACAGTTGCAGGAGATCCTAGCAGACGAGACGGATCTCGCGGCCTGATCTTCTTCTCTGCAGGCTCCCCCATCTCCGTTTCCCGGGAACTGTCCTCGTGGGAACTGTAGCAGCAAGCACGGCCACGGTTCGCTTCCCGTCCTGACTCCTGCTGCGATCTCCTGGTACATGAGATGGGGTTGGGTTGTGGAGTGAGGATACGGCGCTTTGGGGACGAGCCCAAGGAGGACGGACTTGCCGGGGGAGGCAACGCCGAACCGCACGCGACTCTCCAGGCCCGAGAACCAGATGCGCGAGCGAACCAGTTCAGCTAGAAGTTCCGATCCTCGAGCTTCATTCGGACCTCTTCTAGAAACGTCGATGGGCCGTTACTGAAACGCCGGCCCGTTCTACTATCCTGAGTCCAACCCGAAAAGGTCAGATGGACCTCCCTTTGTGCGCGTGTGAGTC
>CAYVDY010000868.1:0-2180 GCA_964450255.1 uncultured Candidatus Solibacter sp. | reverse complement strand
TGCCTCTGACGCCCTTAGTGCTGGCCCAGGCCGCTCTGGCTGCCCTGATCGTAGCTGAAGTCGTCAAAGGCGTCACGCAACTCTACTACTACCGGGCAGGGCTCTGACATGGGCGCTACCGGGATTCGCAACCGGATCAGAGAACTCCGCTTCCACGCCGGCGAGATGACCCAGCAGGCCCTCGCTGAGCAGGTCGGGGTCACCCGCCAGACAATTATCGCCATCGAGCAGGGCAAATACTCGCCCTCCCTGGAAGCCGCGTTCCGTATCGCAAAAGCATTCGGCGTGCCTCTGGACAAGGTCTTTCAATACGAACCGGAGCCAACCGGCAAATAGGGCTTGCGGGCAACGCCCATCCCTCCTAGTCTAAGGACATACAGGTATTGGTCCCTGGGAGGAGCCATGAGGGAAGTTTGTCTGTGTGCGCTGACGCTGCTGGCCAGTCTATATCCGCTGGCCGCGAAACCCCGAATCAATGAAAAGAACGGCGTAACGACGCTGGCCACGGTAGCCACTCCCGCCACCCTCGCGCGCGGCTCGGTCTTCGCCATCTCCGGCGCGGAATTGGGTCCAGCGGAAGCAGCGGCCGCGGAGATCCCCTATCCGCAGGAACTCGCCGGCGTCACGGTCGCCCTCACTGCCGCGAGTGACGGCGCCGTCTACTACGCCTATCTGCTCTCGGTGGCGGAGAATCGGATTACCGCCATCGTGCCGTCCACCGCGCCGGCCGGCAACTACGCGCTCGCCGTCAGCTCAGGCGGAGAAACCAGCAATCCGTCCAAGGTCACGGTGGCTGACGCCAACTTCGGACTCATCACCAACACGGGCGCCCCAGGCGGCATGGCGCAGGCGAGAATCCTCATCTCCGAAGCCGAGCCCGCTTCCCTGACCTACGCCAACGGCGCCACGCCGGGCGCGACGCTGGAGTTTTCAGCCGCAGGCCTGGGCGCCATCGATGGACCCGACAACGAGCTCCCCGCCGAGCTCAACCGTATTGAGGGCGCGGTACTCCTGATCGGCGGCCAGGAGGCGCCCGTCACCTACATCGGCCGCGATCCCGCAAGACCGGGCTACGACAAGGTCGTCGTGACACTGCCCGCCAGCGACCTTCCGCTGAACTGCGCTTCCATGTTCCAGCTCCGGCTCGGAGAGACCACCACCAGCACATTCTCCATGCCCATCGTCGGTGAACCCGGCGCAGCCTGCGAAAACTCCGTCGGCATCTCGCCCGAAGGCCTTCAGACTCTCTCCAGCGGCGGCAGCGTCATACTCGGCGGGATGACCCTCGCCCGCGTGCTTGCCTCGGTGAAATCGGGCAATCTCGCCTACGAATCGAAGGTAGACCAGTTCAGCGGAGGCTTTGTCGCCTACACCGCCCAGGCGGTCTCGGACATGCTGGCCCGCAGCCAGTTTCTCCGGGACGCCCTCAGCGTTAACAGTTGCACCGTCTACGAACCGCTTCCAGGTAGCGGTGGCGAGTACGTCGACGCTGGCGGCAGCCTGACCATCGAAGGTCCGCCGTGGACTCTGCAAATCCCTCGCAACCAGGCTTCGCCCAACGTTTACGGCCTGCAACTCTCCTCGGAGTTCACCGGCATCACCGTTCCACCCCAGCCCGGCCAGTTGAACTCCCCCTTCGTTCCGGGCCACTACAAGCTGGCTGGTCCCGGCGGCGCCGTAGTCGGCCCCTTCTCCGTCGAAATCGACGTCAGTGAGCAGTTTCAATGGACCAACGGAGTTGGTCTGGACAAGGTAGACCGCCAGCAGGACCTCGTCCTCACTTGGACCGGTGGAGGTCCGGAGGATACCGTGCAGGCCAGCGGAACCGTGCGCGGCTTCGCCCCGGAGGACACATCCCGCGTCGTGGATCGCGTGTTTCAATGCGCGGCTCCGGCCAGCGCGGGCCAAATCGTGGTGCCAGCCTCCATCCTGCAGCAAATGCCGATCGTTACGTCCATCGCCGCCGGCGGACCCGGCTCAACGTTTTACGGCTCTCTCGCCATCGCCCACACCAGCCCGCAGATCAACTCAATCGTCTTCCGCGCTCCACTGGTCTCGGGCGGCAGCACTGAAGCTTCTGCCTTCGTGTTCGGCTACACCTACGCCCGGGCGCCGGTGCTGTTTCCTTAGTCATTATGGAGCGACCAACCCAAGTTCGCAGATTCACGGGTTACGCTGCG
>CAYVDY010000867.1:0-2184 GCA_964450255.1 uncultured Candidatus Solibacter sp. | reverse complement strand
GTGCCGCCGGAGGGGCGCCATGCCAAGGGCCTGGTGCTGCATTCGCATGGGGATTCCACTGGGCGAGAAATTGCGCGAGGGCTTTATTTCAAAGCCGGCACGCTGAGCAACATCACGTTCCGGGGCTTCTCAGCCGTCGTGGATCTTCTGGAGCACTAAGGGCGGGTGACAGGCGCGGTGGCGCTGGACGATCACTGCGGGAGCATGGTGACGATCCTGGCGCGAGCGGTGCTACTGGCGACCGGGGGCCTGGGACGGATCTTCCTGGACACGACGAATCCCGACGTGGCGACCGGGGACGGCGTGGCGATGGCGTGGCGCGCCGGGGCGCGGATCAGCGACATCGAGTTTGTCCAGTTCCATCCGACGGCGCTGCACGTGGAGGGCGCACCGAGTTTTCTGTTGTCGGAAGCGCTGCGCGGCGAGGGCGCCCATTTGCTGAACGCTCAGGGCGAACGGTTCATGCTGAACTACCATCCGATGGCAGAACTCGCGCCGCGGGATGTGGTGGCCCGGGCGATTGTTGAAGAGATGCGGCGGGACCAGGCGCGGCACGTGCACTTGGACTTGTCGGGACGCGGTGCGGATTTCGTGAAGAAGCGCTTCCCGCGGATTCATGCGACGTGTCTGCAGTTCGGGTTGGATCTGGATCTGGCGCCGGCTCCGGTGCACCCGGCGGCGCACTACGCGATGGGCGGAGTGTGGACGGATCTGGATGGGCAGACGACACTGGCGGGATTGTGGGCAGCCGGTGAGGTGGCATGCACAGGCGTGCATGGGGCCAACCGGCTGGCGTCGAATTCGTTGTTGGAAGGCGTGGTGTTTGGAGCACTGGCAGCGCGGGCGATGATCCCGGCGGTGGCGCCGATCGACAATCGCGCAGTGGCGCCGGCTCCGCTGGAGACGCCGATGGTGAAGGACCGGGAGGTTCGGCGCCTGGCATCGGAGTTCTGTGGGATCGTGCGGAGCGGGGATGGACTGAGGTCGGTGCTGGCGATGTTACGTTGCCAACCGGTGGAGCGTAGACGAGGGCTGGCGAGGCCGGATGTAGAGCTGGCGAACATGCACACCGTGGCGCAGTTGATTGCCCGCTGCGCGCTGGCGCGGCAGGAGAGCCGCGGCGCTCATTGCCGGGCTGATTATCCTGAGAAGTCTGAAAGGTTTGAGAAGCATTCCATGATTGAAAGATTCGCGTCCGAGGTGTTCTTTGAGTAGTCGTCGTCCGGCAGCCATGATGCCCGCATTCGCGTTCGCGATGCTGGCTTCGCTTGAGATCATGCAGGTGGGTCCGGAGACCGCGCTGTGGGCGGCGCCGGCGATTCTGCTGGCCGCGATGTTGATTGCGTGGGCAGCGGAGGCGGCTCAGTTTTTCGTGGCTCAGGGCTTTGCACTGGCGATACTGGCTTGGCTGCAGACTCTGCCTGAGTTCGCCGTGGAGGCTGTGCTGGCCTGGAAGCAACAAGTCCCACTGCTGATGGCAAACCTGACGGGCGCGCTTCGGTTGTTGACCGGACTGGGCTGGCCGCTGATTTACTTCACAGCGGCGCTCTTCTATCGGCTGAAGTACAAGAAGCCCCTCAATGAGATCCGGCTGGAAAAAGACCACTGCGTGGAAGTGGTGGGCCTGCTGGTGCCATTGGTCTATGTCAGCGTGATCTGGGCGAAGGCGTCGCTGAACCTGTTCGATGCAGCGGTGCTGGTTCTGATCTACGTGGCCTATCTGGCGATCCTGTCTAAAATGCCCCCGCAGGAGCATGAGGGCATTGAAGAGCTGGACCGGATTCCGCGCATGGTGGTGAAATCGAGCCCGAAGATGAGGAACTTCCTCATTTTTGCGCTGTTCGCCGGTGGCGGCGGATTGATCTACTTCGCGGCTGAACCGTTCCTGGGAAGTTTGCTGGCGGTGTCGGCGATGCTGGGCATTCCGAGCTTTGTGTTCGTGCAGTGGGTAGCGCCGTTCGTTAGCGAATTCCCGGAGAAGGTTTCGGCGTTCTACTGGGCGAAGACAATCGACCGGGCCCCGATGGCGCTGATGAACATGGTGAGCTCGAACATCAATCAGTGGACTCTGCTGACTGCGATGCTGGTGGTGGTCTATTCGTTCAGTAAGGGCACGCCGTCTGCAATCTATTTCGATTCGCAGCAGGAGTTGGAACTATTGATGACCATCGGGCAGTCGCTGGT
>CAYVDY010000866.1:0-2188 GCA_964450255.1 uncultured Candidatus Solibacter sp. | reverse complement strand
TGGTCCACCGAACTGACCTTGCCGCTGTCCATGCGGATCACCCGGTCGGCGGCGGGCACGATGGCCGCGTTGTGGGTGATGACCACCACGGTCTTGCCCATGTCCCGGCACACGCGGCTGATGAGGGTCAGAACCTTGCGGCCCGTCTTGGAATCCAGCGCGCCGGTGGGCTCGTCGCACAGAAGAAGCTCCGGGTCGTTGATCAGCGCGCGGGCGATGGCCACCCGCTGCTGTTCGCCGCCGGACATCGCCCGCGGCTTGTGATCCAGGCGCTCGTGAATGCCGAGGAGTTTCAGCAGGTCCATGAAACTCGGGTCCAGCGGGCCGGTCTTCTCACCGAAATAGCGCGCCATCTCGATGTTGCCCATCGCCGTCAGCGTCGGCAGCAGGTTGTACTTCTGGAAGACGAAACCGACCTTCCTGCGGCGCAGGTTCGTGCGGCCGGAATCCGACATGGCCATCAGATCATCGCCGTCGATGGTGATGGAGCCCGACGTAGGCGACGCCAGGCCGCCGAGGACATGAAATAGAGTCGACTTGCCGGAGCCCGAAGGTCCGACGATGCTGACGAAGTCGCCCTTCGCCACTTGGAGCGAGACGCCGCGCAGCGCGGCGACCTCAGCCTCGCCGACCCGGTAGATCTTCCTCAGATCCTTAATGCGAATGATAGGCTCTGGCATGCGTTCCTTTTACTCGTAGGAGAGAGCCTCAATGGCGTCCAGCCGGGCCGCGCGCAGGCCGGGGTATAGCGCCCCCAGCAGGCTGGCGGCCATGGCAATGCCAAAGGTGATGGGCCACCAGTCTGGCGTGATCTCGGACTGCAGGTTGGAGTGGACAAAGTGGTTGATGGCCCAGTTGGCTGCGAAGGAAATGAGAATCCCTACAATCCAGCCGCCCAGAGCCAGCAACGCGGTCTCCCTCACCAGGATATTGAGGATGTTCATCGGCGAAGCGCCCAGCGCCTTCAGAATTCCAATCTCGCGCGTTCGCTCCAGCACGGTGGTGTACATCGTGAGCGAGACAACGAGGAAGCCGATTATCACAGAGAGCCCGATGATGACGTAAATGAACGCACGCAGACCAGGCACATTGTTGAACGAGAACATGCTGACGAATTCCTCGATGGAATAGATCGTGTAGCCTTCCAGCTCCTCGATCTTCTTCAGACTCGCGATAACGCCCTGCGTGTTCTTCGGATCATCCACCTTGAGCAGCACTTGGCTCAGCTTTTCCTGGTTGTTGGTGAGCTCCTGAAGCCGGGCCATGGAGACGAACAGGCGGCCCAGTTTGCCCGGCTCGACTATTCCGCAGATCCGCCACTTGTGGTTGATGATGGTGACGCTATCGCCTACCTGCGCCTTGGACTGTTCGGCGTACCACTGATCCACAATGAGGTCGTCCGGACTCTGGAACGGGCCGCCCGCAAGGAACTTGAAACTGCCGCTCAGCGCGACGAACCGCTCGTAGTCAATGCCGGCCACCGTGGAGATGCCGCTGTAGGGCTGAATCACGGTGCCTACCGCGTGCGTGACGTGCGGCTGCGCCTCAAAAAACTTAAGCACCTTCTGAGGCATGCTGGCCCCCGAAAGGCCGATCACAGAGGCGCCCGGAGGCTTCACCCAGATGTCGGCGCCCACTCCCTTGGCACGGTTGATGGAGTCGTTGAGCATCCCCTGGCTCAGTCCCACCACCGAGAGAATCATGGTGACTTGGAATCCAATGGAAAGGGCGCTGAGCGCGGTGCGCAGCTTGCGGTGTTTGAGGTTTTCGAGAACGAGGCGATTGATCAAGACGCGGTAAGTCCTTCAGCGCAAACTTCCATTGTATCGCGCCGAAGCGGCATGTTCTCCCCCGGATGAGGTTACTGTGTGCCGCTCAAGTCCCTGATCTCGCGCTGGATGGCAACTGCCGATTCCAGCGTCTGAATCGCCAGGGCCGCGCCGAATCCCGCGCCTTCGAAGATCTGTAGATCCAGCAGCGGTTCCACCGATAGAAACTGCAGGAGAAATGCGTGCGCCGGGGCCGGCAGACGATGCGAGAATACCATGGCATCCAGTGAATCCGGCGCGATCGCGCGGGCTGCGGCGGCGGCCACGCCGGCCGCGAATCCGTCGACGACGACGGGCACGCGATGAACGGCGGCGCCCAGCAGAAATCCGGTCATCGCCGCCAGGTCGAGGCCTCCGCG
>CAYVDY010000865.1:0-2194 GCA_964450255.1 uncultured Candidatus Solibacter sp. | reverse complement strand
AACCGGCGCGTCCGCCTGTGGCTGATGACGGTGCAGGATGTCGGCGACTCGGCCGAGATGAGCCAAAAACGAGAATGGCGGGTTTGCGGTCCTTACGGAACGACTCGACGATGCGGAAGTAGGAGATGCCGTGTGGCTGATAGGCCCGGGGAGAGGCCATTAATTAGGTATGTACATGGTCAGAGCTGCAAAGTCGTTATGGCACAGAGAGTCCAGGACGCACGAGAGGGAGGGCGCAGGAAACTCCCGCCAGGGCTGCTGACACGGCTGAGGTGCGCCGCGCGAACTGCGGCGGTCGGCGCGACGGAAGCCGGAATTGGGGACTGAGCGTCCCCATGTTTCGCAATTGGGAATTGAGTAGACCGTCCCCGAATTAGCGGGGGCGGGTGTTCCAGATGCGGAGTTTGGCCTGGGTGGCGGCTTGCTGCAGAATCTCGACGTTCCAGCCGTATTGGCCGCCGACGCTGGCGGGATCACCCGCGCCGCCGCCCGCATTGAGCTTTTGGCCTTTGAAGGTGCAGTTGTAGGTTCCGGCTGATGAGTTCGCGCTGCAGTTGAACATGAAATCGTCGCCTGCGCGGTAGCCGGGAGCGCGAACGGGATAGGGAAGCGTGGACGGCATGACGGCGCCGGCGTTCCAATCGGCGGCCATCCAGCGGAGGGGAGAGGGCTCCCTGGGAGAGGGGCTGACGAGTTCGAGCCCGGGGTAGTAGTTGGAGGAGTCGCTGAAGACGGGAACACCGGGCCGGCCCTGGACGGCGACCCACCTATCGCCGCTGTAAAAGTAGAACGCCTGGGTGGCAGTGAGGCTGAAGGGGGCATCACGGACCTGGGCGCGATCAGAGAAGTTGGCGGCCTCGTGATTGAAGTTTCCCTGGACGAGGTAGTTGTGGCGGTAGGGCGCGGGATGGGCGTCCATGGCGAGGAGGTAGCCCTTGGGACCGAAGCTGGGACCTTGGAATAGGTACTTCCGAACGTCGTTGTTGGTGTAGCGCCCGTTCTGATACCAGACGAGCAGGCCGGTATTCATGGGCCCGGAGCTCCATTTGGGATTGGCGAGGGCACGATCGAAGCCGCCGTCGGGGCCGGTGTTACGCCACTGGAGGTAGAACGAGTGGTTGTGAGTAATGGTGCCGTCGTTGCGTTCCCATGAGCCTGCGTAGTCCCAGGCATCGCCGCCGGCTTCGGCGTCGTCGGCGAAGACCTGCCCGTCGGCGGCGGTGATGGCGATATTGTCGAGGAAGGGGCCGTCCATGTTGTAGGCGGTATCGGTGAAGTAGGCGAAGCGAAGAAGGACGGATTGGCCGGCCAGAGGCGTCAGATCGAAGGTCTCGGGCCGGCGGGCAGGATACGCGGGGCTGGCGCCGGTGAAGCCCTGCATGCCAGCGGCGCAGAGGTCCTGGGGGAGGAGCCCGATAGAAGACCAGCCACCGACCATGCTGCACGTGGTGTGGTCATTTGCGAGGGTGATCCAGGTGGCTCCGGCATCGGTAGAGGCTTGCACGAAGAAGAGGTCCCAACCTTCCTCGATCTCGTAGGCGGCATCGAAGGACAGGGTCGCGGGTTGGTCCGGCGGCAGTTGAACGGGCGCCTTCAGGGTCATGGAGGAGAGTTGGGCGTCGCGCTGCCCGCCCCACCACTGAAATGCGCCGGCGGGCTTGACGGCAAGCTCTCCGACGGCGTCGGGGAGTTGGATTCTGACGCCGCGGTAGACACCTTCAGCGGGCTGGAAATTACTGGTCTGCCCGAGTGTGACGAGGTACTCCCGCGAGGGGTCCTCGATCGTCAGGGGCTGCAGCCAGCCAAAGCGGTCGAGATGAAGAGGATCGAACGCAGATGGGGTGGTTCCGTCCGGGTTGCCGACCCAGGAATCGGCCATCAAGGTCCAAACGCCCGCACTGGCGGTTCCCGTGCCGGCGATGTTGTAGACGTCGTCGGCGCCGATGTTGTGGGCATATTCATGGGCCAGGACACCGAGGGCGGCGTTTTCGGGCAGCATGATGTAGGCATCGGCGGCGATGCCGTCCACGATGGGGTAGGGCTGGCCCATGGAGGAGGACACCGACCAGAGACCGGCTTCGCCGTAGGAAGTACGGCTGAGGAGACCAGGCTGATCTTCCTCACCGAGACCGGCGTGAACGATGGCGAGGTGGTCGATGAGACCGTCGGCGTCGGTATCGAACCGGCTCCAATC
>CAYVDY010000864.1:0-2201 GCA_964450255.1 uncultured Candidatus Solibacter sp. | reverse complement strand
CAGGAACACCGTCTTCACCGCCGGATCACTCCGGATCCGCCTCAAAAACTCAGCCATCGGCCCGGCCGCGTTCTTCGTGTTGTGAGCCAGAATCAGCCCGCCACTCCGCACCTTGGGCAGCACCAGTTCGTAGTACTTCAAATAGTCTGGCTTCCACGCGTCAATGAATACGATGTCCAGAGGCCCCTCGATCTTCATCAACTCGAACAGCGCATTGCACAACCGCGCGTCCACGATGTCGGTTACGCCCATAGCCGCGAACGTGCGCTTCGCTTCCGCGTGACGATCGGGATCGATTTCCAGCGTGATCAGCCGCCCGCCCGTCTTCTTCAAACCAATCGCAAACCACCCACCCGAGTACCCGATCGACGTGCCGATCTCCAGCACCCGCTTCGCCTTGATCTCCTGCGTGACTTTGTAGAAGTACTCGCCGTCCACCGGATCGACGCTCATCCCCCGGCGGGCATCTTTGTGGATGCCTTCCAGATAGGCCCGTGCGTTCGATTCGGAGTAAGGCGCCGCGAACAGGGCGAGGACAGCCAGCAGGAATTTCATTGAAGATGGACCGGTCTGATTATACCTTCCAGGCGTCGATGCCGCCCTTCACGTTCAGGACATCCTTAAAGCCGTTCTCGCGCAATAGCGTGCAAGCTTTGGCGCTGCGCATCCCGGCCTTGCAGTGCACAACGATCTGCTTGCTCTTATCGATAGACCCAAGCTGCGCCGGCAGCGTGCCCAGCGGAATCAGCCGCGCCTGTGGAATGTTCCGCACCTGGTGTTCGTGCGGTTCGCGCACGTCCAGCAATATAAAGTCGTCCCCACGCGCGATCATCGCATTCACATCGTCCGGCAGAATCTCGCCGGATTCCAGCGGCGCGTTCGTCTTCGGCATACCGCAAAACTCCTGGTAATCGATCAACTTCGTAATTGTGCGGTTGTCGCCGCACACCGGGCACTCCGCATTGCGCCGCAGCTTCAGCTCGCGGAATCGCATGTTCAGAGCGTCGTACAACAGAAGCCGGCCCTTCAGCGTCTCGCCGACACCCAGGATCAGCTTCACCACCTCGGTCGCCTGAATCAACCCGATCACACCCGGCAGAATTCCCAGCACTCCGCCCTCGGCGCAGCTCGGCACCAGTCCGGGAGGCGGCGGTTCCGGGTACAGGCAGCGGTAGCAGGGGCCATCCTCGTGCGCGAACACAGATGCCTGCCCGTCAAAACGGAAGATTGACCCATAGGCATTGGGCTTGCCCAACAGCACGCAAGCGTCGTTCACCAGATACCGCGTCGGGAAATTATCCGTCCCGTCCGCCACAACGTCGTAGTCCGCGATAATCCCCATCGCGTTCTCGCTCGTCAATGCGACCTCGTGCCGCACCACGCGCACATTTGGATTCAACTCGCGGATCGAGTCCTCGGCCGAATCGATCTTCTTCCGCCCGATATCGCTCGTGCCGTGGATGATCTGCCTCTGCAGGTTCGACGCATCCACCGTATCGAAGTCCACCAGGCCAATAGTGCCCACGCCAGCCGCCGAGAGATACAGCGCCAGCGGTGCGCCCAGTCCACCTGTGCCCACCAGCAGCACCTTGGCTTCCTTCAGCTTGATCTGCCCCTCCACGCCCACTTCCGGCAGGATCAGATGGCGCGAGTACCGTTGCAGTTCTTCGCTTGTCAGCGAACCCGTGCTCACGCCGCGCCCCCCGCGATGGAAGGTACCAGCGTCACCACGTCGCCGTCGGCCATCACTGTCGATTCTTTGTCCAGGAAACGGATGTCTTCGTCGTTGTGGTAGACGTTCACGAAGCTGCGAATCTTGCCCTCGTCGGTGAAAATCTGCTGGCGCAGCTCCGGATGAACGGAGGCCAGAGACTGTAGCGCCTCACCGACGGTCGCGCCGGAGACAGCAACCTCGGCGGCATTGCCGGTGAACTTTCGAAGCGGGGCGGGGATCAGAATTTTGGGCATTTCAACTCTTCAGCAGTGGATTCGGTCTGGTTGTCGTTGGCGCGGAACGCCTTGGCGTCGCACACGGAGCCGTCCCGCACGCTAAGCACGAGATTGGAGTACCACGGCCAGGAGTGCTTCAGGTCCGTGGCGGAAAAATAGGCGTCGCAATCGGGGTGCGAATGGAAGAACCCGATCACCTCTACGCCCAGCCGGCGAGCTTCGCGCTGCGCCTCGAACTGGTCTTTCGGGTC
>CAYVDY010000863.1:0-2210 GCA_964450255.1 uncultured Candidatus Solibacter sp. | reverse complement strand
CCATTCTGGCGGCGCTGGCTCCGAGGATGGGCATCGAGCCGCCCGCCGTCGAAGCCGCGTTGCTCGCGGAACAGCGGTCGCGCAAGCCCTATGCGATCGCGGGCGGCGTCGCTGTGATCGAGATTGCCGGCAGCCTGGTGAACCGGGCCTACGGCCTGGAGCCGCAATCCGGCCTCACCTCCTACGAGCAGTTGGGCAACGAGATCCTAGATGCCGCGACGGACCCAGGCGTCAAGGGAATTCTGCTGCGCCTCGACAGCTATGGCGGCGAAGCCAACGGCGCGTGGGATGTGGCCGACCTGATTGAGGAGGCCGCGCGGATTAAGCCTGTGTGGGCTGCGGTGGACGACTGGGCGTTGAGCGCAGGCTATCTGCTGGCATCGGCCGCGAGCCGCATCTACGTTACGCGCACCGGCGGCGTTGGTTCGGTCGGCATCATCGCCATGCACCTTGACCAGAGCGGGTGGGATACCGCGCAGGGGCTGCAGTACACCACCGTTTTCGAAGGCGCGCGAAAGAACGACTTCAACCCGCACGAGCCGCTCTCGGACGATGCACGGACGACGCTGCAATCCGAGGCCGCGAGGCTCTACGGCATGTTCGTCGACGCGGTCGCCAGGCGTCGCGAACTCAGCCATGTGGCAGTCCGCGGTACCGAGGCCGGTGTCCTTCGCGGCGAAGATGGGATCGCTGCAGGCTTGGCGGATCGCATCGGGACTTTCAGGCAAGTTCTCGGGGAGATGACCGCAGTTGTGAACCAGACTCGATTTTCGAAAGGAGATACCAGCGTGTCAGAAGCTACTCAGGCGGCCGCAACCGCGCCCGCCGTTGATATCCATGTTGACATCCAGGCGATCGAAGCCGAAGCCAGGCAGCAAGGCTACGCCGAGGCGGCCGAGATCGTTGAATTGTGTGGAATCGCGGGCCAGACCGCGTTGGCCGGCGGCTTCATCGCCAAACGCCTGACCTCGACGCAGGTGCGCGGCGAACTGCTCGCTCTGCGGGCCTCGGCGGACCAAGAGGAGATTCGCTCTCATGTGCTGCCGGAAAGCGGCACCCGGGCGTCGCAGAACGTCGATGACAACCCGGTGGTCAAAGCCTGTTCGGCGTTGGCTACCGCCAAAGGAGGGAAGTAGACCATGTCTGTTCAATCGGAAGGCAAGTATGTCGGCGACTGGCTGAAACACGAAGAGGACAACCTCTACAGCCGCGACAAAGCCACGGTGATCTCTGGACAGAACCTGGGGACCGGTACCGTGGTCGGCATCGTCACCGCCAGCGGGAAGGTGACGCAGCTTGCGCCCGCCGCGAGCGACGGGTCGCAGAATGCCGCCGGCGTACTTCTGCTCGCCGTCGATGCGAGCGCGGCGGACAAGCAGGGCGTGATCGTCGCGCGGCACGCGATCTGCTCCGACAAGGGGATCGTGTGGCCTGGTGGCATCACCGGCCCTCAGAAGACGGCCGCCATCGCACAACTGAAGACCCTGGGCATCCTCGTCCGGGAAGGAGCCTAAACACATGCCGATGCTGAACCCATTCGCAACCGATGCATTCAATATGGTCGCCCTGACGGCGGCCATCAACAAGATCCCCAACACCTACGGGCGCGTGGAGCAGTTGAGCCTGATGCCGCCCATGGGCGTGCGGACCCGCACCATCATCGTCGAAGAGATGAGCGGTGTGCTCAACTTGCTGCCCACGCAGCCGGTGGGCGCCCCTGGCACTGTGGGCACGGTGGGCAAACGCAAGGTGCGGTCCTTTGTGATCCCGCACATCCCGCACGACGACACCGTGCTCCCCGAAGAGGTCCAGGGCATCCGCGCCTTTGGATCGGAAACCGAGACCGATGCTGTCGCCAACCTGCTGGCGATGAAGCTCCAGAATATGCGCAACAAGCATGCCATCACGCTGGAACACCTGCGCATGGGCGCGCTCAAGGGAGTGATTCTCGACGCCGACGGTTCCACACTCTACGATCTCTATACCGAGTTCGGCATCACGGCGAAGACGGTCAGCTTCGTGCTGACCAATGCCGCGACCGAGGTGCTGACGAAAGTGCTCGAGGTGAAGCGCCACATCGAGGACAACCTGAAGGGCGAGTTCATGAGCGGCATCATGTGCCTGTGCTCGTCGGGCTTCTTCGACGCGCTCACCACGCACGCGAAGGTAAAGGAGGCGTATTCGCGCTGGCAGAATGGCCTCGCGCTGCT
>CAYVDY010000862.1:0-2211 GCA_964450255.1 uncultured Candidatus Solibacter sp. | reverse complement strand
GCATCGCCACCGGCGGCTCCATGTCGTCGCGACCGGCGAGCGCGTGCTGGCCGTCGGCGTCGGCCGGCCCTTCGATCAACACGATGTCGGGTGGCGATTCGCGCAGCGCGCGGCGCACGGCCCGCGCGGAACCGGGGCCGTGGTGACGGATGCCGAGCAGGCGGATCCGGGGCGCCGGGGGCGTGAGGTCCATCGGTGTGCGTGGGACGGGCCGGTTCGCTCAGCGGGTGGCGAGGGAGTCGAGGTAGCAGGCAGCGAGGCGGCCCAAACTGCCGTTGCCGAGGCCGGGTTCCTCCTCCTGGTTGAGGATGGTGTCGAGGTTCTGGCCAAGCTCATCCAACGCCCGGCGGGCCTCCTGTTGAATCCCAAGACCAAGGAGGTTGTTGCCGAGGTGGGGGCCGAGGAGGAATTCGGCGGAGAGGTAACTGACGAGTTTGCGGCGGTTCTGGAGCAGCGCACCTCCGCCCTCAGCCCAGCCGCTGATTAGCTGGTCGCGGACTGCGTGGGCCAGTGCCAGATACCAGTCGTTGGTGGTGAGGAGCTGTGCGGGCTTGGCGATCAGGTATTGGACGTTATGAAGAATAGCCTCTTTCAGGCCGGCGGTGATTAGTACTGATCTGTCGGTCTCCACAGGTGTGCTCCTTCCTCAGATCGTCGCACAGAGGAGGATCTTCCGGTCTGTGATTACGCCTTTGGGAGGAAGTCCAGGGAACGCCCGCGCGGAATGCTGAGGGAGTTCCAGTTGTTTGACCGGAAGTGCTTCGCCAGAAAGACAATCTGGCCAATATGGGCGGCGTAGTGGGCGAGTTGGCGGTTGACTGCCTGAAGGACGGAGTGGGCTTCGCCGCGGATGTGAACGGTGCGGGCAAGGTCGGATTCGTTCAGCGGCTCCAGCGCGGAGAAGACGCAGGTCCAGCCGGCGTCCCACATGGCGAGAAGCTCGGCGCGTGTCTGCGGAGGAGCTTCAAACTCGGAGTCGCGCCGGCGGTCCGGCTTCTCGCCATCGGTAGTGAGGAAGTCCGTCCAGCGCGAGCGCATGTTGCCGGCGAGGTGTTTGACGATGAGGGCGATGGAGTTGGACTCCTCGTCCAGGCAGATTAGCAACTGCTCGTCAGTGACCTGTTCCATGGCGCGCTCCGCCATGATCTTGTACTGCCGGAGGACGGTCAGGGTGTCGGTGAGGAAGGAGGTGGTGAGTTGATGGGCCATGTGGGTAGGATCGTACACATGGAGCCTCAGCGTTCTGATTCGCGCGGGTGGTGCTGGCAGAGATCGATTCACTCCGTTCAAAGGGGGGACAGTAGCAATGCGTATCGCGACAATCACTGCAGTGGTCTGCTTGATGACCGCTTCGGTGCAGGCGGAGGAGCCCGGGAAGAAACGGATCCTGGTACTTTGCACGGGTAACTCGGCGAGGAGCCAGATGACGGAGGGTTTTCTGAAGTCCTTCGATCCGCGGCTGGAGGTCTATTCGGCGGGCACGAAGCCATCGCCGCGGGTGAATCCATTTGCGATTGCGGCCATGAAGGAAGTGGGCATCGATATCTCGGGGGGGACGCCGAAGAAGGTGGATCAGTTCATCAGCCAGTCGTTCGACTACGTAATTACAGTTTGTGACGACGCCGACAAATCGTGTCCGAACTTCCGCGGAAAGGTGGGGACACGGAAGCACATTGGCTTCCCCGATCCGGCGAAGGCGACGGGGACGGACGCGGAGAAGCTGGCGATCTTCCGAGGCGTGCGGGACGACATCCGGAAGCGCTTCCGGGAGTACTACGATCTCGAGATCAAGAAGCTGATGTGAGGGGCGGATGAGTAGGGGGGAAGACGATCCGGCGATGGCTGCGGCGGCTGTGGCTGGCGGCTGGACTTCTGGCGATGGTGGCATTGTCCGTCGGCGTACAGGCTGATGGCGTGGCGGACCGCCTACTGGCCAGCGATGGGCGGGTTGTGGTGAGGACTGAGACCGATGGATTGGCTTTCACACCGGTTCGACCGGCGGGCGCGGCGGGGCTGATCTTCGTGGCCGGCGCGATGGTGGAACCACAGGCGTACGCGCCGCTGCTTCGCTCAGTGGCGGAGGCGGGCTTCCGCGTGGAGTTGGTTGAGCTGCCTTACCGCTGCGCGTTTACCCAGGGGCAAATCCAGACCTTTTCGACTCCATCGAACGGCGGATGAGGACGGCGCCGGCGTTGCGTTGGGTGGTCAGTG
>CAYVDY010000861.1:0-2213 GCA_964450255.1 uncultured Candidatus Solibacter sp. | reverse complement strand
GCGGAGGAGGTGGTGGCCCGCAACAAGCATGGGCCGAACAGCAAACTCCTGCGCGATCCGCCGGGGACTTTCTTCAAAACCTACGTCCTGCAACGTGGGTTCCTGGATGGTGTGGAGGGGCTGACCATCGCCTACATGGCTGCGCTCTACACGTTTCTGAAGTACGCAAAGGCCCGCTACATGAGCTGGGGGCGCTAAGTGCGCGTGCTGCACCTCGATACGGGCCGGACTTTGCGCGGCGGGCAGTATCAGTTGCTACACCTGTTGCGCGCTTTGCGGGTGGAGTCGCTGCTGCTGGCTCCGACGGTCGCGCCAGGTGTGGAGTGTGCTCCGCTGACGATTGCCAATCTGCTGCGCTGGTCGAGCCGCGCCGATCTCATTCACTGCCACGACGCGAAGTCGCACACTTTGGCTGCTCTGTTCACTCGCCGGCCGATCGTGGTGGCCCGGCGCGTCGTGTTCCCCATTCATGCCGGCCTTCTCTCCCGCTGGAAGTACGGCCGGGCCGCGCACTTCATTGCCATCAGCCAGGCTGTCGCATCGGAACTGCGCCGGGCGGGCGTTGCTGACCAAAAGATCTCCATCGTGCCCGATTGCACTGAGATCCCGGATTCCATCAGCCGGCGCACCGGTCCCGTCGTCGCCATTGATTCATCTGATCCAGGGAAGGGCCGCGCGTTGTTGCGCCAGACCGGCCTCCCAATTCACTTTTCCAGCGACTTGAGCCGGGATCTGCGCGATGCCCGTGCGTTCGTCTACATCACGAAATCCGAAGGGCTCGGCTCAGCCGCGTTGCTCGCCATGGCGCACGGTGTCCCGGTGGTGGCCAGCCGTGTTGGCGGACTGCCCGAGATCGTGATCGACGGCGAAACCGGTATTCTGGTCGCAAATGATGCTGTCCAGATTCGTTCGGCCGTGGATGATTTGCTGGCCGACGATGCTCTGGCAGGCAGGCTCGCCCGCGCAGGCCGGGCCATGGTGGAGCAGAAGTTTACGATAGATCAAATGGCGCGCGGCACGATCTCCATCTACAGAAAGGTTCTGGCTTGAACGAAGCGATGGTTTACGCACTCTTTGCGGGTGGTTTCGGCTTGTTAATCGGCAGTTTTCTCAACGTGTGCATCAGCCGCCTGCCGTACGACGAGTCCGTGGTCTCTCCGCGCTCGCACTGCCCACATTGCGCCACGATGATCGCCTGGTATGACAACATACCCGTGCTGAGCTATCTGTTCCTGCTGGCCCGCTGCCGCCATTGCCACGCTGCCATTTCCGCCCGCTATCCCATCGTGGAACTGATCACTGGCGTGCTGTTCGGCGTGATCGTCTGGCGGCTCGGGTTGGATTGGGCTGCTCTGAAATGGTGCGCATTTGCGGCGATCGTAGTGGAACTCGGCTTCTCCGATCTCGAGACCCGGATTCTGCCGGATGAATTCACTAAGGGTGGCCTGTTGCTCGGTGTGGTGCTCTCCGCGATCGTGCCGCTGCCGCAGGGGTTGTTGAGTTTCGCTGCCGCGCTGATCCGGCCCGATGCCAGCGAGGCGTTTGCCTCCCTGATCAACTCGCTGGTGGCCGCCGCCTTTCTCTCCGGCGGACTGTACATGATGGGCGTTCTCTACCAGCGCTTTCGCGGGAGAGAAGGAATGGGTTTTGGCGACATCAAGATGGTGGCAATGCTGGGGGCGTTCCTCGGCCTGGAAACAGCGCTGCTTGGTCTGATGCTGGGTTCACTGTTGGGCAGCGTCATCGGGATAATCTGGATCACTGTGCGACGCGCTTCGGCTGCCGAATATGAACTGCCTTTCGGCTCATTCCTCGCGTTGGGTTCGTTGCTTGCCGCCGCTACCCATTTCCGATAGACTTGGAGGACTATGTCGAAATTCAAGGATCTGAACAGAGAACTGGGCTTCAACACGCGGGCGCTGCACGCCGGATACGATCCGGAGGCGACAACCAAGGCGCGTGCGGTGCCGATCTACCAGACGACCTCTTTCGCGTTTGACGACTCGGCGGACGCGGCCCAACTGTTCGCCTTGCAGAAGTTTGGCAACATCTATACGCGAATCATGAATCCGACGACCGACGTGCTGGAGAAGCGCGTGGCGAGCCTGGAGAACGGCGTGGCTGGACTGGCCGTGGCGTCGGGGCAGGCGGCGCAGTTGCTGGCATTGACGTCGTTGCTGCAGGCTGGCGATCACTTTGTGGCGTCGAGCACG
>CAYVDY010000860.1:0-2224 GCA_964450255.1 uncultured Candidatus Solibacter sp. | reverse complement strand
CTCGACCGGGGCGGCGTTGGGGTTGACGTTCGTCGGCGTCGGCGTCGGCGCAGCCGATGCGGGCGGCGGCGGCGGAGGCGGCGGCGGGGGTGGCGGCGGTGCGGCGACGGCGAACGCCATCATCGTCGGCGGAACCGGCAGGACGTCCGCGGCGAGCAGGGGGACGATGATCACGCCTCCCAGCAACAGCACGTGGACGAAAATGGACACGGGGACCGTGTACCACGCCTGCGACCCTACCTTGATCGACGGCTCGACGACGTCGCCGAACATGTCCTTCGGCACAGACCTAGCCTCCTCGAAAGTGCTCTATCCGACCCAGAAACCCGTGTGGGAACCGGGATTATATCAGCGCCACACGAGTCGTCAACGAAGCGCATCCAGGGGGTCCGACCGCCCGACCGGGACGGCCGGAAGCCCACGGGATGCCCGTCATTCCGTTAGACACCAGGTCCCTGGAATCGGGCCAGCGAAAAGTTCCATCCGATTTGTAAAAAAGTGTGGCGGCCGGGTCGGCGGCTGAGCGCGGCGGATCAGCCGGCCCGACCGGACCGCCTAGGCGCCGGCCCCGATCCGCATGCCGTAGAACGAGCGCCAGACGAAGACCATCGAGGCCACGAAGAAGACCGCGGCGAGCGCATGGCTGACCCCAGGCCCGGCATCGGCGGTGAGCTTGACGGCGAGCTCGACCGCGAGGAGACCGAACAGCGTGGTGAACTTGATGACCGGGTTCATGGCGACCGACGAGGTGTCCTTGAACGGATCGCCGACGGTGTCGCCGACGACGGAAGCCTCGTGCAGTGGGGTGTTCTTCTGCTTCAGATCGACTTCGACAATCTTCTTTGCATTGTCCCAGCAACCGCCGGCGTTGGCCATGAAGATCGCCTGGAAGAGACCGAAGAAGGCGATGCCGACCAGGTAACCGATGAAGAAGTAGGGGTTGAAGAAGGCCAGCGCCAAGGCGAAAAAGAAGATCACGACGAAGATGTTGATCATCCCCTTCTGTGCATAGAGCGTGCAGATTCGTACAACCTCCTTGCTGTCGGCGAGGGAGGCTTCCTTCTTGTCGAGTTTGATGTGATCCTTGATGTAGACGACGGCCTGGTAAGAGCCCGTGACTACGGCCTGGATGGAGGCGCCGGTGAACCAGTAGATGACGCAGCCGCCCATGAGGAGCCCCAGGATGATCTCGGGCTGGACGAGGCTGAGCTTGCCGATCACGTTGCCGAAGAGGCGCTCGAGCAGGATGATGATGCCGAAGACCATCGTCGTGGCGCCGACGACGGCCGTGCCGATGAGCACCGGCTTGGCGGTGGCCTTGAAGGTGTTACCCGCGCCGTCGGCCGATTCGAGATAATGCTTGGCCTTCTCAAAATCCACTTCGACGCCGTAGTGCTTCTTGACGGTCTCCTTTGCATCCTTGCGGCTCTCGATCATGGAGAGTTCATAGATGGACTGGGCATTGTCCGAAACCGGCCCGAAGCTGTCGACGGCGATTGTGACGGGCCCCATGCCGAGGAAACCGAAGGCGACCAGGCCGAAAGCGAATACGGGGGCCGCAAACAGGAACTCCTTGGGCATCAATGCCATCACCGAGCCGGTCTGGGAAACCAGATAGGCGACCAGCATCAGTACCAGGATCGTGAGCCCCTCCCAGAAGGCGGAGAAATTGCCTGCGACCAATCCGGAAAGGATGTTCAAAGAGGGACCGCCCTGACGGGAGGCGTTGACGACCTCTTCGCAATGGCGGGAGCTGGTGCTCGTGAAGACCTTGGTAAATTCGGGGATCAATGCGCCCGCGATGGTCCCGCAACTGATGATGATGGAGAGGGCAAGCCAGGCGGAGATGCCGGCGCCTGTGGCCGGCAGATCGCCCAGCAGGTAGTAGCTGGCGATGAAGGTCACCACAATGGAGACGCCGGAGGTGATCCAGACCAGGTTGGTCAGCGGGTGCTCGAAGTTGAATTCCTTCTTGCCGGTGAACAGCGATTTGCTCACCGCGTCGTTCACGAAGTAGGAGGCCAGCGATGTAATGACCATCAGGATGCGCATCGCGAAGATCCATACGATCAGCTTGCCGCCCATGGCGGGATTCGTGGCCAACGCCAGGGCCATAAAGGCGATCAGGGCGTCGACGGTGACGCCGTAGGTCTCGAAATCGTCCGCCTTGGGACCGACGCTGTCGCCCGCGTTGTCGCCCGTTCAGTCAGCCATGACGCCGGGG
>CAYVDY010000859.1:0-2226 GCA_964450255.1 uncultured Candidatus Solibacter sp. | reverse complement strand
GCCGTTCCCACGGATTTCTATCGCTTCGCCGATACGGTGACGGCTCAGCCCACAGTGAAGATCAACGGTGCTCCGGTGTCCATCGAACTGGACAAAGGCTACGCCGTGCTGAGCCGCATGTGGAAGGCCGGCGACACTATCGAGCTCGATCTGCCCATGCCGGTCCGCCGCGTTCTCGCGCATGAGAAGGTGGTTGCCGATCGCGGCCGGGTCGCTCTCCAACGCGGGCCGTTGGTCTATACCGCCGAGTGGGCTGACAACCCGAATGGCAAGGTCCGCAACCTGATGCTGGCGAAGGAAGAGAAGCTTAGCGCCGAACATCGGCCCGATTTGCTCAGCGGTGTCACGGTGCTTACCGGTCAGGCTCAATCCCTCGCCTACGACGCCCAGGGCCGCATCACGAAAACAACGCAGCCGTTCACTGCCATCCCGTACTACGCGTGGGCCAATCGCGGCAAGGGCCAGATGCTCGTCTGGCTCCCCGAAAACGAGGCCGCCGCGAAACCACTGCCGTTCCCCACGGTGGCAACTACGGCCCGGATCACGTCATCCGGAAAGAAGGTGCTGGAGCCGCTGCGCGACGGCGACACCGAGCTGTTCTTCGACTGGTGGCCGGCGAAGGGCACTACGGAGTGGATCGAATACACCTTCGCGAAGCCGGAGCGCGTGGCGGAGACACAGGTCTATTGGTTCGACGACACAGGTCGCGGCGAGTGCCGCGTGCCCGCTTCCTGGCGGGTGTTGTACAACGATGGCGGCACGTGGAAGCCCGTCGAAGCGGCGCAGCCATACGCCATCGAGAAGGACAAGTTCACGCGCATATCCTTCTCGCCCGTCACCACGACCGCGATTCGCATCGAGGTTACGTCTCAGCCCAAGTGGTCGAGCGGCCTGCGCGAGTGGCAGGTGAAGTAGACGCTACTTCTCCGGCAGTACGCCGGCAAGCAGGAACACGAGCGGTGCGTTCCAATTGATCGCGATCTCGTTCGATGCATACGATTCCTGATCGTCGAGGAACATCCGCATCGGCGGCCGGTCCTCCATCTTCTTCATGGCCGGATCCTGCTTCGCGCGATTCGGCCCACCCGAAAGCAGGCCCGGCCACGGGGCAGCGTTTGTGTCCGCGCCGCTCGGCCGGTGGTGTGGATTCTGATAGGCGTTGACGCCGACAGCGGTCACATACGACAGCGAGAACGGGTTCCGCCCAAGGAGATAGTGCACGTTGTCCAGCGCCGCATCCACGTAGGCCGGGTTCCTCTTGAACTCGTTCGCCACCAGCAATTGAACGCCATAGTTCGCGGCCACGCCGTTGGAGCCCCAGATGAAGTCCTTCGCCGTCAGGCTCTGCCGGTACCCGTGGGCCGCTGTTCTTTCCACGATCTCATCGGCCGCCTTCAGGGAGTCCGCGCGGATTGCGGTGACGGCTTCGGCGTTTGTCCCTTTTCCCAGCGCATAAGCCCACAGGCCCATCGGCGCCACATTCGCCCACGACATCGGCCCGGTCGTCCGCAGCGATGGGCGCATCTCCGCCCAGTGTGCGAGGAAGTAGGCTTCGTAGGCCGCATTGCCCGTTGTCCGCCATAACTCGACCGCCGCCCACAGCATCTCGTCGCCGCAACTCCGGTCTCCATACGCGCCCGTGCTGACACCCTCGGGGTTGCGGAACAACACGGCAGGGAATTTCTCCACCCACGACCACGCTGCGCGCGCCGCCTGTCCGCACCGTTCCGCGAACGCTGCGTCGAACGGCTTGTAGACGCGCGCCGCAATCGCCATCACCGCGGCGAAGTCCGCCGTCGCGCATGTACTCTTAAACGGTTCCTTGCCGGTTCCGATCACCACGCTGGTCAGCGGATCAGCCTCGGGCATCACGAAACCGCAGAAACTCACGCTCGTCTGCTTATGGAACACGCCACCGTCGGCGTCCAGCATCGAGAGCATCCACTCCAGGTTCCAGCGAATCTCGCTCAGGAGGTCCGGCGTCCCGTTGCCTGTCTCGGGGATGTTCAATTTCACCCCACTCACGCGGGCGCCGAATAACTCGTGCGCCCAGAGCATGGTCCCCGTGGAGAGACCCGAGTTGACTACATACCTGCCGTAGTCGCCTGCGTCGTGCCAGCCCTTCGTTGAGACGCGTGCGCCGCTCTTGCCGGAGGATTGATGCCACGCCCCTTCCAGATGGCAGGCCTCGTGTTTGAAGCCGGGGAATTCAGGCCCCAGGTCCAC
>CAYVDY010000858.1:0-2245 GCA_964450255.1 uncultured Candidatus Solibacter sp. | reverse complement strand
TCGCACCGACCGGGCCGCCGTACTTGTAGCCGATCAGCGCCCCGCCAGCGGTGGTTATAGCCAGTCCCGACACGCCGCCCCGCTGGAGCCCGTACATGGCGAGCATGGCTCCGCCCATCAGCGCGGCGTTGGATTTGCCAATGGCCGATAGCTTCTGGCCCATGGTGGCGGCTTCCCACGTTGTCGCGACACCGGGCGCCAACTGCACGCTGCCGCCGATGCCCGCAAACGACTTCAGGTTCGCGAGCGAGCCCGCCCAGCCAGCCTTGGAAAACACGCTGCCCGTGCCCGGATTCCCGCTGGGAACAAACGGTGGCGTCGCACCAGGCATACCGCCTCCAACGAATACGGGCGTCGCGCCAATGCCGAGCATTCCACCGAGGCCGCCGAGGATTCGCGATGCGCTCGCCGCCCCGGACCTTGCCGTCCACCGTCGTCCACCGCTTTGTCCGTAGACCGCGCCGGTCAGCTTCCTGCAAGAGCGGCAGCAAGGAGCCGAGTTCCAGGTAAAGACCGAAGATCGTTCGCACCTGCTCTGCCTCCCCCGGATTGACGATGAGCCGGCCGCCCTTCGAATCTATGTCGTAGCCCAGCACCGGATGGCCACCGATCCACTTGCCCTTTCGGCGCGCCGCCGACATCTTGTCGCGGGTGCGCTCGGAGATAATCTCGCGTTCAAACTGGGCGAACGAGAGAAGGATGTTCAGCGTCAGGCGGCCGATGGAAGTCGTCGTGCTGAACTGCTGCGTGACGGAGACGAAGCTTACGCCGTTCTGGTCGAACACCTCGACGATCCTTGCGAAGTCCATCAGGGAGCGGCTGAGCCGGTCGACCTTGTAGACCACCACGCAGTCCACCGACCGGTCCTCCACGGCGCCCAGAAGCCGCTTGAGAGCGGGCCGGTCCATGTTGGCACCGGTGTAGCCGCCGTCGTCGAAGTGATCGGCGACGACCCGCCACCCCTCGCGTTTCTGGCTGGTGATGAACGCCTCGGCCGCCTCGCGCTGCGCGTCCAGAGAATTGAAGTCCTGCTGGAGTCCCTCCTCGGTGGATTTGCGCGTGTAGATCGCGCATCGGAGGACCTTCGTGGCTGGAGTGTCGTTCGACCCGTTGGCGGTCGCCCGCGGCGCGCTACTTCTTGCCATCGGCGGCCTCCTGGGTTGGCGACAGGTTGAAAAAGAGGAAGCCGTTCCACTTGGTGCCGGTGACCTCGCGGGCGATGGCGCTGAGGGACCGATAGGTCCGACCTTCGAACGCGAATCCGTCCACCAGGACCTTCACGATGATCCGGCGGCCCTTGTACTCGCGCTCCAGGAAGGAGCCGTGCGGTGGGAGCCTCGCGTCGAGGTCGCCGGCCACCTTGCGCGTGACGCTCAACTTCGGATTCAGCGCAGGATCCTGTCCGAACATAGTCCGGGGCGCCCGGATGCGCAGGTCGGCGTCGTTCGCAATCTCCAGCGCGCGGCGGCGGGCACGCTCGGACAGGCCGCCCTCGGCCAGCGCCTGGATGCGCCAGGCGATCCTCCGAAACAGGAACTGCTTGTGGTTCGAGCGGGACTCCTCGCCGAACACCTCCAGGTACTTCTGGCGGAGCTGGCCGACTGTCATCCGGCTCAGCGCCTCAATCTCTTTCTGCATCTGCATCGTGGTCTCCACGCGGTTCTCCTTTCTCAAGGCCGTTAACCTCGTGTCCATGAGGGCTCGATGTCGGCGGACTAGCAAGTGGAGATTCGCGCCTGCGCCGGTCGCGAAGCCGGAGGTAGCCGGCGGCCAGGATGCGGGCGATGGATCGGAAATCCTCGGCTGGAATGTTCAAGACGGTTCACCTCGCTGTGGATTGGCACCACAGCGAAGGTCCGCCTTGCGGTCGTTCCGCTGTCGAGTGGAGCGTGCGAGTCGCACGCTGCTGTAAACATACGCAGCGAATTCGAAAAACGTAAACCGAGACGACGGTTGCGTTAACCAACCTCGGGCGTTCTCCGGCACCGGGGAGAGGTCAGGAGGGAAGGGGAGAAAACGGACTCACCGGGGCGATGCAGGCCACTCTCCGCGACTCGGCGCAGAGAACGGGACCGCCCGGAAATGTTGGCGTTATTGGGGATACGACGCGAGGAGGGAAAGCACGCACGCAGGGCGCTGGCGTCAACTACTGGGGGGAAGGGGTTCGGACAGAAATAGTTTGGCTCCTCAGGTAGGACTCGAACCTACAACCCTTCGGTTAACAGCCGAATGCTCTACCATTGAG
>CAYVDY010000857.1:0-2252 GCA_964450255.1 uncultured Candidatus Solibacter sp. | reverse complement strand
CGAGGACGAGCTGAAGCTCTACCGCTTGATCTGGATGCGCTTCGTCGCTTCCCAGATGACGCCGGCGGTCTTCGACCAAACCACTGTCGAGGTTTCGGCGGACGGCAGCGATGGCGCCAGCTACCTGATGCGCGCCACCGGGTCAGTACCCAAATTCGACGGCTTCCAGGCCGTCTACCTGGAGGGCAAAGACCAGAAGGATGAGGAGGACGAGGAGGAGAAAAACCGCCTCCCGCAGGTCAGCGAAGGCGAAGTCCTGAAGCTGAAGCAGATCCTGCCCGAACAGCATTTCACCGAGCCGCCGCCGCGATTTACCGAAGCCACGCTGGTGAAGGAGTTGGAATCGGACGGAGTCGGCCGGCCGTCCACCTATGCCTCCATTCTCTCTACGATCCAGGAGCGCGAGTACGTAAAGCGCGAAGGCGGCAAGTTCATACCCACCGAACTCGGCGTCGTCGTGACGGAGCTGCTCGTCGAGTCCTTCGCCGACATCTTCGACGTCTCCTACACGGCGCGCATGGAAGATGAGCTCGACGAAATCGAAGAGGGCAAATTGAAGTGGGAATCGGCAATGGCCGAGTTCTACCTCCGTTTCCAGAAGGACCTCACCGAGGCAGAGCGGTCCATGCGCGACATCAAACGCATGGAAGTGCCCACCGATCAGGTTTGCGACAAGTGCGGCAAGCCGATGGTCATCAAGTGGGGCAAGCACGGCAGCTTCCTCGCCTGCACCGGCTATCCCGAGTGCACTACCACGCGCCAGCTCGCTCAGGGACTGCATGAACTGGGCAACGGCATCAACGAGGAAGAGACGAAGGTTGAGATCACGGAGCAGGACGCCACCGAATACTGCGTCAACTGCGGTCGTGAGATGGTCCTCAAGAAGGGCCGGTTCGGCACATTCATGGCCTGCACCGGCTACCCGGACTGCAAGACCACCCGGCAACTCGGCCAGGACGCCAAAAAGCCCGACGTCCCGCTCGAAGAGAAGTGCCCGGAATGCGATCACCATCTTGTGATCAAGTCCGGCCGTTTCGGCGAGTTTACGGCCTGTTCCAACTACCCGAAGTGCAAGTACGTCAAACACCAGACCATCGGCATCACCTGTCCACAGTGTGAGAAGGGTGAACTGAGCGCCCGGCGCAGCAAACGCGGCAAGACGTTTTACGGCTGTGTGCGCTATCCGGAATGCGATTTCGTGGCCTGGGCCAAGCCGATTCCCGAGCCTTGCCCCGATTGCGGTTCAAAATACCTGGTGGACAAGGTGCTCAAGTCCGGCCACTTCGCGCAGTGCCCGAACAAGGAGTGCAAATACAAGAAGGAACTGGCGGACGAGCCGGTTCCGGCCTGATCTCTGCGGCAGGCAGTTCATCCGCCCGCCAGTGGCCCTGCGCGGTTCCCTGTAATCTGGTGCTATGCGCGAGATAGTGAAGGCGGCGGCGGTTCCGCTGAATAGTCAGAGTGGAGACATAGGCGGCAATCTGGAACGGATCGCCATGGCCGCGAGACAAGCGGCGGAGGCAGGCGCTCACATTGCGCTGTTTCCGGAGCTGTCGCTCTGCGGTTTCATCCCAAACCACCCCAGGGGTGACCATGCAGAGTGGCTGCGCCAGGCGCTGCGGGTCGCACGAACGGCAGCCCAAACCATCCCGGGACCGGCCACTAATGCTCTCGCTCGCATCGCTGCCGAAACGGGACTGCTGATCGCCGCAGGTCTGCTGGAAGACGCGGGCAATCGCCTTCACAATACGCACGTGCTGGTGGGTCCAGCCGGCCTTCTGGGCGCATGGCGCAAGCTGCACGTCCCCATGTTCGAGATGCCGTTCTACAACGGAGGCAGCGGGCTCGCCGTAGTGGAGACAGACCTCGGACGAATCGGCGTGAACATCTGCTTCGATGCCCTCATACCCGAGTCCACCCGCCTGCTGGCGGTGGAGAATGTCGAGCTCGTGTTGTTCCCCTTCGCCGCCGATCCCGCGCCGGGTACGCCCGAGGCGTGGGCGGATTGGGCGCTACCCGCACTCAGGGCAAGATGCGGCGAGAACGGCGTCTTCGGGCTGGCCGCGAACTACTTGGGCCACGTGACTTGCGCCGGCGTGGAGCAGACTTTCCCCGGTGGAGCCGTGGCCGTCGGACCGCGCGGCGAAGTGCTGACAGCGCCGCAGCCCGGGATGATCGTCACCGAGTTCCGCCGTGACGTTCTGCTCGACGCCCGCGCCGAACCGGAAGCGCTCTTCCGCTTCCGCCGCCCC
>CAYVDY010000856.1:0-2255 GCA_964450255.1 uncultured Candidatus Solibacter sp. | reverse complement strand
GGTGGTGGTGGGGGCGGTGGGGGGTGTGGTGTGTGGGGGGGGGGGTGGAGGGGGGGGTGGTGGCGGGGGGGGGGGCGGGGGGTGGCGGGGTGTACGTGGTGGGGGGTGATGGGGAAGGGGGGGGCGCGGGGGAAACGGGGGGATTGGGGTTTGTCGGTGGTGGCGGCGATGAACAGGGCGCTCTTCTGGTTCCATCCTCTGGCGTGGTGGGTGGAGCGGCGGTTGTTGGGGTTGGCGGAGGAGGCTTGCGACGGGGCGGCGATTGAGGCGGTGGGGGATGGGCGGCGGTATGCGGAGGTTGTGTTGGGGTTTGCGGCGACGATGAGCGGAGCGGGGTCGCGGCTGGATTGGGCGGCGACGGCGATGGCGCGAGGGAGCCGCGTGGGTGGGCGGATCGAACGGATTCTGGAGGGCGAGATGAACTGGATGCGGTCGATGACATTGGGTGGCTGGGCGGTTTTGGTGTTGGCGGCTGTGCCGGTGGTGTATGGCGCGGCGGCGCTGCGGATGGTGAAGGGTGTGGTGCTGGAGATGCCGGCGGTGGGGATGAGCTTGCCGGCGGCGGCGATGCAGCAGGGGGTGGTGGCGCTGCCGCCGACGGGCGGGAATGAGTGGCAGAAGGTGGAGGCGTTGAATCTTACGGCTCAGCAGGTGGCGGAGATTGAGACGGAGGTGGAGCGGAATCCCGAGGATCTCGCTTTGCGCGGGAAGCTCTTGCAGTATTACTTCGCCAGGGCGCAGGGGCAGGAGTGGGCACGTCATCTGATCTGGCTCGTCGAGCGGCATCCTGAGTCTCAGTTGTTGTCACCGGGGTGGCAGGGGAGCGATGTCGTGTCAGTGCGGGGGATATTGGCAGACGACCGGTTGATGGAGACGTTGCGGGGTTTGTGGCAGAGAGCGACGGTCGGGAACCCGTCCAATGTGGCGGTGCTTAGGAATGCGGCGCGATTCTACACGGGCTGGGATCTGGCGGCGACGGTGTCGGCTCTTCGGCGGGCTCGGATCGTGGACCCTCAGGACCAGCAGGGCGTGCGGGAACTGAACATGGTGGAGGCGCGCGCTTGGATGTCGGATGGGACGGAGCGGGAGGCGTTGCGGCTGCTGCTTCAGGAAAGCAAGGACTCCGCGGAGATTGGGTACCTGGGCCGGATGTTGATCAATCGGCGACCCTCGCCGCAGGGCGACATTGCGTCGCCGTGGCTGGCTGACGGTGTGAAGCTGCTGGAGCGGGCCAAGGCCCTGGAGCCGTCGAATCCGAAGTGGGCGGTTGGGCTGGAACTGGCGCGGCTGGGGGCGGTGGTGCGGATCACGGGTTCGCCGAGTGTGCCCTTGGATGTCCTGAAGGGGGGCGGTGCTCCCGGTGTGTTGCTGCGTTTGCGGGTGGGCGCGGACGGCGCAGTGAAGGAGGCAGTCGGCCTGGAGGGTCTGCCGGCCTTACTGGCGGCCGCGGTGGAGTCCGGAATGAGAGCGAAGCTGGAGGCTCGCGGGCAGGAGTATGAGGCGGCTGGAGTGGTGATCTTCCCGGTGGAAGAGGGGCCAGCGGACAACGTGCCTAAGCGGATCACGGTGGGCGGGAATGTGGCGAAAGCCATGCTGGTGGAGAAGGTGGATCCCGTGTATCCGCCGCTGGCGCTGCAGGCGCGGATGGAAGGTATTGTGCTGTTCACGGTGATGATTCGGCAGGGCGGGAGTGTTACGAACCTGACGCTCCATCGCGGGCATCCTTTGTTGGTGCAGGCGGCAGTAGACGCAGTGAAGCAATGGCGGTATAAGCCGACCTTGTTGAACGGGCAGCCTGTAGAGGTGGTGACTCAGGTTGAGGTTCCATTCACGCTGCCGCAGTGATAGGTTGGGCGTGGAGGTTGGCATGGGCTGGCTTTTATTGGTCCTTGGGTTGAGCCTGCGCATGATGGCTGCGCCTCCGATGTCGGCGTCGGAGGTGGGGTCGCTGGAGGACCGGGTGTCGGCGGACCCGGAGGATCTGGAGGCGCGGGCGAGGCTGCTTGAGCATTACTGGCAGGCAAGGGAGGCGGGGGAGTGGGGGCGGCACGAGTTGTGGCTGGTGGAGCAACATCCGGGGTCTGATTTGCAACGGGCGCCGGCGGGGCTGAGCGCGGCGCTGATGGAGAAGTTGTCGGTTGCTTGGCGGAAGGCGGTGGAGAGCCCGGAGACGACGGGTGATGCGATGCGGAATGCGGCGCGGTCTTTTGCGGGGGTGGGTGCGCCAGCCACTCTGGAGTTATTGACGCGGGCGG
>CAYVDY010000855.1:0-2261 GCA_964450255.1 uncultured Candidatus Solibacter sp. | reverse complement strand
GCTCATCTGCGGATAGTACGCGTAGCGTGCACCTATGTTCAGAGTGAAACTCCGCGTGACCTGCCAGCGATCCCGAAAGTAAAAACCGTTCTGCCATTCGCGGGTGAGCATATCGAAGAACTGCACGGATTTGTTGGCGCTACCCAGGATGTCGAGCAGTCCGGCGGCATAGGTGTGACTGGCGCGAGCGACCTGACCATTGAGCACTGTGGCGTTACCGGTGGGAGCGAGGTTTCCGCGGGGATTGGCGATCTCGGGCTGCCAGTGGTTCATGGCATGACGCACGATATCGACGCCCCAACGGAACTCATGAGCGCCCTTCACCTTCGAGAAGTTGGTGGTGTACGTGTAGCTATTGTCGTTATAGAAGTTGGGATTCGACGAGGAGCAGTTGCCCCAGGCGGTGAAACCGTTCGAGATGCAGGGCTGGCCGGAGTAGCGGATGTCGCCCGCAAATGCCTTGCCGCCATTGGTGCCGGGAATTCCCCAGACTTCGGAGCCCCAGTTCTTCCCAAAGTCGGGGCCGAGGGCTTCGTTCTTGAAGCGGGTGTGGCCAAAGACGCCGTCGATGAGGAAGGTTGGCGAGGTCGTCAGATTGAAGCCGAAACTGGGCATGATGATGCGTACGTTGGCTATACCGAGTTGCCCCAACCCCGGACCGGTGAGTTCGCCGAGAGCTCCCGAACCCGTCACAGGGGCGTTCATGTGAGAGTACTTGCCCCAAATCATGAGCTTGGCGTTGACATTATAGTTGGATTTGACGTCGTACTGATCGCGGGTCAACCCGGACGTGCCGGAACTGAAGTAGTTGTTGTTGAGCCCGAGGCTGTCGGTGGCCTGCTGATTGGGCAGAGGGGCCAGTTGCTGGATTCTGGTCCAGGTGGGGGAGAAGCGGGACGAGGGGATCTGGTTATTTGCGAAGGGCGTACGGCCGACGCCATTGGCATCGCCGGTTAGCGGATCATAGATCGCGCCCAGGCTGGAGTACGCAGAGAAATTCCCGGCGCGCATATCCGCCGGAGGCACGCTGGAGTTGGCGAAGACGCCGGTGCGCTCCCAGGTGCGCTCATAGCTGAAGAAGTAGAACAGCTTGTTCTTGATGATCGGCCCGCCGATGGTGCCGCCGGGGATGTTCACGATGGACTTCGGCAGCGGCGGCTTGTCCTCATTGATGCGGTAGAAGAAGGGCCGCGCGTAAAGGTGCTGGTTGTCGTGATACCAGAAGGCGGAACCGCGCATCTGATTGGTGCCGGACCGTGTGGCCACGGTGACCGCGGCGCCCCCGGCCATGCCCTGCTCGGCGTCGAAGGACGATGTGGAGATATTGACGGTTTCAATCGATTCAACCGGCGGATTGTACAGGGTGTGGTGAGGCAGCCAGATGTATACGTTGATGGCGCCGTCCACGCGTGTGTTGTTGTTGTTGCGGTTTGTGCCGTTCACGTTGGTGGTGAGCGACCGCTGCGGGGAGGCGCCCATCGAATTCTGGACCATCGCCGGCGTGGCGCCTGGTACGAGATTGATCATGCTCTGATAGTTGCGGTAGGCCGGCAGCGGAAGCTCCACAACGGTCCTGGAACTGATCTCGGCGCGCGTGTCGGAGCGGTCGGTCTGCAGTATGGCCGCCGACGCGGATACTGTCACCTGCTCGCTGATCTGACCGACTTCGAGACGCACCGACACGCGCGTGACGTTATTGATGGTGACTTCAACTCCAGTGCGGCCCATGCTGCGGAAGCCCGGAGCGGTGACAACCATGTTGTACGTCCCGGCCGGGAGGCTGAGCGCGTTGTAGCGTCCCTGCTCGTCCGCCTGGACCTCGCGAACACCGCCGGTAGCAGTATTGGTCAGAGCGACCTTGGCCAGCGGCACCACAGCGCCGGATGGATCCTCCACGGTGCCGACGATGGAGCCGTATAGGACCTGGCCCGGCGCCGGTTGTGAAATTGAAAAGGTTAGCAGTAGGCACGCCACAGCCACCTGAAGCCCGTATCCAAAACTCAAACGTGTTGATTTCACAGAACCCTCCGTTCTCGTTGAATACATCAGAACCAGAATGAGAGACCGCCTGAGAGACCTCGCTGACGGTATCGGCACAGACCCATCCCAAGCGCTCCTGTCTCTACCCGACCATCAGTGGGTTACAGAGTTATCATGCGTGGCGTAGCGGTGTCAATCCCCAGTCCAGACATCCCCAGTCCAGCAAACGTTAGTGCTGTATCGGGGACGAGCCGGCGGTACACAGCCTGCGAGAAGGCGAA
>CAYVDY010000854.1:0-2262 GCA_964450255.1 uncultured Candidatus Solibacter sp. | reverse complement strand
AGCACAAGCGCCGCTCCTGTCGAATGTCGTCCTCGTCCAGCAATGACTGGTGGTTTGGCAGAGTATCGTCCTCCAAACCGACCATGAACACAATCGGCCACTGTAATCCCTTGGTGCGGTGCAGTGAAGCGATTTTAACACCACCACCTTCGGTTGGGGCACCACCCGCGTTGCCCAAAGACAGCTCCGCGAGCAAGTGATGCAGAGAGAAATCAGGATAGGATAATCCTGAATTTCCGATATTGTAATGGCTGAGCCCCGCCAGGTCCTGGGCGCAGTGTGCGCCTGATCGGCGACAACTATCCTTCCACTTCGCATTGACTCGCCGATTCTGTTACCGAAGCCGTATCGTTGCCTCATGAGGATGTTACCAACCTCGGGAGGCACACGATGGACAACACGATCAGCAGGCAGGCGAAAGCCGAACTTCTCGCGGCGTTGCGCGAGCGTTACGAACGGGCTACGAAGCAGGAGAAGACCAGAATCCTGGATGAGTTCGCCGCAGTGGCCGGATGTCATCGCAAACATGCAATCCGGCTGCTCGCGCGCATGCGCCACACCGCGCCCCAAGCGCCGTCCGTCAAGCGGCGAATTTACGATGAGGCGGTGCGAGAATCCCTTGTTGTCTTGTGGGAAGCAGCGGACCGGATCTGCGGCAAGCGTCTTAAGTCAGTCCTTCCCAGCCTTGTGGCCGCCTTGGAGCATCACGGCCACTTGGCCCTCGACGCGGCGGTCCGGCAACGCCTTCTTGCAGTCAGCGCGGCAACCATCGACCGGTTGCTGGCCTCGGTTCGAGGCCAAGCGTCTCATCGCAAGAAGCGCCGGACGCCGACCAAGCCAAGCAAGCAGGTACCCATACGCACTTTTTCGGACTGGAACGACCCCAAGCCCGGTTTCCTCGAAATCGATTTTGTTGCTCACGGCGGCAGCTCGATCCAAGGGAATTTCTTGTGGAGCCTCGTGGCTACGGATGTCTTCTCGGGTTGGACAGAGGCCGTGCCGTTGGTGGCTCGGGAGCAATCGCTGGTCGTGGAGGCCTTAAAGGTAATGGGTCGTCAGTTGCCCATGCCCATCCTCGCGATCGACTCCGACAATGACAGTGCTTTCATCAATGACACCCTTTTGGCATATTGCCAGGAACAGCAACTGGAGTTCACCCGCTCGCGAGCCTACCACAAGAATGACCAGGCCTGGATCGAGCAGAAAAATGGTGCCGTGGTCCGGCGATTCGTCGGCTACGAACGCTTCTCGGGGACCGTGGCTGGACAATGTCTCGCCCAATTGTTCCAAGCCGTGCGATTGTTTGTGAACTACTTCCAACCGTCGTTCAAGCTCAAGTCCAAGACGCGTGAAGGGGCCAAGGTCAAGAAGCTCTATCACAAACCCGTAACTCCTTGTGAGCGACTATTGGGGCATGTTGCCGTGACGGAATCGGCCAAGGAGAAGCTGCGCACCGAAGTTGGGCGTCTGGACCCTTTGGAACTTTTGCACCGCATTCGAGAGAGTCAGTCGGCCCTGGCCGCGCTGACTTCGGGAGAATTGGGGAGTGGTCCAGGTCGAGAGAGCCTGGAGCACTTTCTTGCGAAACTGCCCGAGTTGTGGCGAAGGGGAGAGGCGCGGCCGACACATCGAAAGGCCAACGCACTGCCTCGTTCGTGGCGGACTCGGAAGGATCCTTTCGAGGGCGTCTGGCCCGAGATTCTGCTATGGCTTCAGGAAAGCCCGGAGGCCACGGCGAAGTCGCTTTGGGAGCGGTTGCAGCAGAAATACCCCGATCAATCTCGGCAGGGACAACTTCGGACCTTGCAGCGCCGCATCCGGGAGTGGCGTCGAGTAATGGCCCGTGAGTTGGTCTACGCGTGTTTGGATGGGACCGAAGTTGGCGGAAAGCTGGTGGTTGTTGGCGCTAATGGAACACATGATCACAGCCCGAGGACGATAGCCACCCCAACGGAGGTCGAAGCGAAGGGATCGTGAGGGAGCCGCAAGTTGGAGGGCGTGCGTCGCTGCGCCGCCGTCGCTGCGCTCCGCCGGCTCCGCTCCGCACGCCCTCCAACTTGCGGGCGGATAGATCGCCAAGGTATGCACGGGACGTAGGATTCCGCGGATTTCAGTATGGTAACATTCTCAGTTGAGGCAACACGAAGGGGAGAGGTCGTTGTCGCCGATCATCGAGGACCGGCTGGGCGGTTTGATTCATCGTCGGATGCCAGAGCAACTGGTAGCCGCTGGCCAGGTCGCGGATGGCGAGCACGTGCGGGA
>CAYVDY010000853.1:0-2271 GCA_964450255.1 uncultured Candidatus Solibacter sp. | reverse complement strand
GACTAACCAGAAACCCCGCCGTGGAACAACTAAGAACTACCGGAAACGCCTGGCCTCCCCTCCCCTCCGACCTTCCAGCTGCGCAATCCGTAAGTGTTTGTTATAAAACAGTCAGTGCGCTGTTTCCCACTTCGAATTGCGTTCCGGGGAGCCCTCGTTCCATGAAAGGGCCTCCCAACTGCAACCCGCTTGGGTGGGCAGTTCGCGGCTGCCGGCAGGAGGGTTTCCATGAAGCGAGCGCAGTCATCAGAAAAGCAGACCATCCTGGTCGCTGAAGATGACCGTCTCATCCGTCATCTGGTCAGGGCGATCCTTGAGCGGGCCGGGTATGAACTCCTCATGGCGGAGAATGGCAGGCACGCCATGGAACTCGCCGCTGCCTATGACGGCCCCATCCACCTGCTGCTCTCCGACGTACTGATGCCGGAAATGAACGGTCCGGATCTCGCCGACAGGCTGCAGGCGGCGCGCCCCGGCACGCCCGTGATCTTCATGTCCGCATTCACCAACGGCGCCTTGAGTGCGCATGAAGACTATGCCTTCGTGCCGAAGCCGTTCAGCCCCGGTACTCTTGTCGAAACCATGCGCGCAGTTCTGGCGGGAGACCGTGGCTGTACGCCCCTCCGCAAGCCCATTACCGCCGCCCGCGAACCCTGGTATCCATCGCCGAGCCCCGCTGCCTCCGCCTCTTAGCTGTCGCCGGAATCCAACCAGAGAGCCCGCGCACTTTCTTCGGCCGTTCCTCGCAAGTAGGGCTGTGCCTGAATTCGGAGTTGTACGCGGCTTGGATTCGTTCCGGCATCCTCCTCCACATGCTTTCAGGTCCATTGTCCACTACCGTGCAGTAGGGGGCGCCGTCTGATTGGAATGGAGAGCGCCTGAGTTCGGAGCGTCTGCTCGCGGTGCGTCGACCGGCCGGAGGCGCTGGACAGTACCCTTTCGACTTTGCCGAAGATGGTCTCGATTGAGTCGGACATTCCCGGGACCGCTGCGCCCGCGGTATCGGCCACGAGACTCACCAGCAGCGAATCTTCAATCAGCCCCGTCCCTGCGAGTCCCGCAGGATCCGCAGCTTCCAGATCAATGCGTTTGGCTTCCGCCCAAACGGGGCTGCGCCTCCACCCTGCCACCCACGACATCGAAGCCATCGATGCACTCAGGCGCAGTGCGGCGACGGCGATTCGCACCGCCCTCCTCTACACGCTCAGGACCGGACACGGGGAGGATCGAACGATAGCGTAGGCTTGTGCGCGGAGCCGGCCGAAAGGTCCTTCCGCTGAAGCACCACGGCCAATCACGAGCAGGCCGGCGTCCACCCGCTGAACTGTGTCGCGAAGCGCCTTATGAGGATCGCCGTCCACCACCACGACTTCGGCCTCCGCGAGGGCATCTTGCAGCAGACTGGCGATCTGCTCCCGCACTCGGTTTTGCAGCATCACTCGCCATTCGGGGTTGAGAGAATCTCCCACGTTCCCTCCGATGTGCGCAGTGGCGTGGACCACTGTGAGGCGCGCTGCGAATTCCTGTGCCAGATGCCACGCCCACTCCAGAACCCTCGCGCTGTGTGGTCCCAGATCCAGGCCGCACACGATATGGCACGGTGGAAATGCTACGGTGGTGTGCTCTCCGAAATGGACTCCGGTCAATACCGGACTCTCCGCTCCGTGGAGTACCTTCATGGCGACCGAGCCGAGAAGAAACCGTCGGATCGGATCGTACCCATGCGTCGGCATCACAATCAAGTCCGCGCCTTCGGAGTTGGCCCGCAAGAGAATCTGCTCCCCTGGATCCCCCGTGACGATCAGCCGCTTGGCGCCGCCGCCGTCCAATTCCCTGCTGGCAAAGTGGTCCAGTTCGCCTTGAGCCGCGCGCGACCTGCCCGCCATAATCTGATCCAGCCGCTCGGGCGACAGCTCTATCGGCGAAAGAGAGAATTCGACCAGCTCCAGCACGTGGAGCAGCGTCAGTTCGCAGCCAACCTGCCTCGCGAACGATTGCGCATACTGCGCCGCCCCCTCCGAGGGAGCGGAGAAATCCACCGGTACTAGAATTCTGCTAATTGATGGCATCGATCTGCTCCTATCGAGACCGGACTTCTGCTGGCTCGACCGAGGGGCGTAGAGCGTTCTGCTGGCGGAACTTCCGCATCAGCTCATCCCACTCGATGACGACCCTCCCCCCCTTCTTCACCCGCTGCCGTTCCCAATCGGAAAGCGCTTCCATACAGGCGTGGTCAATGTAGTCGAGGTCATGGAAATGAACGTGAATCTC
>CAYVDY010000852.1:0-2279 GCA_964450255.1 uncultured Candidatus Solibacter sp. | reverse complement strand
AAGGTCAAACAACATCCCCCAGTAACGGGGGTGGTTCGGCCGGGGTGACCGGGGGAGTGGGCACCCGACCTGCGCGGCGCGTCAGGGTGGAAACCGTCTCGCACCCCAGGGACTCGTCCGGCCGCCGAGGGGAATTCGTGACCATCGCCGAGAACCCCGACTTCCCACCGGAGCCGCCCGCAGCGGTGAAGGACATCCTGCTCGCCAACTACAAGGAACACGCCGACGAGGCGAGGCAGCACGAGAACCAGCGGGAGCGGATGACGGCCCTCGTCATCGCCGTGGGCGGGGGCTCCCTGGCACTGGCCACGAGTAAGGTCGAGGGGGTCAACCTGACCCTCCTAGGTGTGGCGCTCGTGGTCCTCGGGCTGTACGGGGCGGTGTTCAGCCTGAAGCACTACGAGCGGAACCGAAGGCACGTCGCGGTGATGAGAGGGATCGGGCGGAGGCTGGAGGAGCTCTACCCGCTGGCCAACCTGCAAGGAGTCCGAGCCGAGGTCAACGCCGCGCACCGGGAGGGGTTCGGGTGGGTCGAGCGGGTGCGGGTGCATCACCTGTGGATCGGACTCCCCCTCATGGTGTCCCTCCTCGGGGTCGCCCTCCTCCTCTGCAAGTAGCGAGATCCGGTCAAGACGGGTACGAGGAAGCCCCGGTTCAGCTTGCGCTGGCCGAGGCTTTTCGCGTTTACTGGCCTTGTTCACTCGGCTCCAAAGAACTGGCGGTCATACTCCAGCACCGCGTCCGGGTGCTTTTTGCGTATGAACTCAATCGCCTCCTTGAGCGCGTCACCTGGGGTGCGGCTGGGATCTCCGTTCTCCCCCAGATCCTTCTTGCGGATCATCGGGTAGAACGCGCGCAGTTCGGACTGATGCTCGGTGGTACGCTTCGGGATGCGCTCCATCTCGGCGTGGATCGTCTGATCCATTTCCACTTTCTTCACGGGTGCGGCCTCCTCAGTGTATCTGCGGAAAATCCCGCAGCCGAATGAGTATCTGAGGAATCGCCGAGCATTGCAAGGTCAGTAGCTATTTGTCGATTACTATCACGCTATGGGCCGGCGCAAGAAAAACCCCAGCTAGTGTGAATGAAATCTTCCGCCGCATCATAGTGCCAGTTCTGATTCCTCTTACTGTCGAACGGCTGGTATTCGAAACAGGTCTGGGACGGCCGGTCTCCCTTGTGGTGAACGATCAACCGCGATCTCGGTTGCTGCGTCAGGACCTGAAGGAGGGGCAGATAGGCTCGGCCACCGAAGAAATGAACGGGCTCGTCCGGAACTGTCAAGCTTTCGGCAAGTTGATTCAGATCAGTCGGTGGCGTGTCAATGCGTTTCCCCTCCGGGCCCACCCTGGCACGTTTTTCTCACCCGATAACGTAATGTTGTAGTCCGGAGTCAGGAAGTCCGAACGGCTCAATCCCCATCCGGCCGACAGGATGAATACGTTCCCGCATCCGAAGGCGGTTATCAGGCGGCTGTAGACCGCCGGGGGATACAGAACCGCAGACCGACCACAGACTCACAGCTGCTCACCGTCCCGGTTGTAGAAAAGCAAGGCCTCCCTCCACGTCCCCAGTCCTGAGCCGACCGGCTCGTCTGGGTGGCTGAAGAGAACGGGCGAGGTGACGTCTTGTGGTCGCAAGTCGGGACGGGCGATGAAAAGGACTTCCACTCCGGCCGCGTCCCTCCAACGGCGGGCTTCCTTTCGCTTTCGACCGGCGCACTGGATGATGACCTTCAACCCGATCCCCTCAAGTGCCACGCGGCTATTTTATCGCGGCACTTGTGGAAACACGATACAATCTGCCCGCGAAGCGAGTATCTGCTTCGGCCTGGGGTGTCGATCGGCCGGTACCAAACGGACGTCCTCGTTCTCTCGAAAGTGATTCCCCACTCGGCGAGTGTGTACTCCAGCGAAACGGGCGGCAATTGATGTCGAAAACGAGTTTCACCACCAACCCCGTGTCGTTGGAGTCTCTCCTGACTTCCTGCGCGAGTGGGAAAATCCAGTTGCCCGATTTCCAGAGGAGCTGGGTGTGGTCGGAGGATCGCATCCACAGTCTGATCGCCTCGGTCTCCCGGGGATTCCCGGTGGGGGCGTTAATGACCTGGGCCCCTCGGGCCGGTTCGTCAGAGATGGTCGCCCGCCGGCCGATCGAGGGGGCACGGGATCTCGCCGAACAGACGAATCCCGATCAGTTGCTCCTGGACGGGCAGCAGCAACTGATCGGGATTCGTCTGTTCGGCGTCGGCCAGAAACTCCGGATCGCGCATCGTGTCC
>CAYVDY010000851.1:0-2303 GCA_964450255.1 uncultured Candidatus Solibacter sp. | reverse complement strand
CCACCTCGGAGACAGCGTACGGATCGATCTCGGGATCTACACGCCGGTGGTCTTTGCCTTGGCGATTCTGGTGGCCACGATCCCACCGCTGGCGTTCCAGCAGCCTTGGGGCGTATGGCTCTACCAGTCGCTGGTATTGCTGGTCATCGGCTGTCCCTGCGCGCTGGTGATTTCGACGCCGGTCAGCATGGTCGCGGGCCTCGCTGCGGCCGCGCGCAACGGAGTTCTAGTGAAAGGTGGATTGGCCCTCGAACTTCCGGCACGGTTGAAGGCCATCGCCATGGACAAGACCGGCACGCTGACCGAAGGAAAGCCGGCGGTAGCGAAGGTTGTAGCGCTGAATGGGCATACGGAACAGGAGTTGCTGGAACGGGCTGGAGCATTGGAGGCATCGAATGAGCATCCGCTTGCACGCGCCATTTGTGAGTACGTAACAAGTCGCGGCTTGAGAACAGAACAGGCGCGGGATTTCACCCTGATCCCTGGCAAGGGCGCGACTGCGCAACTGGATGGCCGGCTGTTCTGGCTGGGCTCTCATCGGTTTCTTGAAGAACGCGGGCAAGAGACTCCGGAAGTCCATTCGCTTCTTGATGAACTGTCTAAGACGGGCCATTCCGTGGTTGTCATCGGCAACGAAACTCACGTGTGCGGGTTCATTGCCCTTGCCGACCGGCTTCGCCCCGGAGTTCGGGAGGTGCTGGTGGCGACTCATGCGCTCGGGGTACCGCATGTCGTCATGTTGACGGGCGACAACGAGGGCACGGCTCGCACAATCGCACAGAAGGCTGGGATCGACGAGGTGCACGCCGAGCTCCTGCCCGCCGATAAGGTCGCCGTGATGGAATCCCTGGTTCAGAAGTATGGTGTCGTGGCGATGATCGGCGACGGAGTGAATGACGCTCCGGCGATGGCTCGCTCCAGTCTCGGAATAGCTATGGGCGCGATCGGAAGCGATGCGGCAATCGAAGCCGCCGACATCGCTCTGATGTCGGATGATCTGCACCAGCTACCGTGGCTGATCGCCCACTCCAGGCGTACGGTATCGATCATTCGGCAGAACATCATCCTCTCCCTGGCAGTGAAGTTCATCTTCGTCATGCTGGCCTTCAGCGGGCACGCCTCCCTGTGGGCTGCCATCGCCGCGGACATGGGCGTTTCCCTCCTCGTCATCTTCAACGGGTTACGATTGTTGAAATCGACGAGCCCGGCCAGAGCGTGACTTTGGTTGAGACCCCTGAGCGGGTTGTTCGGCATTCCCGCACGGACAGTGCCCGGTCAATTGCGAGGCCGTCACCCAGACCCTCCTGGCGACGGGCGCCCCCACCTGGACGGGCAGGCCAGTCACGTGAAGCGTAACGGTCTCATCGTAATTCCGTCCAATCCACATGAAGCAGGCACCCGGGCGCATCTGTAGGCCATCGAGAAACTCCATCAATTGCCGATCACGCTCGTAGACGCTGACGAGTTGGAAATGGCCCGGCGAATTCACCTCGTCCAGCGGAGTCCAGCCCCGCGCCCTACGATCTTGCGGCGTGTCTGAGCCTACCGCGTTTCCGTGTGGGCAGGTCTTCCCCGATCCTAGCGCAGCGACGAGCTTCTGCTCGAAATCCTCGGACACTGCGTGCTCCAGGAGTTCAGCTTCGTCGTGGACCTTGTACCACTCCATGCCGAACATCTCAGCGAGCATGCGCTCAATCAAGTGGTGGCGGTGGAGCACCCGGTCCGCGATCTCACGGCCCGGCTGTGTCAGCTGGATCCTTCCTCCCTTCGTTGCGCGGATCAGGCCATCGCGCTTCAGACGGTGGACTCCAGCGGTCACGGCGGGCGGTGAGATCCGCAGCCACCGTGCGAGAGTTGCTGCGATGACGGCCTCTCCCTCGGACTCAGCTTCGGCGATGGTCTTTAGGTAGTTCTCTTTGGATATGGTGATCTTCACGCCTTGAAACCTCTATCGCATGCACTCCCGGCTGTGATCGGACTTGACACGTACTTAACCATGGTTAATACTGGACCATTCAGGTTAGTTATGGAAACAGCTACGCTATGGTGAAGCATCCGATGTTTCAGTGTATCTTGGCCGGGCTTCTCATGCAGACTCTTGGGTCCGGGCAGGCGCCAACTGATATCGAGCGCCGGGTTGCGGAACTGGAAGAGAAGATGCGCCTTCTGGACCCCGCGTTCGGCGCCGACTCGCGGGCGTCGGAGCTCTTGCGACGTCTCGAATTGCTCGAGACGAAGATGGCAGCGGTCCTGGCGGCGAGGCAACCGGCGGCGCTTTCTGTGGCGGCGGTTTCGCCGGCGGC
>CAYVDY010000850.1:0-2307 GCA_964450255.1 uncultured Candidatus Solibacter sp. | reverse complement strand
CCTTCATCGTCAACCGCATCCTGCTGCCGATGATCAACGAGGCGATCTACACGCTGTACGAAGGCGTCGGAAACGTCGAAGCCATCGATGCGGCGATGAAACTCGGCGCGCATCATCCGATGGGCCCGCTGGAACTGGCCGACTTCATCGGCCTCGATACCTGTCTGTCCATCATGCAGGTGCTGCACGAAGGACTGGCGGATTCGAAGTATCGCCCGTGCCCGCTGCTGGTGAAATATGTCGAAGCCGGATGGCTTGGCCGCAAATCGCAGCGCGGCTTCTACGACTATCGCGGCGACAAGCCGGTCCCGACGCGCTAATCCGCCGCTCTTCCCGCAGCCAGCTTTTATTAACCGTCTCCATCTAGGTTCACGCACGTGAGTCGGGAGAGTGCGTTTCCATGGACGTGATGAGTATCGTTAGCAGCATGATGGCCATGCAGGCTGCCAACACCCAGCAGCAGATCGCGACCAGCGTCATGAAGCAGAACATCGATTCGGAGAAATCGGTGCTGCAACTGCTCCAGCCCGCCGCGAACAATCCGCCCGGCGTCGGCGGCAATCTCGATATTTCGGTCTGATCAATCGGCCGGCGTAATCCACCCGATGCCCGCGCCGCCAGGCTCGGTCAGGATGGCAATGCGGCCCACATGCGGCACGTCGAAGATCGGCCGCATTAATTGCGCGCCTGCCGCCATCGCCACCTTCACCCGCGCATCGACGTCATCGACAGCCAGATAGGACATCCAGCCTTCCGGGACGCCTTCGAAGGCGGGCCTGTTGGTCGGAAAAATTCCAGCGGCCATTTCGCCGTCGGCATAGGCTACCCAGTAGGTCGCGCCATCCTCCATCGGCATGCCCTCGAAGGTCCAGCCGATGGTTTTCTGATAGAACTGCTTGGCGCGTTCCGGGTCCGGCGTCATCAATTCGTTCCAGTGGAAATGGCCGTGGGAGGTCATGGTGATTTCCTCGTTACATCATGCCATTGGCATCGAGCACGGACAGGATATTGCCGGCCGGATCCTTGAACCATGCGATGGTCGGACCGCCGTTGCCGCGGGAAATGCCCTTCGCGTCGGTTTTGAATTCCGGCTCGTTGTAGATTTCGAAGCGCACGCCGCGCTTTCCCAGCTCGTCGACGGCCTTGTCGACATCGTCGACCGGAAAGTTGAGAACGGTGAAGGTTGCGGGTGTGTGATTGGCTTTCGGATAGATCAGCACATTGGCGCCGCCGCCAAGATGCAGGTTCAGTATTCCGTGGTCCTCGGACACTTCGAGTCCCAGCATGCCGCTGTAGAATTCCCTGGCTTTCCCGATATCGTTGGCCGAGAAGCCGCTGAATGCATGGCTTGCTTTCAACATGGCTGCGCTCCTTTGCATCACGATGGTTTCGGCTTGCGCCCATGCGGCATGGAACGCGCGGGTGTAGAGATTGGTTGCGGCTTGCGAGGGAATGGCGAAACCGCCATTCCCTGCACAGGAGGCACGCTGGAGAGTGTCAGGCCGCCTGGTCATAGGCTTGTTTCAAGGTCTTGATGTCGAGCTTGACCATCTTCATCATTGCTTCCATCACCTTCTGTGATTGCGAAGGCGTGCCGCTTTTCATCATCTCGCCAAGAGCGGTCGGAACGATCTGCCACGACAGGCCGAATTTGTCCTTGAGCCAACCGCATCTCGATTCCTCGCCGCCGTCGGCGGTTAGTTTGTTCCAGAAGTAGTCCACCTCTTCCTGGCTCTCGACGCTGACAAAGAAGGAGACGGCCTCGTTGAATTTGAATTGCGGGCCGCCATTGAGAGCGTTGAACCTCTGTCCTTCGAGTTCGAAGGTCGCCATGAAATCATTGACGGTTTCGACTTTGGCATTGGGAAACACCGATTTGTAGAAGGCGACAGCCTCGGGGACGTTGTTATCGAACCAGAGGAACGGTGTGATCGAAGTCATTGGGATGTCCTTGGTTGAACTGGGCACGGACTCTCTTGTTGAGAGGAATCACGAGCGCCCAGCGGTTTCAGAACCGTGATGAGTGGCTCTACGCAGTGACGATGGTGTCGAACCCGCCGAAGAACATGCGCTTGGCATCGAAAGGCATCTTCTTCGGATCCATCATTTTCGCGAGGCGCGGATCTTTCATCACCTTGGCCATCACGGCGTCGCGATGCTTGCGCGACCTGTAGGTGATCCATGAGAAGACCACGGTCTCGCCGGTCTTCAGTTTCACGCTCTGCGGAAACGACGTCAGCTTGCCGGGCTTGACGTCCTCGGCGACGCATTCGCGATAGTCCAGCGCGCCGTGGTCGAGCCAGACCT
>CAYVDY010000849.1:0-2328 GCA_964450255.1 uncultured Candidatus Solibacter sp. | reverse complement strand
AGAGAGCTGCTGGCGGATCGCCATGGCGGGGCGCTCACCGACACTGTGCGCCAGATGGCCGCCGACGGCATACAGCGCGCCCTGGTGTTCGTCACCTCTGCATACAGCTCCTACTCGGCCTGCCGCCAGTACCAGGAGGACCTCGAGCGCGCCCGAATGGCCATCGGCATCGGCGCCCCCATGTTCGAGAAGCTCCGCCATTTCAACAGCCACCCCGGCTTCATCGGGCCAAACGTGGAGGCCGTCAAAACCGCGCTGGCGCAGGCCCCCGGTTCCGCCGTGCTCTTCACGGCCCACTCCATCCCCATGGAGATGGCGCGCACCTCGAAATACGTCGAGCAGTTGGAGAATGCCGCCAGGCTCATCGCCGAAGGCGCCGGCGGCATCGAATACCGCCTGGTCTATCAGAGCCGTAGCGGCCCGCCGCAACAGCCCTGGCTGGAACCGGACATCCTGAAAGCCATCGAGCAGACCAAAGCAGACGGCGCCACCAGCGTCGTGGTCGCCCCCATCGGCTTCATCTCAGACCACATGGAAGTGCTCTACGATCTCGACTACGAAGCCGCCGACCGCGCCAGGGCGCTCGGCCTCGGCTTCGTCCGTGCGGCAACCGCCAGCACTCACCCCCGCTTCATCGCCATGATCCGCGAGCTCATCGAAGAACGAATCGCCGGTGTGCCCGAAGCCGATCCCTGCCGTCAGGACTGCTGTCCCGCCCCTTTCAGGCCGGCTTCAGCTCCGCATACACCACCGCCGCCCGCTCAATAGCCGCTTCCACGTTTTCGCAGATGTTCTCGGCGCCAACGTGGCGGTCAAATCCAGACTTTTTCATCATCTTCAGCGGCTGCCAGGGCGCGCCACAGATCAGCAGCGCCCGCCCGCTCGTCTTCAGCTTGTCTGCCAGCATCTCCAGAGCGTGGATTCCGGTGGCATCGATGGCCGTCATGTTGCGCAGGCGCAGTATCACCACGGGCGGCAGTTCGGGGATGCGGTTCTCCACCTCCTCCAACTTATCCGTGGATCCGAAAAGAAACGGCCCGTGGATGCGGAAGATGGTGGCGTACGGCGGAATCTGCTTGTCCTGCAGAATATGCTGCCAGCCCTTTTGCAGGTAGTCGTCGGTCACCTGCGAGACGGTGGTGGTCAGGGCGACCCGGCCGATGAATACCAGTGCCGCGAGGATCATGCCGAACTCCACGGCAACCGTCAAATCGACAAACACCGTCAGCAGGAATGTCGCCAGCCACACCGACACGTCGCGCTTGCCCAGCCGGATGATCTCCGGAATCTCGCGCCACTCGCCCATGTTGTAGGCGACGATGAACAGGATCGCCGAAAGCGCCGCCATCGGAATGTTCTTGGCCAGCGGCGCGGCCACCAGAAGAACCACCAGCAGCGTGATGGCGTGGATAATGCCGGCCACCGGAGTCTTGGCGCCGCTGCGAATATTGGTGGCGGTACGGGCGATGGCGCCAGTGGCGGGCAGGCCGCCAAACACGGGCGCCAGCATATTCGCGACCCCCTGAGCAAACAACTCCGTGTTCGGGTTGTGCTTGTCGTTGCTCATGCGATCCGAAACGACTGCCGACAGTAGACTCTCAATGGCGCCCAGCATCGCAACGGTGATCGCCGGACCGATCAACTCCCGCACCATCGACCATTTCCAGGTCACCATGTGGATGGTAGGGAGGCCGGCCGGAATGCCGCCGAACTTCGTGCCGATCGTCTGTACGTCCAGTTGAAACAGCGTCACCGCCGCCGTGGCGCCGAACAGCGCCACAATCGTCCCCGGCACTTTTTTGATGTATCTGACGAAGAACAGGATCACGGCTAGCGCGCTGACTCCGACCAGCGTCTCTTCCACCGAATACGTGCCGGCGTTCTCAATCAGCGACTCGATGCGGTCCGTGAACTCGCCCGGAACCTTGTCGATCCTGAGGCCGAAGAAGTCCTTGATCTGCGTGCTCGCGATCAGCAGCGCGATGCCATTCGTGAAGCCGATCACGATCGGGCGCGGGATGAACTTGATGGCGGTGCCCATGCCGGTCAGGCCAAGCGTGACCAGGATAATCCCGGCCATGATCGTGCACATGAACAGGCCATCGACGCCGTACTTCGTCACGATGCCCGCCACCACAACAACAAACGCGCCGGTCGGCCCGCCGATCTGCGTCTTCGATCCACCCAAGAACGAGATCAGGAACCCGGTGACGACAGCGCAGTAGATGCCGGCTTGCGGCGGCAGCCCGGAGGGGAGGGCAAAGGCCATTGCCAGGCGCCGGGCAACCAAGCCGACAGTGGCGGCGGCGATCAGAACAACAACAACTT
>CAYVDY010000848.1:0-2329 GCA_964450255.1 uncultured Candidatus Solibacter sp. | reverse complement strand
CGACTGACCGGCTGCCCGCTCCGCTGTACCTGGTGCGATACCGATTATGCTTTTTTTGGAGGACGCGAGTGGTCGATCGAAGAAATTCTGGCAACGGTACATTCCTATGGGTGCCTCCTGGTGGAAATCACGGGGGGAGAGCCGCTGGCCCAACCTGAAAGTCTCCCGTTGATGTCCAGACTCTGCGATGCCGGCTACACGGTCCTCCTTGAGACCAGCGGAGCCATCGATATTGCACCGGTCGACCAGCGTGTCCATATCATCTTGGATGTGAAATGCCCGGGAAGCGGAATGACCGATCGGATGCACTGGCCGAACCTTCCGATCCTCGCGGCCAAGGATGAAGCGAAGTTTGTTCTGGCTGACCGAGCTGACTACGACTGGGCTCTTGAAATTCTTGCCCGATATGACATTGCCAGCCGCTGTTCGGTGCTCTTCAGCCCAGTCTTTGGCTCGCTCGATGTGCGTCAGCTAGCCGAATGGATTTTAGCCGATCGTCTGCCAGTCCGTTTTCAATTGCAGCTGCACAAGTATATTTGGGCACCGGATATGCGGGGGGTGTGAGTCGGATCACTGAACGGTCACTGGTCAACGCTCAGTGTGTGCTGAGCACCAATAGCCGACAGCGTGAACAAGGAGTGTCAGAAATGAAGATCATGCAGGTGACCGTAGAGGTTGGGCGAACAGAGGCCACATCCGCGGAGGTATTGGTACTCCTGCACTGTGAGGGAGACGCGTTGGCTGCTACTGCCCGGCTCGATAAGGCCGTTGATGGCGCGTTGAGCACGCTGGTGAATTCGAAGGAATTTGAAGGCAAGCCTAACGAAGTTTTGCTGTATCACACCCACGGCAAGGTGCCTGCAAAACGGCTGGTGTTGGTCGGCTTGGGCAAGAAGAATGAGGTGACGACTGAGACCATCCGGCAGGCGATGGGTTCAGCCGCGAAGCGCGTCCGCCAGACGAAGGCTGAATCCTTTTCAGTGGCGCTGCCGACCGTGAGGCCTCAGGGAATGTCCGTGCTCGATGTCGCACAAGCGATGGTGGAAGGAGCGATCCTGGGCAGTTATCAGTTCACCGTCTATCGAAGCGAAGCCACCGCAGGACGAGACGTCGCAGAAATGAGAATGCTCATCCCGATGAAGGCTCAGTCGAGACAAGTGACCGAAGGGATTCGGCGCGGTATCGCCACGGCAGAAGCCACCGTCTTTGTCCGCGATCTCTGCAATCATCCGTCTAACGTCTTGACTCCCACAAGAGTTGCCGACGAAGCGAAAGCCATCGCCAAGGCTGAAGGGATTGCGATCACCATTCTTGAACGGAAGGAGATGGAGCGCTTGGGAATGGGCGCGCTGCTCGGCGTGGCACGCGGGAGCCAAGAACCGCCCAAGTTCATCATCCTTGAATATAACGGAGCAAAGAAACAAGACACGCGCCCGATCGTGCTGGTCGGGAAAACGATCACCTTCGATACGGGGGGAATCTCTCTCAAGCCTGCCGAAAACATGGAACATATGAAGGCCGATATGACGGGAGGAGCCGAAGTCCTGGCTTCGATCAGAGCGGCAGCCAGACTCAAGCTCCCATTGCGCCTTATCAGCATCTTGCCCGTAGCTGAAAATATGCCGGGCGGTCGGGCCATGAAGCCGGGCGATATCGTCACCACGTTGTCGGGAAAGACCGTCGAAGTGCAGAACACGGATGCGGAAGGCCGGCTCATCCTGGCCGACGGCCTCGCCTATGCGATGCGCTATAAGCCGGCGGCCCTGATCGACATTGCGACGCTCACCGGCGCATGTGTCGTGGCGCTGGGCCAATTTGCGATCGGGATGTTCGGCACCGATCACATGCTGAAAGACAGGGTCCGCAAGGCGGGACAGAAAGCCGGCGAGCGGGTGTGGGAGATGCCGCTGTGGGAAGAGTATTTCGAACAGCTCAAGAGTGACGTCGCCGATATGCGTAACATCGGGGGCCGTGGTGGCGGGATGATTACGGCAGCACTGTTTCTGAGTAAGTTCGTGGGGGACTGTCCGTGGGTACACCTCGATATCGCCAGTACGGATTGGAGCGAGCGAGAACGGGCCTACATCCCGAAGGGCCCCACCGCGATCGGTACCAGGCTGTTGGTGCAGTATCTGATCGATCGAAGCATCTAGCAGGATGCTGAAAAAGTTCGCCACTCGCATCGTTCAGAGGCTCGGAGAAGCACTGGAGGGTATTTTCCGTTCGGCCAAGATCCATTCTACAGGCGAACGGCCACACAAAGTGCGGGTGGTACCTCCTCGGGCCAAGACACCGCCGCCTCACCAACTTGGCGGCGCGCACAAACGTG
>CAYVDY010000847.1:0-2360 GCA_964450255.1 uncultured Candidatus Solibacter sp. | reverse complement strand
GCGCCACGTCGAGGTGCAGATCCTCGGCGACACCCACGGCAACATCGTCCACCTCTGGGAACGCGATTGCTCCGTCCAACGCCGCCACCAGAAAGTCGTCGAAGTCGCCCCCGCCATTGGGCTCGATCAGTCCATCCGCGAAGGACTCTGCGCCGCCGCCGTCCAGTTGTGCCGCCACGCCGGCTACTACTCCGCCGGCACCGTCGAGTTCCTCGTCGATACCGACACCGGCGAGTGGTTCTTCATCGAAGTGAACCCCCGCGTCCAGGTGGAGCACACCGTCACCGAAGTCGTCACCGGCATCGACATCGTTCGCGCCCAAATCCAGGTCGCCCACGGCCTCGCCCTCCACGACGCCGAAATGGGCATCCCGAAGCAGGAGGGCATCCTGGTCCACGGCTGCGCGCTCCAGTGCCGCGTCACCACCGAAGACCCCGCCAAAGGCTTCCTCCCCGATTACGGCAAGATCCAGACCTACCGCTCCCCCGCCGGCTTCGGCATCCGACTCGACGGCGCTTCGGCCTACGGCGGCGCCGTCATCACGCCCTACTACGACTCCCTCCTCGTCAAGGTCACCGCCTGGGGCAACACCTTCCCCCACGCCTGTCAGCGCATGGACCGCGCCCTCCGCGAGTTCCGCATCCAAGGCGTCAAGACCAATATCCCGTTCCTCGAAATGGTCGTCGGCAACGCCGATTTCCAGAAGGGCTCCGCCACCACCACCTTCCTGGAGCACACCCCCGAGCTCTTCCGCTTCAAGCCCCGCCAGGACCGCGCCACCCGCCTGCTCTCCTATCTCGGCGAAGTCATGGTCAACGGCAATCCGGAGATGGCCCACCGCACGCCGCCCTCCGTGATCCGCAACGCGCCCGTCCCGCCACACATCGCCACCGAGCCCCCCAAGGGCACCCGCCAACTGCTCGACGAGCTCGGCGCCGCCGGCTTCGCCGAATGGACCCGCAAGCAGAAACGCCTCCTCATCACCGACACCACCATGCGCGACGCCCATCAAAGCCTGATGGCCACCCGCATGCGCACCTTCGATATGACCCGCATTGCCAACTGGTATGCCCACCAGCTCAGCGGGCTCTACAGCCTGGAGATGTGGGGCGGCGCCACCTTCGACGTAACGATGCGCTTCCTTCAGGAAGACCCCTGGGTACGCCTCCGCCGCCTGCGCGAGGCCGTCCCCAACATCTGCTTCCAGATGCTCTTCCGCGCCTCCAACGCCGTCGGTTACACCGCCTATCCCGATAACGCCGTCAAGCGCTTCGTCGAGGTCGCGGCCGAAGAGGGCATGGACATCTTCCGCATCTTCGATTCGCTCAACTGGCTGCCCAACATGAAGGTCGCCATGGAGAGTGTCCGCCGCACCAGCCGCGTCTGCGAGGCGGCCATCTGCTACACCGGCGACATCCCCGATCCCAAACGCGACAAGTATTCCCTCGCCTACTACGTGAAGATGGCGAAGGAACTCGAGCGCATGGGCGCCCACACCCTGGCCATCAAGGATATGGCCGGCCTCCTCAAGCCCTACGCCGCCCACAAGCTCGTCAAGGCGCTCAAGGAAGAGGTGGGCCTCCCCCTGCACTTCCACACGCACGACACCAGCGGCCTCAACGCGGCCTCCATCCTAAAAGCCGCCGAGGCCGGTTGCGACGTAATCGACGCCGCCATCTCGTCCATGTCCGGCTCCACCTCGCAGCCCAACCTGAACTCCCTGGTGGCCGCCCTCCAGCACGACAAGACGCGCGGCACCCGGCTCGATTTCGACGCCCTGAACCGCTGCTCGGACTACTGGGAGGTCGTTCGCGCCAACTACGCGCCCTTCGATTCCGCGCCCCGCTCCGGCACCGCCGATGTCTATCTCCACGAAATGCCCGGCGGCCAGTACACCAACCTCCGCGAGCAGGCCGAAAACCTCGGCCTCGGGCCGCGCTGGCCGGAGATCGCCCGCATGTATGCCGATGTCAACCACGCCTTCGGCGACATCGTCAAGGTGACGCCCTCCAGCAAGGTCGTGGGCGACATGGCCCTCTTCCTTATCCAGCACGGCATGACCGTGCACGAGTTCGAAAACCTCGGCGCCGGCCACAGCCTCAACATCCCGAACTCCGTCGTCGATATGTTCGAAGGCTCGCTCGGCGAACCCGAAGGCGGCTGGCCGAAAAAGATCGCCGCCGTGATCCTGCGCGGCCGCAAGCAGGTCAAAGGCCGTCCGGGCGCCAAGCTCGCCCCCATCAACTTCGACGAGGCCCGCGCTCTCATCGAAAAGAAGACCGGCCACAAGCCCTCCGCCCCGGACCTCATTAGCTACGCTATGTACCACGAAGTCTACCTGAAGTTCCACAAGGCACGCC
>CAYVDY010000846.1:0-2362 GCA_964450255.1 uncultured Candidatus Solibacter sp. | reverse complement strand
CGTACGTCTTGGCGAGGTAATAGTGAAATTTGGCGCGCTCGGCAACGGAACGCTCCTGAAGGAGGACGCCCTGTGTGCCACGATGTTCAAAGACCTCAGGATCGAGAGTAAGAGCCTGCTCGTAACAGATCATGGCGTCTTTGTAGTTGCGGCGAGCAAAGTAAGCCGTCCCCAGATTGGAAAGCATGGACGCGGAATCCGGCGAGATCTTCAAAGCACGCTTGTAGGTGGAAATGGCGCGGCGAAAGCTCTTCTTGGCGTAGTGAATGGTGCCCAGGTTGTTGATGGCCTCGGAGTATTGAGGATTGGCCGTGATGGATCGTTCGTAGTACGTCTTGTCGATATCGAGGTCACCCATCTGGTGATAGGCGATACCCACCTTGTTCAGCGTGACGTGAGTCTGAGGCTTAGCCTGGAGGTAAGTCTCGGCGGCCTCGCGGTACATCTTGCGGGCCATGAAGATGTCGGCGCGGGCTTCGGGCGAAAGGGGCGCGGCTTTCTGGGGAGGCACGACTGCCTTCTGATCGCGAAGGTCGGGGCCAAAACTCTGGGACTGGGGTGCAGCGAGAGCGCCGGACACGAGCAAAACCGAGGAAGCAAACAGGAACTGAAACCACATACACGCCTCCTGGATCAAGACCACAACTCTTACCTAAATATACTCCGAAACCGCTCCAGAAACCCCTTCTTCTGTTCCTTGGGCTGAGGTGTTTGGGGTTGTTTCGGGGCGGCGGCGGTCTCATCGGAACGGCGAGGCCGGGGACGAGCGGATTGAACCGTGGATGGCGCGGACGATTCGGCGACAGCAGCGGATGATTCCGGCGCGTCCCAACCGGCGACCTGGCTGCGGCCGCTGGCGTGGAGGTGGCAGAGTTCGAGGGGCTGCGTGCCGGCGATGAACACTTCAGGACGCGGCTTGGGGCATGAACCGGTAGCGAGCTGGCCGGTGAGAGGATCGATATCGACAGTGGCGATGCCGTCTGGCGGTTCAAATTCCTGAACACCCCGGTACTCGCGATAGCGATGAGCGCGCTTCATGAACTCAGTCCAGATGGGAAGGGCCGCCTTAGAGCCTTCCAGCGGGAGTTCCTGGTTGTTGTCAAAGCCGACCCAAACCACACAAATCAGCTTGGTGGTGAAGCCGGCGAACCAAGCGTCGTGGGAGGTGCCGGTCTTGCCGGCGGCGGGCAGACCGAAGCCTCGGGAGCGAGCGCCGGCGCCGGTGCCGGAGCGCAGAACTTCCTGCATGAGATTGAGGGTCATGTAGGCGATGCGCGGGTCCAGGACTTCGCGGCGTTGCGGGCGGTAGCCGTAGATCTGCCCACCGGTGGCGGAGCGGATCTCGCGCACGAAGTTCTGTTTGGCGTAGACGCCGTTGTTGGAGAAGATCGTGTAGGCGCCGGCAATGGCGAGGGGCGTGACCTCATAGGCGCCCAAAGCGAGGGCGGGGGTAGCGCGAATGCCGTCGAGGCCGGCCTTCTTCGCGATGGCGGCGACACTGTCAAAACCGGCCATTTCTCCGAACTTCACAGTGGGGATATTCATGGACTTGGAGAGCGCCTGGCGCATGGTGACAGTGCCATGGAATTCCTGCTTGAAGTTATTGGGCTCGTACTCCTTGTCGTCGTAGAAGAACGTGGTTGGTTCATCGGCGACCTGAGAAACAGGTGTGATGGCGGGAGTGCGCCCTTCCAGGACAGTATTCAGAGCGGCGGCGTAAACAAAGGGTTTGAAAATGGAGCCGGGCTGGCGCCTGGCGAGAGTGCGGTTGAGTTGGCTGACTCCGTAGTTGCGGCCGCCCACCAGAGCCTTGATCTCCGCCGTGTTGGGGTCGAGCACGACCATGGCGACCTGCGGCTCAGGGTACTTCCGGCGCATCTTGCCGAGCATGGCATCGACCTCGGCCATGCCGAGGCGGACGGCTTCGACGGCGTCGCGCTGGAGCTTCATGTCAAGGGTGGTGTAGATGCGGTAGGAGTTGGTCTGGAAGTCTATGTCGGAGAAGTTCTCCTGGAGATCGTCGTAGACGAGATCGACGAAGTAGGGCGCGTCAGATGACTCGACGCCACCCTCAGCCAGTTTGATCGGGAGCTTCGACGCGTCAATGAACTGGTTCTCGGTGATGTAGCCGTTGTCGCGCATCAGCTGGAGCACGATGTTGCGGCGGTTCATCGCGCGTTCGGGATGGCGATAGGGGTTGAGGAAGTTGGGGCGCTGGATCAGGCCGGCGAGGAGGGCAGCCTCATCGAGGCGGAGTTCGCGGAGGTCCTTGCCGAAGTAAACCTGGGCCGCCTCACCGAACCCGCGCACGGCGAAGCTCTTGCGCTGGCCCGGCAGGTGCAGGTGCCGGTGGATGTTCTCC